>JADGGK010000078.1 GCA_019689975.1 Pseudolabrys sp.
CCCCGGGTTCGCGAGCGGCCGGCCCCTCCCCGGGGGCCGGCCGCACCTTGTCGGCGGGCGATGCCGCCCGGATTTGCGTCGCCGCGCTCGCCATGACGGATCAGGACGGCCGCATCCCCATCAGAACACCGGCGTTTCGCGGTAGGTGCCCCACAGGCCCTTTAGCTTCTCGACGATGTCGCCCATCGTCGCCCCGTTCTCGACGAGCGCGACGGTGATCGGCATGACGTTCTTGCTCTCGTCGCGCGCAACCGCGACGAGCTCGTCGAGCAGTCGCTGCACCTTGGCCTCGTCGCGGGTCGCGCGCACATGCCGGGTGCGGGCGATTTGGCGTTCGGCCGCGCTGGGGTCATAGGGGTGGGTCTCGATGCCGTGTTCTTCCTCCTCCTCGACGTATTTGTTCACGCCGATCACGGTCTTCTCGCCGCGTTGCTTGCGCAACGCGCATTCATAGGCGAAATCGGCGATCTGTTTCTGAAACCACCCGTCTTCGATCAACTTGATGGTGCCTCCGTTGGCATCGATGTAGTCGAGAATCTCGAAAATACGCCGTTCATATTCGTTGGTAAGCCACTCGACATAATAGGAACCGCCGAGCGGATCGACCACGTTGGCGACATTCGTCTCCTCGGCGATGATCTGCTGCGTGCGCAGCGCGATGCGCATGGCGTCCTCGGTGGGAATGGCGAACGCCTCGTCGTAACCATTCGTGTGCAGCGACTGGCAGCCTCCGAGCACGGCGGAGAGCGCCTGCAGCGCAGTTCGCACGATGTTGATCTGATATTGCGGCGCGGTGAGCGTCGCCGCCGCCGTCTGGCAGTGGAAGCGCAACCGCATCGATTCCGGCTTCTTGGCGCCGAAACGGTGCTTCATGATCTTGGCCCAGCAGCGGCGCGCGGCACGGAATTTGGCGATCTCCTCGAAGAAATCGGCCTGGGCAACGAAATAGAACGCAAGACGGGGGGCGAACGCGTCCACGTCCAGGCCGGTCTTGAGCACCTCCTCGACATAGACGATGCCATTGGCGAGCGTGAAGGCGGCCTCTTGCAGCGGAGAGGCGCCAGCCTCGGAGATATGATAGCCGGAAATGTTGATCGGATTGTAGCGTCGCATGTGTTCGGCGCAGAAGGTGATGCAGTCGCGCACGAGGCGCACCGATGGCGCGATGGGATAGATGAACTCCTTCTGCGCGATGTATTCCTTGAGGATATCGGCCTGAATGGTGCCGGAAAGCTTGTGCATGTCGTAGCCGCGCTTCTTGCCGAGCGCGTAGTACATCGCGAGCAGGATCCAGGCCGTCGGATTGATGGTCATCGACACCGAGATCTTCTCGAGGTCGATGCCCTCATAGAGCGCCTCCATGTCGGCGAGCGTGTCGACGGCGACCCCCTCGCGACCGACCTCTCCTTCGCTCATGGGATGGTCGGAGTCGTATCCCATGAGCGTCGGCATATCGAAATCGGTCGACAGCCCCGTTTGCCCCTGCGAAATCAGAAACTTGAAACGCCGGTTGGTGTCCTCGCCGGTGCCGAAGCCGGCGATCTGCCGCATCGTCCAGTAGCGGCTGCGGTACATGGTCGGATAGGGTCCGCGCGTGAACGGATAGCGGCCCGGCAGTCCAATGTCCGCGAGCGGCGTGCCGGCGAGGTCGCGCGCCGTGTAAACCCGTTTCACCGGAATATCGCCGCCGGTAAAGAATTCGGGCTTGCGCTCGGCCTGCTTTTGCACGAAGGCGGCGACTTCATTCGCCTCCCAGTCGGCGACTTCATCCTGAAGGCGTTCGAGCGATATGGGGTCGAACATCTCGTTCATCGGGCGCTCCTTCTCCCGCCAGCCTCAGCGCGGCGGTCAACTCGCGGGCAAGCGAATAAGGATCGGATTTGCGTTCGGCGAGCCGCGCGGCAAGGGCCGGCGCAAGCCGCCCATAGTCCTCGTTGAAACGCGCGAGCAGCAGATTTTCCGCCGTCTTGCGCAGGCGGAAGTCGCTGATGGCCAGACGACGACGCCGGCCCGCTTCGGTTTCGAATGCGATGCGGCGATGTTCGGCCACGGCTTTCGTCAATTCATCGAATCCGACGCCCGACACGGCGCTGGTCGCGATGACCGGAACCGTCCATTCCCGACCCGCATCGGCAAGCCCAAGCTTCAGCATCTGTTTGAGATCGACGAGCGTGCGGTTGGCGTCGCTGCGGTCACATTTGGAAACCACATGAATGTCGGCGATTTCCAATACCCCCGCCTTGATCGCCTGAATCTCGTCGCCGAGACCCGGCGCCGAAACCACGATGGTGGTGTGCGATGCCCGCGCGATCTCGACCTCGTCCTGGCCGATGCCGACGGTTTCGATGATGACGGTGTCGAACCCGGCGACGTCGAGAATATCGACGGCATCGAGCGTGGCGCGCGCCATGCCGCCGGTCCAGCCGTGCGTCGCCATCGAGCGGACATAGACGCCGGGATCGGTCGCCGTCTCGCTCATGCGCACGCGGTCGCCGAGGATAGCGCCGCCCGAATAGGGGCTGGACGGGTCGACGGCGACAACGCCGATCTTCCTCCCCGAAGCGCGCAACCGGGCGACAAGCTTGCCGACCAGCGTCGATTTACCCGAACCGGGAACGCCGGTGACGCCGATGACATGCGCGCGGCCGGCGAGACGATAGATCGCCGCCAGCGCGTGGGCATCGTCCGGCCTGCCGGCTTCGGCCCGGGAGATGAGCCGGCCGATGGCGGCCGGCTCGCCGGCCTTGACGCGCTCGAGCAGCGCCAGAGAAGAGATTCCGCGGCTCAGTTTTTCGCTCCTTCGATATGCGCCTGCATCTCCCGAAACACCGCGCGGTCGTCGATCACGCGTCGCGCCTTGAAATCGGTGCGTGGGATGGTGTTGGGCGCCACCACTTCCACCACCGCGCGCACGCCGAGCAAGGTCTGCATCCGCCGTTCCACTTCGGCACGAAAGCGCGCGATCTCCCCGTCGCCTTTCGCATGCACCGCGGCACCGGCTTCCACGCGCAGCAACAGCTCGTCCATCGCCGTCTGCCTGCTGATGATGATGCGGTGTTCGCCGCCATATTGCGGGATTTCGTTGAGCGCGGCGTCGATCTCGCTCGGATAGATGTTTTCGCCGCGGATCGTGAACATGTCGTCGATCCGGCCGAAGATGCCGTGCGGCAACCGCGGATAAGTGCGCCCGCACGGATTGGGTCCGTCGGTCCAATGACTGAGGTCGCCGGAGACCAACCGGATCATGGGTTGCGAGGTGCGCTCAAGATGCGTGTAGACGGGAGTGCCGCGTTGTCCGTACGGAACGCGGCGGAAAGTTGCCGGGTCGCACACCTCGGTATAGACCACGTCCTGCCAGCACAGCATGCCGTCGGTTTCCGCGGATCCGGCCACGTTCATCCACGGCGTCATTTCCGCCATTGAGCCGCTGTCGATGACGCGGGCGCCGTAGATCTCCTCGATCTTCGCGCGCACGCCCGGAATGGACGCGCCGGGCTCGCCGGAAAAGAACATGAGCTTGAGGCGGAAGTCGCGCGGATTGAGTTTCTCCTCGCGTGCCACTTCCGCCAGGTGCAAGGCGTAGGTCGGCGTACCGTAGAACGCCGTGGGCTTGATCATGTCGAGCCAATGCACCAGTCGCGCCGACATGCCCGTCGCCCCGGCGCCGAAGGGAAAGCATCTCGTTTGCAGCCGCTCGGCGCCGGCAAGCACGCCCCAGCTTCCCATGTAGAGCGAGAAAACGGCGGCGATGCAGATCGTGTCGCCCGGCCGCAGGCCCATGCCCCACATGATCCGTGCATGCGCGTTGGCAATGGCACGCCAGTCGGCGCGTCCGATGGCGAACGCGGTCGGCCGCCCGGTGGTGCCGCTGGTGCCGTGAATATGGAACACCTCGCTCTCGGGGACGCACAAATAGTCGCCGAAGGGCGGCTTTAGGCGCTGCGCGTCGCGCAGATCCTTCTTCTGCACGACCGGCACGCGTTCGAAATCCTCGAGCGAACGCAATCGGCTCGGATGGAAACCGGCCTCGTCCCATTTGCGACGGTAGAAAGGCGCGTGCTCGTAGGCATAGGCGCAAACGACTTTCAGGCGTTCCAGGATCGCGCGCTCGCGCTCGCCGGCGGGCATCGTCTCCCGCCGCGGGAACCAATAGCGGCTGTCGGATGCGGGAAAATAATCGTCGTCATAGGCCGGCGGAAACGACCACTGCTCCATAGGCGCCCTTTCTTCAGCGCGGACCGCGCTCGGCCACCAGGCGTTTGAGCGTCTGCACGATGGTCTGCGGCGGCGTGTCCTGCAGCATGATCTCCTTGACGCCCATCTTCTTGAGCGCCGCCACGTCCTCCTGCGGCATCACGCCGCCCGCCACGACGATGATGTCGTCGGCCCCCTCCCGCTTGAGTTTGTCCAATATCTTGGGAAAGACCGTCATCTGCACGCCGGAAAGCAGGCTCACGCCGAGAACGTCGACGTCCTCCTGGATCGCCGCCGTGACGACCTCGTCCGGCGTGCGGTGCAGACCGGAATAGATCACGTCCATGCCGGCGTCGCGCAGCGCGCGCGCCACCACCTTCACCCCCCGGTCGTGGCCGTCGAGCCCGACCTTGGCCAGCAATACGCGGATGGGCGCCGCCACGCACGCACCTCCCTTCAGGCTCTCACCGGCCTTTATTCCCGAGCAAGTATCGTATACGGTATTCAATGTCGTCCGCAAGCGCGCGGAAAGTCTTGCGCATGGAATCCCTCGCCGCCTCCAAGACGCTGATGGATCAAGCCTACGCGGCGATCCTTGACGCCATCGGCAACGGCACGCTCAGGCCGGGAGAGCGGCTCACGCAGGAGACCGTCGCGCAGCGGCTCAATGTTTCGCGCCAGCCCATTCACAACGCGCTTGTGGTGCTCAAGGCACAGGGCTTCGTGCGGGAAACCGGCCGGCGCGGTCTGGCCGTCGCGCCTCTTGATCCCAAATTGTTTGCGGCGATCTACGAGTTCCGCTCGGCCGTCGAGCCGCTCGCGGTCAGGCTCGCCGCCGCGCGCATGGACGAGGCCGCGCGGGTGCGCGGGCTCAAGCTGATCGCGCGCGGCAAGGCGGCCACCACAAAACGCGACGCCAAGGCGCTGATCGAGGCCGACATGGCGTTCCACTTCTTCGTCTACGAACGGTCGGACAACACGCTGATCCAGGAAACGATGCGGCTCTACTGGCACCATCTGCGGCGCGCCATGGGCGAGGTCCTGCGCTGGCCGCGGCTGGCCGAGCGCGTCTGGCTCGAGCACGAGCGGATTTTCAATGCCATGAGCGCAGGCGACGCCGCGCGCAGCGCGCGGTTGATGCGCGATCACGTGTTGCGGGCCTATGAGGACGTGAAGTCCGGCCTCGAGCAGGTTCCGCCGGCATAGGGCGCGACCGCACAGGACGCTACCGCCAACGCGATCAACGGCCCACGCGGGACGAGACGTCGAAACCCGGCCCGTCGGGCGACCACCGCCACGACCCGTCCGCCGCATGACGATCCTGCGCCTCTCCCGTGCGCCGCCCGCGGGCCACGGCGTCGCGACCGGGCGGATTGCCGGCGCGGGCACGGCCGCGCCGATCGGAGCCCGGCGCCGATGATCGATCGGGCGCCGCGGGCGGATGACGATGAGCCCGTCCCGCAAGGCGGTCCGGCGATGGCGCGCAACGAACCGCAACCGCGGGGGCGCTCAGCCGACCCGCGCGAGATTTGCGCGGTAGTGGTGGCCGCGCCGCACGTAGACCTCGGCGCCGCTGCGGATACGTTCGATCTCCTCCTTCTCGAGGCTGCGGATGACGCGCGCCGGCGCGCCGACGATGAGGCTGTTGTCGGGAAAGCTCCTGCCCTCGGTGACGACCGCGCCGGCGCCGACGAGGCTGTTGTTGCCGATGCGCGCACCGTTGAGAACCACCGCGCCCATGCCGATGAGCGAGTTGTCGCCCACCCTGCAGCCGTGCAAAACCACATTATGTCCGATCAGGCTCCCGGCGCCGACGCTGAGCGGGAAGCCCGGATCGGTGTGCAGGGTGCAATTGTCCTGCACGTTCGAACGCTCGCCGATTTCGATCCATTCATTGTCCCCGCGCAGCACCGCGCCATACCAGATCGACACCTCGCGCGCGATCCTGACCCGGCCGATCAACACCGCCGTCTCGGCGATATAGCACGCGCTTTCGCCCGGCAGTTCCGGTGCCTGGCCGTCAAGACGATAGATCGGCATGCCTTTCTCCCCGCAAATGCCCGCGAACTTGCACGAAGATCGGCGGCGGGGAAAGCCTCTCAGGCGGCGATGAGGCCGCAGGCCTGCAGCGCGGCAATCAGCGTCAGGCCCGACATCAGGCTCCAGAAGCCGGCAATCAACGTGGCGAGAAAGGCGAATTCGAAGCGCGGCCGATCCTCCCCTGCCAGCAACGCATGACGCAGGATCAGAAACGGCGCGGCAATGATCAACAACGGCACCGAGGCAAGCGCGGCAAGGCTGGGGCCACGGCTCAGCATGGAGAAACTCGGCAGCCTGTTGGTGGCGAGGCGGAATCCCGAACAGGAAAGGCCGGCGAATGAAAATCCGATCGCCAGCGACAACAGCATTTGCACCGAATGGGACGACATCGCGGGCTCTCGACGCGGAACAGGCCGCGATCTTGCAAGACCCCCGTGGCGGGCGCCAGCCGATCCTTAACGAAAGGTTAACGCCAGCCGGGTCGAATTCGGCGCGCGTGGCATAATCGTCCGTGATTCGCTTCCCGAGGCGCACTCATGTCGACCGCCATGCATCCGCGCGCCGCCGTGCGGAGAACCGCCGGACGCCGCGACCACAACCCGCTTGCCGCCCCGCTCCTGCTTTTTGCCGCTGTGGTGGTCGCGGCCCTCGGCTACATCACCTATGTCTTGTGGCCGCGCTGGCCCGACGCGCCCGTCGCCGGCGACGCGCCGTCGCTGCCGATCGTGATCGCCGGAACAGGCTTCAACATCGAGCCGGCGGCGATCCGCGTGCCGATGCAGCGGCGCCCGGGGGTGCAGGAACGCGTCGACCTCGACTATTTGTGGCCCTCGCTCCTGCCGCCCGATCCGCGCGCCAGGCCGACGCGCGCCGCCGCGGGCGCAATCGGCGACCGGCTGTTCGTGACCATCACGTCCGACGGCGCCGTGCTCAGCATTGAGGAACGCATGCGCGACATCTATCCGCGCTATCTCGCACCCGGCGTCCTCGCCGGGCCGGAGGGATTGACCCTGCGCCCCTTTCGCGACGACTCGCCCTACCGGGGCGAGGACCTGGTCTTCGAAAGCGCCGCCCCGGCGCATTTCTTCGCCCGTTGCTCGCGTCACGGGGTTGCCAACCAGGGCACCTGCCTCTTGGAACGGAGGATCGGCGGCGCCGATGTCACGGTGCGCTTTCCGCGCGAGTGGCTCGGGGACTGGCGTGCGCTCGCCGCCGGGATCGACAGGCTGCTGGCGCGCATGCACCCGTCCTAGCGATCATTCCACCAGGTCGACGTCGAGGATCGGCAATTCGAAAATATACGACTTGCGCCCGCGCTCGGTTTCCAGAAACAGCACGCCGAGAAATTCCTCCCCGATATAGGCTTCCACCGAGTCGAGCTTCCTTGGCCTCGTGACCACGCGGATCTTGTCGTTGTCGAAACGACGTCGCAGGTAATTGGTGAGCGTCGGCACCGGCTGCATGGCCGGGTCGCTGCTCACCTGGATCACCATGCGGAAATTGTACGAACGTTCGCCTTCGTCCTCTTCCGCGGTGAGGATGCCGATCTTGTCTGCGCCGACAAAGACGTCCGCGGCTTCGCCGGCTTTCGGCACGACCCGCAAGTGGGGATTGCCGAACAATTTCTTCAGATAAGCGTCGAGCTTCCTGATTTCCTGAACGTTCAACAAGAGGGCTCCCTGGTCGCGGCCGCGCCTGCTTGCCCGATCAGGCAAGGCGAGGCAAGCCTATCCGTCGAGCATGATGCCGTAGAGCATCTGGTCCATGGCGCGCGACGGCTCGGGGCATCCGGCCTCGCCGACGACCTTCGCCGGCACGCCGGCCACCGTCACGTTGTTCGGCACCGGCTTGATGACAACCGATCCCGCGGCGATGCGCGCGCAATGACCCACCTCTATGTTGCCGAGGATCTTGGCGCCGGCGCCGATCATCACGCCGCGGCGGATCTTGGGATGGCGATCCTCGTGTTCCTTGCCGGTACCGCCGAGCGTGACGTCGTGCAGGATCGAGACGTCATCCTCGATCACCGCCGTCTCCCCGACGACGAGGCCGGTGGCGTGATCGAGGAAAATGCCGCGACCGATGCGCGCGGCCGGGTTGATGTCGCATTGGAACACGGCCGACGAACGGCTCTGGAGATAGAGGGCAAAATCCCTGCGGCCGCGGCGGTAGAGCCAATGCGCGAGCCGATGCGTCTGGATCGCATGGAAACCTTTGTAATAGAGCACCGGCTCGACGAAACGCGAGGTGGCGGGATCGCGGTCGACGGTCGCCACGATATCGGCACGGAATGCCTCGCCGATCGCGGGCTCTTCGGCGATCGCTTCGGTATAGGCCTGCCGGATCAGATCACCGGAAATGTCGGTATGGTCGAGCCGCTCGCTCACGCGATGGATCACCGCCGCTTCAAGCGAGTCGTGATGCAGCACGTTCTCATAGATGAACGTCGCCAGCTCGGGCTCGCGGCGGGCGATCTCTTCGGCTTCCGAGCGCACGCGAGCCCAGACCGGATCGACCTTTTCGAGGCCGCTTGCAGGCCGTGTCTGAAGTTGAGCCATGGAGATGCCTCCGGATGCCTTGCACATCATGCCCCGGCACTTGTCGGCCACGTTTACCACAGCAAAGCGGCGGTCACGAGCGGCCGATGAGGCCGGCGCATACCAGCCTCCCGTCTTAAGTTAAGGCCGCCGGTTAAGAAATTCGAGCACCCCGGCCTTGTAGACGCGGTCGCCGACCGCAAGCATATGATCGCGTTCGGGTATCGGCAGCGCTTGCGCGCGCGGCATCAGCGCCGCCAGCGCCTCCGGCGAGCCGGCCACCTCGTCGCGCGTGCCGACCGCCACCAGCACTGGGATCGTGATCTTGGCGACCTGCGCCTCGGTCAGGGTCTGTCGCGTGCCGCGGATGCAGGCGGCGAGCGCCTTGAGATCGGACCGCGTCTGCTGCGCGAAGCTGCGGAACATGCGGGACTGCGGATCGGTCACCGCATCGAGCGAGGCCGCCTCCAGGCCGTCGGCAACCGTGTCCGGCAATCCGACGCCGTGCACCAGCCGGATGCCGAGGCCGCCGAAGATCGCCGAACGCAGGCGGTGCGGGTGCTGGAGAGCGAGAAAGGCGGTGATTCGCGCGCCCATCGAATAGCCCATGACGTCGGCGCGCTCGAGCCCGAGATGATCGAGCAGCGCGCGCACGTCCTCCGCCATGAGCGAAGTGTGATAGGCCGCCGGGTCGTAGAGTTTGGTCGACTGTCCATGGCCGCGGTTGTCGAGCGCGATGGCGCGCCGCCCCGCGCGCGTGAGCGTGGCGATCCAGCCGGGATTGACCCAGTTCACCTCTTTGGTCGAGGCAAAACCGTGCACGAGCACGATCGGCTCGCCGTCGCCTTCGTCGAGATAGGCAATCTCGACCTCGCCGTTCCTGAAACTCGCCATGCCGTGCTATCTACCCGCGCGCCGGCGCAGCCGCAATTCGCGCCCGCCGGTCTCCACCGCCACCGCGGCGCGCGCGGAACGGGCGCTGCGGGAGGCGGCCCGCGCAACTTGGAGGGGGAGCGGATCGGACGGCCTCGGCGATCGCGCGGCCAATGGCGCACGGCGGGCGGCGGATCCGGCAAACCGCGGGGCCAGCCGGGCGACCCTAGGCATCGCCGCCCCGCCCCGTTATGGTGCGGCCCGCAACGACGAGGCGCTTCGAGGAGCTCATGGCCGAGCACGTCATCCCGCATTTCCACAACGACCCCGGCGCGCCGGTGATCGAGATCGGCGCGCGTGAATTCATGTGCATCGGCGCCTCGCCGCCGTTCGACCACCCGCACGTCTTTCTCGATATGGGGGATGAGGACGAGATCATCTGCCCCTACTGCTCGACGCTGTTCCGCTTCAACCCGTCGCTCGATCCGCACGCGGCGAATCCCCCTGAGTGCGCGCTGCCCGCGGCCGCACCCCTCTGAATCCGCATCGCGGCGACCATGACAGCGACGCGCCGCCATGTGGTCGTGGCCGGCGCCGGCATCGCCGGACTGACGGCGGCGCTGGCGCTTGCGCGCACCGGTTGCCGCGTGACCGTGCTGGAGCAGGCGCCGGCGCTGCAGGAGACCGGCGCCGGCATCCAGCTTTCGCCCAATGCGACGCGCGTGCTGCTCGCACTCGGCCTCGGCGATCGCCTGCTGCCGCACGTGCTCGCGCCGCAGGCGATCCGCGTGATGGCGGCTCGGTCGGGACGCGAAATCGTGCGCATCCCGCTCCTCGACGTTCCCCGCCGTTACGGCGCGCCCTACTGGGCGATCCATCGCGGCGATCTGCAGGCGACGCTCGTCGCCGCCGCGCAGGCCGCGCACGACGTGACGCTGCGGCTCGACAGCCGGGTCGAGGATTACGCCGTCCATGCCAAGGGCGTCACCGTCGCCTATCGGCACGGACATCGCTTGCTCGAGGAGCGGGCGCTGGCGCTGGTCGGGGCCGACGGGCTGTGGTCTGCCGTCGCCGCGCGATCGGGCCGGCAGCGCCCGCCCCGTTTCGCGCGCCGCGTGGCCTGGCGCGCGCTCGTGCCGGCCGCGCAGGTGGCGGAGGAATTTCGCGCACCGCTCGTTCATCTTTGGCTCGGCCCCGGCGCGCATCTCGTGCACTATCCGGTCATGGCGGGAAGTCTCGTCAACATCGTCGGCATCCTGCGCGAGACGCGCGAGCGCGGCGACCCGCACGATGCACGGCATGACGGGGTCCCCCCCTCCAGCGAGCTCGAGGAGGGGCCGGCGCGGCATTTCGCGCGCAGATGCTGGTGCGCGCCTGCACGCGCGCTTGTCGAACGGCCCGCACGGTGGCAGAGATGGCCGCTCTACCACCGCCGCGGCCCCTTTCCGGGGGGCCGTGGACCGGTGACCCTGATCGGGGATGCCGCCCATCCCATGCTGCCCTTCCTCGCCCAAGGCGCGGCCATGGCCATCGAGGACGCGGCCGTGCTCGCGGACATGCTGCATCGCTATGGCGACGATCCGGCCGACGCGCTGCGCGCCTATGAAGGCGCACGCCGGCATCGCGTTGCGCGCGTGCAACAGGTCTCGCGTCGGAACGGCCTCGTCTACGCTCTTGCCGGACCCGCGGCGGCACTGCGCGATCTGCACCTGCGGCGGCTCGGCGGGCAGGCGCTGCTCGCGCGCCAGGATTGGCTCTATAGTTGGCAAGCGCCCGACCTGCCGCGAGACGTGCCGTCATGATGTTTCCCGCCAGTATCGCCGGCAGCCTGCCGAAGCCTGCCTGGCTCGCCGAGCCCGACAAGCTGTGGCCGCGCTGGCGGCTCGACGGCGAGCCGCTCGCGCAGGCCAAGCTCGACGCCACTTTGCTGGCGATCAAGGCGCAAGAGGACGCCGGGCTCGACATCGTCAGCGACGGCGAGATGTCGCGCCAGCATTTCGTGCACGGCTTCCTCGAGGCCGTCGACGGCATCGACTTCGCCAACAAGGTCGAGATGGGCATTCGCGCCGATCGCTACAGGGCGATGGTTCCGGTGGTGCGCGGGCCGCTCGCGCTCAAGGGTCGCGTGCATGCGCGCGAGGCGCGCTTTGCGCGCGCACACACGCATCGCAAGCTGAAGATGACGCTGCCCGGGCCGATGACCATATGCGACACGATCGCCGACGCGCATTACGGCGACAAAGTGAAGATGGCGTTCGCGTTTGCCGAATTGCTCAACCGGGAAGCGCGGGCGCTCGAGGAGGACGGCGTGGACGTCATCCAGTTCGACGAACCGGCCTTCAATGTGTTCATGGACGAGGTTGCCGACTGGGGCATCGAGGCGCTGCATCGCGCGATCGACCGTCTCAACTGCACGACCGCCGTGCACATCTGCTACGGCTACGGAATCAAGGCCAATATCGACTGGAAACGCTCGCTCGGCGCGGAATGGCGCCAATATGAGAAGATATTTCCGGCGCTCGCGCGCAGCCGCATCGACCAGGTGTCGATCGAATGCATCCACTCGCACGTCCCGCTCGAGCTCCTGTCATTGCTGAACGGCAAGGACGTGCTCGTCGGCGTGATCGACGTCGCCACCGATGCCGTCGAAACGCCCCAGGAAATCGCCGAGGTGATCGGCCGCGTCATCAAGCACGTGCCGAAGGAGCGCGTCGTCGCCTGCACCAATTGCGGCATGGCGCCGATGCGGCGCGAGCTCGCCGCCGCGAAACTGACCGCGCTCGGCCAAGGGGTCGCGCTCGCCCGGCGGCGCTACGCCTGAAGCGCGGACGGCATCGCCCCGATCGCCCGTTCCTCGCGCGGATACCGTGACATGAGGGCCTCGATCGGGGCGCAGCGACGCCATCGCGAATTGGTCCGCCATTGCGGGCGCGAGCACCTTTTCCCGTCATTGCGCCCCCGCGCCCATTGCACGCCTGCGCGCCCTTCCCCGTCATTGCGAGCCCACGCCGCCGCCGTCTCCGTCATTGCGAGCCCGAGCGCTTCTTACCCCGTCATTGCGAGCCCGAGCGGAGCGAGGGCGAAGCAATCCAGAAACGGCCGTGCCACAACAACCGCGCGTTGCACCTGTGGCACCGCAAGGCCTGGATTGCTTCGTCGCCGCTTGCGCGGCTCCTCGCAATGACGGGTCACATTCCCCGTCATTGCGAGCCCGCGCGTATACTCCCCCGTCATTGCGAGCCCGAGCGGAGCGAGGGCGAAGCAATCCAGAAACG
>JADGGK010000020.1 GCA_019689975.1 Pseudolabrys sp.
TCCGGATGTCCGCAACCGCGCACGCACCGGCGCGCGCCATTCCGCGACGAGACGAGGTTCAGGTGGCGAAGCGGAAATGCATGACGTCGCCGTCGGCGACCACGTAATCCTTGCCTTCGAGCCGCAGTTTGCCAGCCTCGCGCGCGCCCGCTTCGCCGCCGCAGGCGACGTAGTCCTCATAGGCGATGGTCTCGGCACGGATGAACCCGCGTTCGAAGTCGCTGTGGATGATGCCGGCGGCCTGCGGCGCGCGGGTGCCCGCCGGCACCGTCCAGGCGCGCGTCTCCTTGGGACCGGCGGTGAAGAACGTGACCAGGCGCAACAGCGCGTAGCCGGCGCGGATCAGCCGGTCGAGGCCCGCCTCCGCCAGCCCCACCGCGGCCAGATAATCCCCGCGTTCGGCCGCCGGCATCAGCGCGATTTCCGACTCGATCTTGGCCGAGATCACCACGCAGCCGGCGCCTTCCGAGCGCGCACGCTCCGCCACCCTGCGCGAGAAGACATTGCCCGTCCCCGCCGCGCCCTCATCGACATTGCAGACATAGAGGACCGGCAACGCGGTGAGCAGGCCGAGCCCGCGCAACAGCTTCTCCTCCTCCGGCTTGCGTTCGAGCGCGCGCGCCGGCCGGCCCGCGCGCAGCAAAGCCAGCGCGCGCCGGATCAAATCGCGCGTGCCGAGCGCCTCCTTGTCGCCGCTCTTGGCCTTCTTCTCCAGCGCCTCCGCCCGCCGCTCCAGGCTTTCGAGGTCGGCAAGCATCAGCTCGGTCTCGACCGTCTCGATATCGGCGATGGGATCGATGCGGCCCTCGACATGAGTGACGTCGGCGCCCTCGAAACAGCGCACCACGTGCGCCACGGCGTCGACCTCGCGGATGGCCGCGAGAAACTGATTGCCCAAGCCTTCGCCCTTGGACGCGCCGCGCACGAGCCCTGCGATATCGACGAAGGTGAGCCGGGTCGGCACGATCTGCGCCGACTGCGCGAGCCGAGCGAGCACCGTAAGCCGCGGGTCAGGCACGGCCACGTCGCCGACATTGGGCTCGATGGTGCAGAACGGATAATTGGCGGCCTGGGCGGCCGCCGTCTCGGTGAGCGCGTTGAAGAGCGTGGACTTGCCGACATTCGGCAGGCCGATGATACCGCATTTGAAGCCCATGAAGAACTTTCCGCGTTGGCCGCATCAACGATCGCCGTGCACGCCGCCGCCTGCGAGCAGACCCTTCGCGTCCATGGCGAGATGCACGCGGTTCTGGAAGGTCGCATCCTTGCCCTCGACCAGCAACGCGGCGTTGTCGGCGATGACGTCGCACAGCGCCTCGACCCAGGGCCATTCCTCGCGGGAGAAATCGCTTAGCACATGGCTCGGGACGAGTTCCTTCGCATTCGGCTTGCCGATGCCGATCCTTACTCGTTTGTAGGCATTGCCGATCGCCGCCGTGATCGAGCGCAGTCCGTTGTGGCCGGCGTCGCTGCCCCCGGTCTTCACCCGCACCTTGGCTGGCGGCAGGTCAACCTCGTCGTGAAACGCCACGACCTCGCCGGGCGCAAGCTTGTAGAAATGCGCCGCCTCCTGCACGGCGCGTCCCGACTCATTCATGAACGTGCCGGGCAGGAGCAGCAGAACGCGCTCGCCGCCGAGCGCGCCGTCGGCGGCGACGCCCTGGAAGCGCCGTCTCCAGGGAGCGAGGCGGTGGCGGCGCGCGATCGCCTGCACCGCCATGAAACCGATATTGTGGCGGTTGCCCGCATGCCGCGTGCCCGGATTGCCGAGGCCGACGAACAAGAGCATGGCATCAACAGCCGCGCGGCCGCCCCGGTTCGAGCAGGAAGGGGCCCCCCGTGAGGCGGGGCCACGGCGTCACTTCTTTTCGGCCTTCGCCGGCGCGGCGGCGGCCGGCGCGGCAGCCGCGGCGGGCGCCGCGCCTGGCGCGGCACCGCCAGCGGCAGGCGCCGCTTCCGTGCCGGGAACCGCGGCGGCAGCGGCGGCGGCCGCGGCGGCAGCGGCCTCGGCCGCAGCCTTCATTTCCTCCGCATAGCCCGACGGCGGAACGACCGTGACCAGCGTCATGTCGGGCCGTCCGACGACACGGCTGTTAGCCGGCAAGGCGATGTCGCTAAGATGCTTGGAATGGCCGATCTCGAGTCCGGCGATGTCGACCTCGATCGCTTCGGGAATGTGGTCGGCGGGGCAGATCACCTCGACGCTGTGGGTGACGATGTTGACCGCGCCCCCGCGCTTGACCCCCGGCGACTGGTCGGCGTTGAGCACGTGCAAGGGCACGCGCACGCGGATCGTCGATCCTTCCGACACGCGCAGGAAATCCACGTGCATCGGCAGGTCCTTGACCGCGTCGAGCTGGAAATCGCGCGGGATCACCCGGTGTTTTTCCCCGTCCACGTCGAGCTCGTAGAGCGTGGTCAGGAAGCGGCCGCCATAGATGCGCTTCTTCAACTCGTCATGCTCGATGAGCACCATGAGCGGGGGCTTGTTCTCGCCGTAGATCACGCCCGGCACGCGGCCGGCGCGACGCGCGGCCCGCGCGGCCCCCTTGCCGCCTTTCGGACGCGCCGTCGCCTTCATTTGCAGCACGGTCGCCATCGTTCGCCTCGTGCAAGTCTATGGAAAAAGGCGGCTTTTGGCCGCCCCCACCGCGGCATGCCTCCAGGGGTGTCCGGGGCCGCGTGGTCGCGCAGGCTTATAGCCGCGCGCACGCGCGAGGGCAAGGAAACCAAGCCGCTAGGCCGATGCGGAGGGCTCCGCGGTACCCGGCCTGTCCGCCTTGCCTTCCAGGGCGGCGATGCGCGCCCTGAGCGCTTCGTTCTCTTCGCGCGCAAGCCGAGCCATTTCCTTGACGGCCTCGAACTCTTCGCGTTGGACCACGTCGAGCTCGCGCAGCACGCGCTCGGCCTGGGTCCGCAGCAGCGTGTCGAATTCGCGCCGCACGCCCTGCGCGAGACCGGCGGCATCGTTCATCAGCCGCGCGAGCTCGTCGAAAAAGCGATTACTGGTCTGGGTCATGGATCGCTGCCCCGTTCACGACATTAAATGACGGTCGGGTCATCCCGCCGCAAGAGGCGACATGCTAACACCGGACCGGGCGACTCGCGCACGAGCGGCACCGCAATGCCCTGGCACCTCATCCCTTATCCGCAGATCGATCCGATCCTGGTCCGCATCGGTCCCTTGGCCGTGCGATGGTATGCGCTCGCCTATATCGCCGGCATCCTGCTCGGCTGGCTCTACGCCCGGGCCTTGATCCGCAACCAACGGCATTGGGGCGGACCGGCGCCGATGACGCTCGCCGATTTCGACGACTTCGTGCTCTGGGTCACGCTCGGCATCATCCTCGGCGGCCGCGCCGGCTACGTCCTGTTCTACAATCTTCCCCACTTTCTCGCGCATCCGGTCGAGATCGTCGCGCTGTGGCACGGCGGCATGTCGTTTCACGGCGGATTCACCGGTTGCGTGCTGGCGGTGGTGCTGTTCGCGCGCCGACGCGGCGTCTCGGTGCTCTCGCTCGGCGACGTCACCTGCGCGGTGGGACCGATCGGCCTGTTTCTCGGTCGGCTGGCGAATTTCGTCAACGGCGAATTGTGGGGCAGACCGACGGACGTCCCCTGGGCCATGATCTTTCCCGGCGGCGGCGCGGTGCCGCGCCATCCGAGCCAGCTCTATGAAGCCGCGCTCGAAGGTCTGGCGCTGCTCGCCCTGCTCTGGCTCCTGATCCGCGCCGGCGCGCTCAGGCGTCCGGGTCTGGTCGTCGGCGCCTTCGCGTGCGGTTATGCGGTCGCGCGCATCGCCTGCGAATTCTTCCGTGAGCCCGACGTCCAGCTCGGCTTCCTGTGGGGCGGCATCACCATGGGGCAACTGCTGTCGATACCCCTGTTCTTCGTCGGTCTCGCCTTCATCCTTTACGCCGCCCGCCACGGACCGCCACGGAAAGCGTGATAAATTTCGCGCGGAGGACTTGGCATGGCGCAGGTCACGCCGCTCGAAGCAGACATCCGCCGCCGCATCGCTGCCGCGGGACCCATGCCGGTCGGCGAATACATGTCGCTCTGTCTGCTCGATCCGGCGCACGGCTACTATACGACCCGCGACCCGATCGGCGCCGGCGGGGACTTCGTCACCGCACCGGAAGTAAGCCAGATGTTCGGCGAACTGATCGGCTTGTGGATGGCCGCGGTCTGGAAGCAGATGGGGTCGCCTTCGCCGGTCCGCGTCGTCGAGCTCGGGCCCGGGCGCGGCACGCTGATGAAAGATGCCCTGCGTGCGCTCAAAGTGATGCCCGGTTTCAGCGAGGCGATCACGCTGCACTTCGTCGAAATCAATCCAATCCTGAAGGCGACGCAGCAACGCACGCTCGAGGGCGCGCCGCAGCAGAAATCCTGGCACGGCTCGCTCGCCGAGGTTCCCTCCGGGCCCGCGATCATCGTTGCCAATGAATTCTTCGATGCGCTGCCGGTGAATCAGGCGGTCAAGCGCGCCGACGGCTGGCATCACCGCTGCGTCGACGTGGGCGCCGACGGCAGGCTTGCTTTCACCGTGGCGGCCGAGCCGATCCCGCATTTTTCCGCGATAGTGCCCCCGGCGCTGCGCGACGCGCCCCTCGAGTCGATCTTCGAATGGCGCGACGACAAAATCGCGATGGATCTCGGCAAACGCATCGCCGACCAAGGAGGCGCCGCCCTGGTCATCGACTACGGTCACACGGAAAGCGCGTTGGGCGACACGCTGCAGGCGGTCGCTCGACACGCCTTCGCCGACGCGCTGAGCGCCCCGGGCACCGTCGACCTCACCGCGCATGTCGATTTCGAGGCGCTCGCCAAGGCCGTGGAGGCCATGGGTGCACAGGGTCATGGACCGATCGTGCAGGCGCAATTGCTGCGCCGGCTCGGCATCGAAACGCGCGCGGCCGCGCTCAAGGCCAAGGCCGACCACGCCCGCGCCGCCGAAATCGACCTCGCGCTCGCGCGCCTGATCGGCGCCGGCCGCAGCGGCATGGGCATGCTGTTCAAGGCCGCGGCCTTCACCCATCCGGCGCTCGGCACGCCGCCCGCCTTCTAACTGCGGCTCGCCGTGGCATTGACCCGTCATGGCGCGCGGCAGCAACGCCATTCCGAACGGCCCGTCATTGCCCGCCCCTCGCGCGCCCGAGCATCCTTCCCCGTCATTGCAAGCCCGAGCGCATTGCGAGCCCAAGCGCAAGCGAGGGCGAAGCAACCCGGAATGGGCGGTGCCGCAATGACCGCGCGCCGCGCCTGCGGCACGCAATGGGCCTGGATTGCTTCGTCGCCCCATCGGGGCTCCTCGCAATGACGGCGCCGGGTCGATCCGATCGCGACCCGCGCCCGCCGGCGGCGGGCTTTCTCCCGCGCCGTGCGATGCACTCGCAATCGGCATCCTTCCTGCTATGGTGGCGCCATGCTGCAGGCCGGTTCGCTCGCGCGGCTCGCGCACGTCCGCCACGGTTTCTTCACGCGCGCAGGCGGCGTGTCGCTCGGCGTCTATGCGAGCCTGAACTGCGGCATCGGCTCGCGCGATGCGCCCGACCGGGTGGCCGAGAACCGCGCGCGCGCGGCGACCGCGCTCGGGGTTACGCCAGAACGATTGCTTACGCCCTATCAGCTCCATTCGCCCGCGGTCGTGATCGCCGAGACGCCGTGGGCGCGCGACAGCCGGCCGCGCGCCGACGCGGTGGTGACGCGGCGTCGCGGGCTTGCCGTCGGCGTCTCGACCGCGGACTGCGGTCCGCTGTTGCTCGCCGACGGCGAAGCGGGTGTCGTCGGCGCCGCGCATGCCGGCTGGCGCGGTGCGCTCGGCGGCGTGGTGGAAGCGGTGATCGCGGCGATGGAGCAACTCGGCGCCGCGCGTCAGCGCATCGTTGCCGCGCTCGGACCGACCATTCGACAGCCGCATTACGAGGTGGGGCCGGAACTGGTCGAGCGCTTCCTCGCGCACGATCCCGCCAACGCGTGTTTTTTCGCGCCGTCCTCGCGCGCGAACCATGCCCTCTTCGATCTCCCCGGTTATATCGCGCGCCGCGTGCGGCAGGCGGGCGTCATTCATTTCGAGGACCTCGGGCTGTGCACCTACGGCGAGCCGACGCGCTTCTTCAGCTATCGGCGGGCGACGCATCGCGGCGAACCGGACTATGGACGGCACGTCAACGCCATCGCGCTCGTGGACTGACGAGCGACCGCGAAGAGGAGCGTGCGAGCCGCGCCGTGCTGGACTCCCCCTGCACATTGCGGCTAGCCTCGCGCCAAGGCCGGAAATGACAGCTCGAAGCCACGGCCGCAGGGACGCTATAATGATCCGTCGCGATGCGCGTGCGAGCGGCACCGCGGCCTGCCGAGCCCGCCGACAAGCCCTTCTTGCCGCCATGCTGTGCGCGGCCGCGCTTGCGGGTTGTGACGAAAACGCCGCGCCGCATCTTTCGGCGGCCTCGCCGCGCGGTGCCAGCATCGCCTTCGAATCGATCGACGGGCCGCCCCCGGTCCTTTTCCACAAGCTGGTGCAATACCTGAACGAGGAGGCGCAGACGCGGAGGCTTGCGGTTGTCGCGCGCGCGAGCCCGGCGGCGTTTCGCGTGCGCGGCTATCTCGCCGCGGCGGCGATCCGCGGCACCACGACGGTGTTCTGGGTGTGGGACCTGTTCGACCGCGAGCAGCGCCGCCGCCTGCGCGTGAGCGGAAGCCAGACCGCGCGGGGCGGCACCGGCGACGCCTGGCAGGTCGTCGACGACACGGTGTTGCGCGGCATCGCGCGCAGCAGCATCGAGGAGCTCGCCGCATTCTTGACCTCGCCCGCGATCACTCCGGGGGCGCCGGAAGCGACGGACGCGCCGCAGGTGGCGCTGGCCGTGCCGCCAACCCACGGCAGCCTCGGCCCCGCGGGCATCACCGCCGCAGGGGAACGCGAAACCGGGCCGCCGCCCGCAGCCGCGCCGCGTCTCGTCTCCGCGCCGCTGCCGCACCGACCCCCGGCGCCGGCGCAGGCACTGTCGCGAGCCGAGGCGGTGGCCGTGGCCGCCGCAGGGCCGCATTGACGGCGCGCCGCCCACGCCGAAAAGCCTCGGGACAACGATTTTCTCCCGTATTGCCGACCCCCCGCCCTGTTGTTATGACCACCTCGCGTGAGCGCCCGGCGTCGATCCGGAGGGGCGCAATGCGAGGATTTCCGAATGACCGGCAATAACGGGGCGATCAAGCTCGTCGCCGGCAATTCCAATCCTGCGCTGGCGGCGGGGATCGCCGACTACCTCAAGATTCCCTTGGCCAAGGCGGTGGTTAAACGCTTCGCCGACATGGAGGTTTTCGTCGAGATCCAGGAGAACATGCGCGGCACCGACGTGTTCGTGATCCAGTCGACCTCCTATCCGGCCAACGACCATTTGATGGAGCTGCTGATCATCATCGATGCGCTGCGGCGCTCGTCGGCGCGCCGCATCACCGCGGTGATCCCCTATTTCGGCTATGCCCGGCAGGACCGCAAGCCGGGCCCGCGCACGCCGATCTCGGCCAAGCTCGTCGCCAATCTCATCACCCGCGCGGGCGCCGACCGGGTCATGACCCTCGACCTGCACGCCGGGCAGATCCAGGGCTTCTTCGACATTCCGACCGACAATCTCTACGCCT
The DNA here is from genome assembly GCA_019689975.1 of Pseudolabrys sp. Taxonomy (GTDB): domain Bacteria; phylum Pseudomonadota; class Alphaproteobacteria; order Rhizobiales; family Xanthobacteraceae; genus Pseudolabrys. The sequence goes on from JADGGK010000020.1 coordinate 7,642, forward strand.
CGCCGCTGATGGTGCGCGATATTCGCGAGCGCCTGCCGCTCGACAACGTCATGGTGGTATCTCCCGACGTGGGCGGCGTTGCGCGCGCGCGCGGATTCGCCAAACGCATCAACGCGCCGCTTGCCATTGTCGACAAACGGCGCGAACGCCCGGGCGAATCCGAAGTGATGAACGTGATCGGCGAGGTCGCGGGGCGCATCTGCGTGCTGGTCGACGACATCGTCGATTCCGGCGGAACCCTCATCAATGCGGCCGACGCGCTGCTGGCCCAAGGCGCGGAAGCGGTCTACGCCTATATCAGCCATGGGGTGCTCTCGGGAGACGCGGCCAAGCGCATCGCCAGGTCGCGGCTCAAGGAGCTGGTCATCACCGACTCGATCCAGCCCACCAAGGACGTGCTCGCTGCCGGCAATGTGCGCACCTTGCCGATCGCGCCGCTGATCGGCGAGGCCATCGGTCGCACGGCGAATGAAGAGTCGGTCTCCAGCCTGTTCGACTAACCGGATCTCCCGACGCCGCGCCGGCGCACCTTGCCGCCGCGCAGGGAGTCGGCGCGACGCGTTATCCACTGAAAAAATCGCAACGGTCGCAGCATAGGCTGTGGAATCTTGATTCCGCTGGATTGCATCGCCGGCGCAAATCACGGCTCACTCGAGGCAAATGATGCCTTTGGCGGGCGGAATCGAGCGAGTTATAGTCGTGCCGTCCCTGATTCGCTTCAGGGCGGGAGCATCGCGCATCCCAGGAGTCAATATCGGGTTCGCGACTCGTACCGGCCGGGCCGGTCGCGTGCGGTGGCGTGCGTTTCCCCTCGCTCAACTCGGCAAAGCGGAGACGTCATGTCCCACATCGGTTACGCGGACGAGCAGCGCCTCAATCCCCTCGACGTAGTGGAGCGCCTGGCGGCGGGCAACGACTGGTCCTTCGAGCGCGCGGGCGACGACGAGATCACCATCGTGGTGAGCGGGCGTTGGACCGATTATCAGCTCTCCTACACCTGGATGGCCGACATCGAGGCGCTGCACCTGGCCTGCGCGTTCGACCTCAAGGTGCCGGAACGTCGGCGCGGCGAGACCCAGGCGCTGATCACCCTGATCAACGAACAGCTCTGGGTCGGACACTTCGACCTGTGGGTCAAGGAAGGCCTCGTGATGTACCGCCACGCGCTGGTGCTGGCGGGCGGAATGACCGCCTCGAGCCGGCAATGCGAAGCGCTGCTGTCGACGGCGCTCGACACGTGCGAACGCTACTTTGCCGCCTTCCAGTTCGTCGTCTGGGCCGGCAAGACCGCCAAAGACGCGCTCGCCGCGGCCATGTTCGACACCTCGGGCGAGGCGTGACCGCGCCGGACGACCTCGCGCAACGCCGGCCCGGCACGCAGGTTCCCGGCGCTTGGCGCCATGACAGCGCTGCCGATGCCGCTATCATGTTGCCATGACCCAACCGCGGCGCAAGGACGGTCTGCTGCGCAGCCTGCCCGGCCGGCTGGTGCTGCTCGGCGCCGGCAAGATGGGCACGGCCCTGCTCGAGGGCTGGCTCGCGCGCGGGCTCGATCCGCGGAAGCTCGTCGTGCTCGAGCCGCGGCCGAGTGCGCCGATTAAGGCCCTGGTCCGGCGCGGGGCCGCGCTCAATCCCGAGCGCGGCGCCGGACCGACGACGGCCGTCGTCATCGCCGTCAAGCCGCAGAACGCGTCGGAGGCGTTGGCAAGGCTCGCGCCATTCGTCCAGCCTGCGACGCTTGCGCTCTCGATCATGGCCGGACGCAAGATCGAATTCGTCGCGCGCGCCCTGCCCGGGCTTGCGGTCGTGCGCGCGATGCCCAACACGCCGGCCGCCGTCGGCTGCGGCATCACCGTGGCCTGTGCGGGCGCGAAAGTGTCGGCGCGCCAGCGCAAGCTCGCCTCCGAATTGCTCGCCGCGGTCGGCCAGGTGGAGTGGATCGCCGACGAGGGCCTGATGGACGCGGTGACGGCGGTCTCCGGCTCCGGACCGGCCTATGTCTTCCTGCTGGCGGAAGCCATGACGCAGGCCGGGATTGCTGCCGGTCTGCCCGCGGCACTCGCCGCACGGCTTGCGCGCGAGACCGTCGTGGGAGCGGGCGAGCTGCTGCGTCGCTCCGACCTCGACGCCCCGGCCTTGCGGGAGAACGTGACGTCGCCCGGCGGCACCACGGCGGCGGCGCTGGAGGTGCTGACCGGCCCGGGAGGCTTGCGGGAACTGCTCACGCGCGCGGTCGCGGCGGCGACCCGGCGCGGCCGCGAACTGGCCGGATAGGATCTCGAGTTCCGCCGCCGCCGACCGCTGCCACCGTCATCATTCACCGTTCCCCGGCGCTGCCTCATTGCGCCCGCTTTCGGCGGCGATGATGCTGCGGCCCGTGGCCGCGCCGCTGCGCACCGGCTTGCCCGGCCGCGGCGAAACCCTGCCGCGGCGGGTCGCATCCGACGCCGAGTTTTGCGGCGGCGGGTACTGGAAGCGTGATCGACGGGGGCATAGATTGACGGGAATCCCCGATCGTCCCTGCGGGAGGTCGTCATGACCCGTAGACCGAAGCGCGAACGCCGAGCGCCGGCCCCGCCGCCGCGCGGCACCTCCGACCGCGACAAGGCGGTGGAGGCGCTCATGGCCTTGCTCGCCGAACGCCCCATCGAGGAGATCGGTCTTGCCGAAGTGGCCGGCCGCGCCGGCCTCAAGCTGTCGCAGCTGCGCGCCGAGTTCGGCTCCGTGCTCGCGATCTATGCCGCCCATGTCAGGGACATCGACCGCGCCGTGCTCGCGGGCGAGGACGCGGAGCTCGCAGAGGAATCGCCGCGCGAGCGCCTGTTCGACGTGCTGATGCGCCGGCTGGAGGCGCTCGCGCCTTACAAGGAGGCGGTGCGTTCGCTGATGCTGTCGGCGCGACGCCACCCGAGCCTCGCGCTTGCGCTCAACGCCATGGCGGTCCGTTCGCAGCGGTGGATGCTCGAGGCGGCGGGGATCAGTGCCTCCGGCCCGCGCGGGGCGCTGCGCGCGCAGGCCGCGGCGGTGCTGTTTGCCCGCGTGCTCGCCGTGTGGGTCGACGACGACGATCCCGCGCTCGACCGCACCATGGCGGCGCTCGATCGCGCCCTGACGGGCGCCGAGCGCCTGGCCGGCCTGCTCGACGATCTGTGCGCGATCCCCGCCTTCCTCCTGCGCGGCCCGCGGCGCCGCCGGCGCTATCGCGACCGCGAGGAAGCCGAAGCGGCTTGAGGCCCGGCGCCGGCGACGGGCGACCGGCCGGTCTCAGACCGGCACCCTGACGGTCGCGCGCAGACCGCCGAGCGGGCTGTCGCTGAGATTGATATCGCCGCCGTGGGAACGCGCGATGTCGCGCGCGATGGCGAGGCCGAGGCCGGTGCCGCCTTCATCCTGATTGCGCGCGTCGTCGAGCCGCAGAAACGGCTTGAACACCTCCTCACGTTTTTCCGGCGGGATGCCCGGGCCGTCATCGTCCACGGTCACGGTCAGGTAGCGATGGTCGCGGTGGCCCGTGATCGCGATCGATGGCGCAAAACGCGCCGCGTTCGCCACGAGATTGGCTAGGCAGCGCTTGAACGCCGCCGGCCTTACCATGACGATCGGTGGGCCGTGGAACACGACGCTCGCCTTGTGGCCGTGACGCTCGGCATCGAGCCTGAGCTCTTCCAGAAACGCCGCCATATCGGTCAAGGCCGGCTGTTCGCCGAGATCGCCGCGCGCGAAGGCCAGGTAGGCCTCGAGCATGCGCGCCATCTCGTCAACGTCCTTCTTCATCGCCTCGACTTCCGGCGAATCGCCGATCAGCGCAAGCTCGAGCTTGAAGCGCGTGAGCACGGTGCGAAGATCATGCGACACGCCGGCGAGCATCGCGGTGCGCTGCTCCATGGCGCGCTCGATGCGCGCCTTCATTTCGAGAAATGCGGCCGCCGCGCGCCTGACTTCGCGCGCCCCGCGCGGCTTGAAATTGGGCACGTCGCGGCCCTTGCCGAAACTCTCGGCCGCGTCGGCGAGCTTCAAGATCGGCTTGATCTGATTGCGCAGGAATATGATGGCGACCGTGAGCAGAACGGTCGAGGTGCCGACCATCCAGAGCAGGAAGATTTCCGAGTTCGACGCGTAGGCGGCGCTGCGACGCGCGAAAATGCGCATCACCGCGTTGTCGAGTTGGATCCTGATCTCCACCAGCGCCGATTTGCCGACGGTATCGATCCAGAACGGTCGCGCAATCTGCTTGCGCAATTCTTCCGACAGGGACTGGTCGAGCAGGGAGAAGAACGGCTTCGGTCCCGGCGGCGGCAGATCCCCGAGCGGGAGGAAATCGACCACCAGACCGAGTCGCTGCTGCGCGATGCGACGGATCTGCGCCCGCTCGGCATCCTGCGGATAGGTATTGTAGACGTCGATCAGCGCCGCGATGTCGGAGACCACGCCGGCCGAGAGTCTCTGCGTGACCAAGTTCCAGTGCCGCTCCATGAACACGAAGGCCACGACCGATTGCAGGATCACCATCGGCGCAATGATGATGAGCAATGCACGCGCATAGAGGCCCTTGGGCATGATGCCGTTGAGCCAGCGGCTCATGCGCCGCCAGCCGTCGCCGATGCGCCCGAGCGCGGCGTGGATTTTCCGGATCGGCGGGATGGCGTCGTACCATTCCCAGAACTCGCGCAACCGCGTCAACGCGGTGCGGACGCCGTTGCCGAGGTCGAGGGTGGTCATGAGGACGTCACCAGCCGATAGCCGATGCCGCGCACGGTCTGCACGTAGAGCGGATTGGCGGGATCACGCTCGATCTTGCGGCGCAGCCGATTGATCTGCACGTCGACCGCTCGTTCGCTCACGTTGTCGCCGTTACCGGCGAGCACCATGCGCGAGACCGTTTCACCCGGGGTCGTCGCCAGAATGCGCAGCATGTCGCGTTCGCGGTCGGTCAGGCGGACGATCTCCTCGCCCCGCCGCAGTTCGCCGCGCGTCAAGTGATAGACGAAGGGCCCGAAACGCACCGATTCAACCGGCGGCACCGGCGGCGGCTGCGCGCGCTTGAGGATGTTGGCGATGCGCAGCGACAATTCGCGCGGCTCGAAGGGTTTCGACAGATAGTCGTCGGCGCCGATCTCCAGGCCCTTGATGCGGCTTGCCGCCGCGTCGCGCGCGGTCAGCATCAGGATGGGCACGTCGGAAGTGTCGCGCAGCGAGCGGGCGAAATCGAAGCCCGATTCGCCCGGCATCATGACGTCGAGAATGAGCAGATCGAAGTGAAGTCCCTTGAGCTTGGCGCGCGCGTCGGCCGCATTGTCGGCGGTGGTCACCCGATAACCCTCGCCGGCCAGAAATCGCGAGAGCAGGTCACGGATGCGCCGGTCGTCGTCGACGACCAGGAGGTGCGGCGCATCGTCGGGGATCGTGGCCGGCATGCTCATCCCTGAATGTCCTCTGGCGCCCGTCAGCCGCGCGGTCGCGCCGCGCCGTCGGCCCGGGCGATCAGCCGCAACACCCCCTCCCGGTTGTCGTGATCGATCATCGCGGTCAGGAAGCGGCGCGCGGCCTCGTGCGCGCCGGGCCCGATTTCGTCGAAGGCGCGGCGGATGCGCTGCATCTGCAGGCCGGCAAGCCGCAGCGCCAGCGCCTCGCCCTTTGCCGTCACATAGAGCAGCCGTTGCCGGCGATCCCGGACGCCCTCCCGCTGCACCACATAGCCCTGATCGACGAGCTGTTTGAGCACGCGGCCGAGCGACTGCTTGGTGATGTTGAGGATCTCGAGCAGGTCGGCAACCTTCATTCCCGGATTGCGGTTGACGAAATGCAGCACGCGGTGGTGGGCGCGACCGAAACCGAGCGGCCCCAGGACCTCGTCGGGGTCGCCGACGAAATCACGATAGGCAAAGAACAGGAGTTCGATGATGTCCCACACCGGCTCGCCCGGCGTGGCCTGCGGAGGGAGCGGGCGCTCGGCCAAAGAGGGATGTGCGGCCTTGGCCTTCACAGTTATGTCAGCCATGTTGACATATTTTGGTGTTATGTTACAAAAACGGCGGTTTTGACGAAAGGATCGTGCCGAAACGGTCGTATTTTCCGTGACGCGTCGACGCGGCGCCCGGCGAACCGGTCCGGCCCTTGTCATACCGACTGTTGCCTGGCAACGCAAAGTGGTGGAGTGAGCCCGAAAAATGCGCCATCACGGCGGCAAGCCCGCGGCGACGAATGGAGGAGACGATGGCTGCGCAGTCCTATGACCGGCTCGAAGGGGTCATCTGGTACGACGGCAAATTGGTGCCGTGGAACGATGCCAATCTTCACGTTCTCAGTCACGGGCTGCACTACGCGAGCTGCGTGTTCGAGGGCGAGCGCGCCTATGGCGGCCGCATCTTCAAATCGACCGAGCATTCCGAACGGCTCAAGCGCTCCGCCAACATCCTCGACTTCGAGATCCCCTATTCCGTCGCCGAGATCGACGCCGCCAAGAAGCTGGTGGTCGAGAGGAACGGCAAGCCGGAGGCCTATGTCCGCCCCGTGGCCTGGCGCGGCTCGGAGATGATGGGCGTGTCGGCGCAGCACAACACGATCCATCTTGCGATCGCGAGCTGGGAATGGCCGAGCTATTTCGACCCCGAACAGCGTCTCAAGGGCATCCGACTCGATCTCGCGGAATATCGCCGGCCCGACCCGCGCACGGCGCCGGCACGCGCCAAGGCGGCCGGGCTCTACATGATCTGCACCATCTCCAAGCACAAGGCCGAGCGCAAGGGCTACGCGGATGCCATGATGCTCGACTGGGAGGGGCGCGTCGCCGAATGCACCGGCGCGAACATCTTCTTCGTCAAGGACGGCAAGATCCATACGCCGATCGCCGACTGCTTCCTCGACGGCATCACCCGGCAGACCGTGATCGGGCTTGCCCGCAAACGCGGCATCGAGGTCATCGAGCGGCGCATCCTCCCCGACGAGCTGAACGATTTCTCCGAGTGCTTCATCACCGGGTCGGCGGCGGAAGTGACGGCCGTGTCGGAGATCGCGGATTGGCGCTTCACCCCCGGCAATATCACCAAGACGCTCATGGACGACTATACCGCCGAGGTACGGCCCAAGGCCGCGGCGGCCTGACCAACCGGCCGCGCCGCACGCGCGGCTACTCGCGCACGACGACCAGCCTGTCGGCGCCCGACTCGGCGCCCCATACCTCGCCCTTGCGGCCAAGCAACTGCCGCACCCAGGCGCCGTCGCGATCGCTCGGGAAGCTGGCGAATTTCTCCGTCGCGGGATCGAACCGCAGGATGGCGTTGGCCATGGCATCGGTGAGCCAGACCTTGTCTTTGTCGTCGACATAGACGGCATAGCAGCGCGCGCCGTCCCGCGGCAGCGCCCAGACCTTCCATGACTTCGCGATCGGATCGTAGCGGCCCACTTCTCCGGTGCGCCAGAAGCTCACCCACAGCATCCCTTTGGAATCCGACCAGATGCGGCGCGGACCGGAACCCGGACGCGGCGCGGCGACCATGGCGACGTCGCCGCTCACCGTATCGACCCGGGCGATATGATCGCCGGCGAGCGAGGCGTACCAGACCTCGCCGCCCGGCGTGGTGGTGATGCCGTAGGGGCCTCGCCCCTTGGGCGCGCGCCAGGCCTCGATCTTCCCGGTCGCCGGATCCAGACGGCCATAGACGCCGTTTTGCCCGGTGAACCAGAGGATGCCCTTGCGGTCGAAGGTCGAGGTGTTGAGATCGGCGTCGGGAAAATCCTTCGGCAGCGGGAAAAAGGTCGGCGCGCGCGTGAGCGAGTCGACGCGGACGATGGCATTGAGCCCGCCGTCGGTGACCCAGGCGGCGCGATCAGGCCCCACGATGACGCCGTGCGGCGCCGAGCGCGGACCGAGCGGCAACTGGATGGTCCGGCCCGTTGCGGGATCGAGAATGCCGACCGCCCCCTGCGCCTGCGCCGTGTACCATACCGGGCCGTCGGGCGCCGGCGCGACGTCGTGCGGGTGCGCTCCGGGCGGCACATCGTAATAGGCAAGCTCGAGCGCCAGCGCCGGGCTCAGGCCGAACGCCACCAGCGCGGCTGCCGCCATCGCCACCGGACCCATGTCGTTTCCCCGGCCTTCCACCTATCTCATTCGGCCGCGCGATCCTTGGCGCTCGTCTGCCAGCGTGCCGCGGATTTCTCGTCCGCGGCTTTGGCCTCGACCCAACTGCGGCCGGCCGCCGTCTCGACCTGCTTCCAGAACGGCGCCCGCGTCTTGAGATAGTCGATCAGGAACTCCGCCGCCATGAAGGCGGCCTCGCGATGCGCCGCCGCCGCCAGAACGAGCACGATCGGTTCCCCCGGCAGGATGCGGCCGTAACGGTGAACCACCGTTACGCCGAGCAGCGGCCAACGCGCGCAGGCTGCGTCGACATGGCGGGCGATTTCGGCCTCCGCCATGCCGGGATAGTGTTCGAGCGTGAGCGCCGCAAGCGGCCTACCCTGCTCGTCGCCGCGGCACAGGCCGGTGAAGCTCACCAGCGCACCGATATCGGCGCGGCCGTGCGTGAGCCTGTGCGCCTCGGCGGCGGCGTCGAAAGGCTCCCGCTGCAGGCGGACGGTGACGGATACGCTCATGAACCACAGTGTAGCTCGCGGCCGGTCGCGGCGCTATCCGCCGGTCATCGGCGGAAAGAACGCGATCTCGCCGGCCCCGGCGATCGGCGCGTCATGCCGGGCATGCGCGCGGTCGATCGCCGCGCGGATGACACGGGCGTTCTCGAACGCAAAGGCATATTCCTCGCCCCGGCCGCGCAGCCAGGCGATGAGATCGTTGACGGTCACGACCCCCGGCGGCGGCTCGACGTCCTCCTCCGCCTTGCCGACGCGCTCGCGGACCCATGCGAAATAGCGAAGTTTCATGGCCGATGCGGGGCTCCCTTGGTCGGGCGGCGGCGCTACTCGATGACGTAACGCAGTCCGGCGCGCATATAGTCCCAGCCGGTATAGAGCGTCACGATGGCCGAGGCCCACAGCAGCACGATGCCCGCATGCGTCACCGCGGGAACGATCCGGTCGCCGGCCGGCCCGGCGATCAGGAATCCCACCGCCACCATCTGCGCAATGGTCTTCCATTTCGCAAGCCGCGTCACCGGCACGCCGACGCGCAACTCGGCGAGATATTCGCGCAGGCCCGACACCAGGATTTCGCGGCAGAGGATCACGACCGCGGCGAGCAGCGACCAGCCGTGGATCACTTCGGTCGCGGCCAGCATCAACAGCGACGAGGCCACGAGGAGCTTGTCGGCGATCGGGTCGAGCATGCGGCCGAGGGAGGATTGCTGCCCGCGGCTGCGCGCAAAATAGCCGTCGAGAAAATCCGTGATGCCCGCGGCAATGAAGAAGACGAGCGCGATCCACCGCAGCCACAGGCCGCCGCCCTCGATGCTCTGCCAATAAAGCAGTCCCACCACGAGCGGCACCGCGGCGATGCGCGCGTAGGTCAGGAGATTCGGCAGCGCAAGCGGGCGCGCGGGCAGAGGCCTGGAGCTGACGGCATTCATCGGCGCCAAGGAACACCCGCGGGCGGTCGAGGTCAACCGCGCCGCGGCCGGTTCCGCCCTGCGACCGCGGCTCATTGGATCGGGGGCCGCGGCAGACGGCTTTCGCCCGGTTCGATCACGAAGGTCTGATCGAGCGAGTACCACTCGCCTTTCACATCCTCGGCCGGCGCCCCGTCCTGGTGACGCACATAATTGCCAACCAGCGCCCGGGTGACGCCGAACTGCACGTCGCTGTCGAGCCGCGGGTCGTCATTGACATAAACCTGCGAGATGTGGGTCTTGAAGCCCGGCTTGAAGATCAGGAAGTGCAGGTGCGCGGGTCGATAGTGGTGCCGGCCGGTGGCACGCACGAGGTCGCCCACCGGTCCATCGATGGGTATCGGATAACCCGCGGGCTTCACGCTGCGGAAGGCAAAATGCCCTTGCGCATCGGTCATGAATTTGCCGCGCAGATTCATCGGCGCCTGCCGCGGATCCTGCTGCTCATAGAAACCTTCCGGCGAGGAATGCCACACGTCGACCTCGGCGCCCTCGACCGGACGGCCGGCCCGGTCCTTCACCCAGCAATTGACGAATAACGCCGGCCCGGGCGTCGGCGAACGCACGATCGAACCGCCGCTTTCGGTCCGCGGGGAGTTCATGCGCCAGAACGGGCCAAGCAGATTCGCAGTCGTTTCGGTCTGGCCGTTGTTGCCGTTGTTGAGCAGACAGATCAGGGTCGAAAACCCGAGCGAGCCTGCCATCAGCACCACCTCATTGTGCCTGGCGTCCGTCTTCTGCCCGAGCCGCGCGATATAGTCGACGGCGCGCTCGAACTCCTCCTCCGTCAGATGCACCTCGCGGGCGAAGGCGTGCAGGTGCTTGACGAGGGCGATGAGAATCTCCCGCAGACGCGGCGGCTGCGTGTTCTTGAAGGCTTCGATCACCGCGGTGGTGACGTCTTCCTGGCGTTGGATGATCATCGGGTCGGACCTCTGAGCTCCCGTCATCGCGACGGTTGTTCGTGGAAGAATTCATATATCTTGCGCGCCGTCTCCGCATTGATTCCCGGCACCTGCCGCAGGTCGGGAAGGCTTGCCTGCTCGATCGCCTTCACCGTGCCGAAATGACGCAGCAGCGCGCGCTTGCGCGCGGGACCGATGCCGGGAATCTCCTGCAAGCCCGCCTCGCGGATGTCCTTGCGGCGCCGCGCGCGATGCGAGCCGACGGCGAAGCGATGCGCCTCGTCGCGCAGCCGCTCGATGTAAAAGAGCAAGGGGTCGCGCGGCGGCAGCTTGAACGGGCTCCTGCCCGTCACGAAGAACGTCTCGCGGCCGGCGTCACGGTCGGGTCCCTTCGCGACCGCAATCACCGGCACGTCGGTGACGCCCAGCGCGCCGAGCGTCTCCTGCGCCGCCGCGAGCTGGCCCTGCCCGCCGTCGATCAGCAGAAGGTCCGGCCAGGGCTGGTCGCGGTCCGCATCGTCCGCTGCGGCGGCTGTGCCGGGCGCGGCGCGCGGACTCTCCTTGATCAGCCGCTGAAAGCGGCGCCGCAAGACCTCCCGCATCATGCCGTAATCGTCGCCCGGCGCGAGGTCCTGCGTGCGGATATTGAACTTGCGATATTGATCCTTGCGCAAGCCCTCGGGCCCGGCGACGATCATCGCACCGACGGCGTTGCTGCCGGCCGTGTGACTGTTGTCGTAGACCTCGATGCGGCGCGGTACGCGCGGCAAGGAGAAGGTTTGCGCCAAAGCGCCGAGCAGCTTCTGCTGTGATGAAGCGTCGGCGAGCCGGCGCGCGAGCGCCTCGCGCGCGTTGTTGAGAGCATGCGTCACGAGCTCCTTGCGTTCGCCGCGCCGGGCGAACGCGACGTCGACCTTGTACCCGGCGCGTGCGGAGAGCGCCGCGGCAAGCAGCGCGCGTTCGTTGAAATCGTGCGACACCAGGACGAGCCGCGGCGGCGGCTTGTCTTCATAGAACTGTGCGAGAAATGCCCCCAGCACGTCGCCGGGCGCCAATGAACGATCGGCCTTGGGAAAATAGGCGCGATTGCCCCAGTTCTGGCCGGTGCGGAAAAAGAAGACCTCGACGCAGCTATAGCCGCCCTCCTGATGCACGGCGAAGACGTCGGCCTCCTCGATCGACCGCGGGTTGATGCCCTGATGCGACTGGATCGCCGACAGCGCGGCGAGACGGTCGCGATAGACGGCCGCGCGTTCGAAGTCGAGCGCCGCCGAGGCCCGGTCCATAGCCGCCGCCAGTTGCTCCCGCACCGCCCGGCTGCGGCCGGAGAGAAATTCGTTGGCCTCTCGCACCAGTTCGCCATAGGCGGCGAAATCGATCTCGCCGGTGCAGGGCGCCGAACAACGTTTGATCTGGTAGAGCAAACACGGCCTGCTGCGCGCGGCAAAGAAGGCGTCCGAACAGGAGCGCAGCAGGAAGGCGCGCTGAAGCGCGTTGATGGTACGGTTGACCGCGCCGGCATTGGCGAAAGGCCCGTAATAGTGACCCTGGCGCGTGCGCGCGCCGCGATGCTTGAGGAGCTGCGGCGCCCAGTGATCTGAGGTGATCAAAATATAGGGAAACGACTTGTCGTCGCGCAGCAGGACGTTGAAGCGCGGGCGAAGCCGCTTGATCAGATTGGCTTCGAGCAACAGCGCTTCGGTTTCCGTCGCGGTGGTGACGAATTCGAGCGACGTGGTAGCCGCGATCATGCGCGCGATGCGCGCGTCACAGGCGTGCGGCCGCGCGTAGGCGGCAAGCCGCTTCTTGATGTTCTTGGCCTTGCCCACATAGAGCACGTCGCCTGCGGCGTCGATCATGCGATAGACCCCGGGAGCGGAAGGCGCGAGCTTAAGATAGCGGGCGATCGCGGCCCGGCCGGCGGCGAGCGTCCCGGCAGGCGCGCGCTCGGGCTCGAATTCGGGCAGCGAGGATTCCTCGTCCTCCTCGAGGAGGTCCTCGCTTGCGGGATCGATGTCTTTTCCGGACGCGCCCATGGCCGAAAGATAGTCAAGGCGCCGGACAGTGCTACTCGGCAATCTCGCTGTCGGGCGTGCGCCAGGCGAGGTGCTGGCCGCCGTCGACCGCGATCGTGACGCCGGTAACGCTTGCGGCTCGCGCGAGATAAAGGACGGCCGCCGCCACCTCTTCCGGACTGGGTCCGCGCCCGAGCGGCAGGCGCGCCGCCTGTTCGGCGAATTGCTCCGCGTTCTGCCGCGGGCTCGGCAGCACCGGCCCGGGGGCGACGGCGTTCACGCGGATGGCGGGCGCGAGGGCCTGTGCCAGCATCACCGTCGCCGCGTTGAGCGCGCTCTTGCTCAGCCCGTAGGACAGAAAACGCGGCTTCGGCCGCAACACGCGCTGGTCGACGATGTTGACGATCGCCGCGCCGGATGCCGCCTGCGCCGCGAAGGCCTGGATCAGGAACAAGGGCGCGGCCAGATTGACCGCCATGGTCCGCTCGAAACGCGCGCGGTCGAGGGTTGCGATCTCGTCCGGCTCGAACTCGGCGGCACTGTTGACGAGCAGCGTCAACGGCCCGAAGGCGGCGGCGGCGGGCACGAGTTTCGCCACCGCGGCGGAATCGGCGAGGTCGGCGAGCACGACGTGGGCGGTGCCGCCGCGCCGGGCGATCTCCTCGGCGAGGCTCTCGGCCTGCACGCGCGAGTGGCGGGCATGCACGATGACCGCGTAACCGGCCTCCGCCAGGGCGAGCGACACCGCACGGCCGATGCGACGCGCGCCGCCGGTAACAAGCGCCGCCTGCGGCGCGGGCTGCCTGGTGGTCGGCATGAGAGCTCGGCGACTAAGGGTTCCTTAACGTTAAGCGGCATCGAGTGCTCAACGATTCATAACCGTTTAACTTAAAAAGCCCGATAAATCCTCCGTTAACGCGGGGCGAGAACCGGCGCGCGCCGGTCCACGCGAGGTGGAGGATAGCATGAAGGCAATGTTCGTGGCTGCGGCCGTGGCGACCACGACGCTCGGTTCGGGCGCGGCATTGGCCGCCGATCTTTACCGGGGCCCAGCGCCTTACGCGCCGCCGGCAACCTACTACAATTGGGGCGGATTCTATCTCGGTCTCAACGCCGGTTACGAATGGGGCAAGGTCACCCATTCCAGCATCGAGCCGAGCGGCCTGCTCGGCGGCGTGCAGGCCGGCTACAACTGGCAGAGCGGCGGTCTGTTGCTCGGCGGCGAGACCGACCTGCAGGCAAGCGGTGCCGACGATACCTTCGCTCCCTACAAGTTCTCCAATCCCTGGTTCGGCACGCTGCGCGGGCGCGTCGGTTATGCCCTGAACAACATCCTGTTCTACGGCACGCTCGGCCTCGCCTATGGCGACCTCTCGGGAAGCTTCGCCGGCCTCGACGAGACCAAAACCTTGGTCGGGTGGACCGGCGGCCTCGGCCTGGAAGTGGGCTTTACGCCCAACTGGTCGGCCAAGGTCGAGTATCTCTACATGGACCTCGGCGACCGCGCGTTCTCGATCACCGGCGTGAACAACGGGTTCCAGAGCAACATGCTGCGCTTCGGCGTGAACTACCATTTCTGAACGAGCAGAGCCGCGGCGTGAAGCGGCTTGAGCGGCTTGGGCGGCTTGGGCGGCTTGGGCCGCTTGGGCGACGGAACAGCCGGGCCTTCTTGGCCCGGTTTTTTGTTGCGGCCGTGCGCGCGGACCCCGACCGATCCCCGCGCCGCGCCGGCCTCCCGGGTTCCGCTCACCCGCGGCACGTGAAGTAATTGTTCCGTAACGCTCGCCGTAGTTCCCAGTGCTCATCGCGGCGCAAATGTGGCAAATTCTAGTCGTCCCGATGTCAATACCCTCAACAACTTTATTCGCCCTGTTGCTTTTCTGCACTAGACGAACAGACATTTCTGAATACTTTGACGCCAGTTTCGATGCGTCGCAGGGAGACCATTCGCAGATGACGCGCGCGATGTGGATCGGCGTGGCGGCGATCACGGCGATGACGCTCGCGGCCTCGGCAGAGGCCGCCGAGGTGGCGCGCAAATCCGCGATGCCCGCCAAGGCGCCCAGCTATGAGCCGCCTTTCACCTGGACCGGCTTCTATGCCGGCATCAATGGCGGCTGGGGCTGGGGCGACTCGCGATGGAGCCTCGGCGGTTTCGGCTCGACCGAGTTCGACGTCAGCGGCGGCGTTTTCGGCGGTACGCTCGGCTATAGCTGGCAGACGGGGCCGGCGGTGTTCGGGCTCGAGGGCGATCTCGACTGGAGCGGGATCAAGGGCCGCCGCGCCGACGCCTTGTGCGTCGGCGCCGTTTGCGAGACGCGCAACGATTGGCTCGCCACCACGCGCGGCCGCATCGGCTACGCCTTCGGTCGCATGATGCCCTACATCACCGGCGGCGCGGCGATGGGGGACGTCAAGATGTCGAGCGGTGTCGGCAGCGACACCGAGACGCGGGTGGGCTGGACGCTCGGCGGCGGCATCGAGGCGGCCATCGTCGGGCCGTGGAGCGCCAGGATCGAATATCTGTACACGGATCTCGGACGCGCGAGCTGCGGTCCGCTTGCCTGCGGCGCCGCCAGCGACGTCGACTTCCGCAGCAACCTTGTGCGCGGAGGAATCAATTATCATTTCTGAGTGGTGGCGTTGCTTTGCGCATGCGTCGAAGCGAACAACGAGGACCAGTCGCGGTATTTGCGTGCCGCGCGCCCAAGGGCGCCGCGGCAGCGAGTTCGGGATGCGGCACTGTTGCCGATATGCCGCAGCCCCGCGGGACCCGCCGCTCGCCCGGAACCCGGGACGCGGCGCCGCGTTGAGAATTTCGGCAAATCGGGGGACGGCGCATCTCGCGGCCGTCCGATAGGATGAAAGTGAGGTGCGTGATGAAAAAGAAGCTCCTGCTTGCTACCGCCGGCGTGATCGCGCTTGGCGTCACCGCGGCCTCGGCTGCCGATCTCGGCCGTCGAGCGGCGCCGTACAAGGCGCCACCCTATCAGCCGCCGCCGTTCAGCTGGACCGGTTTCTACGTCGGTATCAACGGCGGCGGGGCCTGGGGCAGGTCGGATTACTCGGCCGGCGTTTCCCCGTCGTTTGACGTCTCGGGCGGACTCGTCGGCGGCACGCTGGGCTACAACTGGCAGACCGGCCCCGTCGTCTTCGGACTCGAAGGCGACATCGACTGGGCGCATATCAGCGGCAGTACGACGTGTCTGCCCGCCGGCCTCGGCGTGGCGAGCACCTGCGATGCGCGCAATGACTGGCTCGGCACCGTGCGCGGGCGTCTCGGCTATGCGTTCGATCGCGTGATGCCCTATGTGACGGGCGGCCTTGCGGTCGGCAACATCAAGACGTCGATCGCCGGTCTCGGCAGCCGCGATGAGACCAATGCCGGTTGGACGCTGGGCGGCGGCGTCGAGGTCAACATCACGGGACCGTGGAGCGCCAAGGTCGAATATCTCTATGTCGATCTCGGCCGCGCCGACAATCCGGACACGCCCTTCTCGGGATCGGACAGCAAGTTCCAGACCAATATCGTTCGCGCGGGTCTGAACTATCACTTCTGACTCTGAGAACGACGCTGGCATCCGCCCAGGGATGTCAGCCGCGGCAAGCACACCCCGGAGCCCAGGCTCCGGGGTTTTGCTTTTGCGCCGGCCTATGGCGACGCCTTGGTGGCGTCGAAGGCCGGGACCGCGGCGGCGAAGCGGTCATGCCAGGCGAGCAGGCGTGGATGATCGCGGCGCCACGCGCCGGCGAAGCGCAGATCGAGATAGCCGAGAACGCAGGCGAGCGCGATCTGCCCGACATTGGGCGGCGCGTCGATCGCCGGCGGCTCGCGTTCGAGCGCCGCAAGCCCGCGCGCGGTCTTGCCGGCCTGCCGGTCGATCCAGCTCTGCACTTTCATCTCCGGCGGGCGATAACGCCCCTCGTAGACGATGAGCACGCTCGCCTCGAGGATGCCGTCGCACAATGCCTGCAGGCGCAGGGCGGCAAAACGCGCCGTCGGATCGCGCGGCACGATGCGGCCGCCACCGGCAAGGTGATCGAGATACTCCAGAATAACGCGCGAATCGTAATAGGCGGTGCCATCCTCGAGGATCAGGGTGGGCACCCGACCGAGGGGATTCTGCGCGCGCAGCGAATCGGCAGGATCGTTGAGATCGGCGTCCTGCACCTGGATCCGCCCGGCAAGGCCGAGCAGGCTCGCGGCGATGCGCACCTTGCGCGCAAAAGGCGAGGCGGGCGCCGAGCGCAGGATCATCATCGCCGCGACCCCGCCTGCGGCGGCAGATGCCGCCGCAGACCGAAAGCCCCGCTCGAGGCGGTGCGCCGGGTCATCCCGTGATCACAAGATTGACGGCCTTGGGTCCCTTGCCCTTCTTGTCGGGCTCGACGTCGAAGCTGATGCGCTGACCCTCGTTCAGCCCTTTCAGGCCCGCCTGCTCGACCGCCGTGATGTGCACGAAGACGTCGCGGCCGCCGTCGTCCGGCTTGATGAATCCATATCCCCTCTCGGTATTGAAGAACTTCACGGTACCAGTTTGCGCCATCGGGAACACTCCTCTCCCCGCACACTGCTCCGCCGCCGGCCCCACGCACGGCGGCTCGGCTGGACATTCTCGTTCGGGGAAAGCGTCGGCCGCATTCGGCCTCAGTCACTCCGCCGGGCCCCCTCGCAACCGGAGGCGGAACGTCACTGCCAATGGGCAAACTAGACACCAACTCGCCGGCCGTGGAAAGGGGCAGGCGGACCTCCGGCTCTCAGCCCGCGGCCGCGACGTATTCCCCGGCCAGCCAGTCAAGGCGGCACCCGCCCTCGCCGCCCCGCCCGAAAACGGCGGCCAGGGCCGGCTGCAGCGCCGCCAGTTCGTCGGCAAGCCGCCAGGGCGGGTTGATCAGCACCAGGCCCGAGCCGCGCAGACGCTCGCCGGAGGCCGCGACCTCGAGCTCCGCACGCAGAATCTTTGGGATCGCGAGGCGACGCAGGCGGCGGGCAAGGCTCTCGGACTGGTGGCGGTTCTTGATGGGGTACCAGGCCATGTAGACGCCGGTCGCCCATTTGCGGTGCGCATCGGCGAGCGCGCGCGGCAGGCGGGCAAAATCGCCGTCCTGCTCGTAGGGAGGATCGATCAGCACCAGACCGCGCCGTTCCGGCGGCGGAAGAAAGGCGTTGAGCGCCGTCCAGCCGTCGATGTGCAGCGCCTTCAGGCGCCGGTCGCCGCGCAGGTTCCGGCGCAAGGCGGCCGCGGCGCGCGGCTCGAGCTCGCAGGCGATGAGCCGGTCCTGCGGCCTTAACAGCCTGCGCGCGAGCGCCGGCGAGCCGGGATAGAAGTCAAGCCCGCCCGCCCGGTTGCACGCGCGCACCGCGGCGAGATATGGCGCGAGCAAGTCCGCGGCCCGCCGCGGTACCTGCGTTGCGACCAGGCGCGCGATCCCGTCGCGCCATTCGCCGGAACGAGTGGCACCGGCGCCATGCAGATCGTACAGGCCGGCGCCGGCATGCGTGTCGAGGACGCGAAACGGCGCTTCTTTTGCGCCGAGATGCGCGAGCACGCGACACAATACGGCATGTTTGTGCACGTCCGCGAAGGAGCCGGCGTGAAATTCATGCGCATAGTTCACGCATAGGCTCCCGAGGTATGCTCCCGAGGACGGCATGCGGCCGCCCGCGCCCGGCATGCGACCGCGACGGCGGGCATCATGACATCAAAGGCTTTGCCGCGCGCAAGGCCTTCCGTCGGGCGCGGCTGCGCACCGGCGCGACGGACCGCTCCAGAAGCCGCGACAACGCAGCGATCGCTCAACCGCCGCGCGCCGCCGGCATGGCGACTTTCTCCTGCCGGCACGCGCGCCGCACGGATTCGGGACAGGCACGGAAGGAAAGATCCTTGCGCATGCAGATGCGGACCTCGCTCAGGCGCGAGCGATCGCACGTCACCGTGACCGCATCGCGCGGCAGCGACGGATTGGCCTGCAGGAAAGCCTCGATCACTTCGTCCGGCGACACCGTCACCGGCTCGGCCAATCGCGCGTAAGCGGGCGGAATCTGCACCGCCGCGCGCGCCTTGCGCACGGCCTCGAAATAGGCCGTCGGCTCCAGCCCACTGCAGGTCCCGTGCCGATCCCACTCGACGAAGACGAGACGCGGGCTCGGCATGAGGTCGAGCATGGAATCGACGAGGCTGCGCGGGATGCGCGGCGCCGGCTGCTGGCAGTTCAGCGGAAAGCCCCGTTCGAACTGCGGCCAGAGCCCGTGCACCACGAACCCGAACGGCCGCGCGCCGCATTGCATGGTCTCGGCGCGGCCGGCACCCTCGCCGCCGCGCTCTCTGAGCGAGGCGCAATAGGAGGGCGACCAGGACAGCGCCAGCAGGTAGAAATCGAATCGGCCCGGCTCGCTGCCGGCCTGCGGCTGGGCGCAGGCGGCATCGACGGCGGCGGCGACGAGCAGGACGAACAGAACCGCGCGCAGCGCGCGGAGAACGGCATCGGCAGACATGGGACGCTCCCTAGAACAAACCGGAAATCGATCGTTCTCAACAGTTCCTTAAACGATACGCCGCCGGCGTGAACAGATCAAGAACAAAATGAGAATGAACCGGGATGGAATTGGGGCGACTTAAGGGCGCGCGCGCGTGCAGGCCGGATTGAAGGCCCAATTGCGGTCGAAACCGACCACGCACCATTCGACCCCCCAGGTGGCGCCGATGATGCCGGTATCCTCGCCGATCGCGTAATAAACCGCATGGCGGCGGCCGTCGCTGACCAGCGCCTGCGCCGCGCAATAGCGGCGCGGGATCGTCCCTTCCGCCCAGGGACTGAAGGCAATCTGGCGCACGTGATCAAAGCCGAGGATGCGAAGATCCGAATTCCAGAAGCGGCTTTCCTTTTGCGCAAAGCGCGCGGCAACGGTATCGAGCGCGGCTTCGCAGGCAGGCAGCGCTCCCTCGTAGCGCGGGCCGCTCAGCCAGAAATTCTTCTCGAGCGCATCGGCTGCCGGCGCCGGGGTCGGCCGCCATGCGGCCCCCGCCACAAGGAGTGCCGTCGCCATCCATCGCCAGTGCCCTGCGCGTCGCATGCGCCTTCACCCCGTCAAGCCTTGAGGCCGGCAAGCTTATCACAGCTTGGCGCCTGGCGCGCGAGCGAAATCGCACCCCGCCGGCCGGCGCGGCCGACACGCGGCGCCGATGCCGTGCGGCCCGTCCTACCGCGCGGCGGCGCCGCGCCAGTCGCCGAGCACGGCCTGCACGAGCGCCAGCGCGGCGACCGCCGCGGTATCGGCGCGCAGGATGCGCGGCCCGAGCGCGAGCCGCAGAACGTGCGGGTGGCGAAGCAGCACGGCCCGCTCCTCGGCAGCGAACCCGCCTTCGGGTCCGATCAACAGCGCCGGCGGCAGACCTTGGGGCGCGGCGCGCAAGGCCGCAAGCGGATCCGCGAGCTCGGCCTCCTCGTCGCAGAAGATCAGCAGCCGGTCCGCTCCGGCGATCGCGCGCGGCAGATCGACCGGCTCGGCGACCTCCGGCAAGGCCAGGACGCCGCATTGCTGCGCGGCTTCGATCACGTTGGCGCGCATGCGCGCGAGATTGACGCGCGCAACCTGCGTGTGGCGCGTGATCACCGGGGCGATGCGCGAGACGCCCATCTCCACCGCCTTCTGCACGAGGTAATCGAGCCGCGCATGCTTGAGCGGCGCGAACAGCAAATGCAGATCGCCCGGCGCAGGCTGCGCCCGCGCGCGTTCGCCGAGCGCCGCGACCCAGTCCTTGCCGGCACGTGCGAGCGCCGCATGCCATTCGCCGTCGCGACCGTTGAACAGGAGCACGGGGTCGCCCGTCCTGCAGCGCAGCACGTGCACGAGATGGTTGACCGGCCCAGGCCCGAGCGCGATCCGGCCGCCCGCGGCGAGCGGGGCGTCCACATAGACGCGGGGGGTGCGGAAGTCGACGTGCGGCATGGCGGCAATCGCGATGGCGGGGGACGGGTCGGGAAAGCGGGCCTCCACGGACCTGTTTTCGCCGCCTTCCCGACGCATTCGCCGGGTTGTTATAAGCGGCCGGCGCCCATTGTATACTGCGTCGGCGAGCGGGAGGTTTTCAGTCCATGCGCATATGCCGGGCCCTGCCGATCGCCGTTGCGCTGTCATTTGCCGTCGCCGCGACCGCGCCGGCGCAAGAGCTCCAGCCGCCGCCGGCGCAGGAACCACCCTGTCTTGCGCAATTCGTCAAGCTGCGCGGCGAGGCGGAGAAGAAGGCGGCGGCGATCAAGGCCGCGAGCGAGCGGCATGCGACCGCCCAGGAGGCCTGTCGCCTGTTCAACGCCTTCTCGGCGGCCGAGGCCAAGATGATCAAATACGCCGTCGACAGCGGCGTGTGGTGCGGCATCCCCGATCAGGCCTTGGCGGAAATGAAGAAGGCGCATGAACATACCGAGACGCTGCGCGCCAAGATCTGCCAGGTGGCCGCCGCGCCGCCGCGTCCGGCAGGACCGTCCCTGAGCGAATCTCTCAGCGCTCCCGTTCCCAATGCCGGCAATATCAAGACCGGCCACGGCACTTTCGACACGCTGACGGGCGCGCCGCTCGGCCTGCGATGAGCGCCGGTCTCGGACGCGTCGCCGACGCGACCGGCAACTGGGTCGATACGCTCGCACCGTCCTGGAGCCGACCTTATCTTCGTCTTGCCCGCCTCGACCGGCCGATCGGATCCTGGCTGCTGCTCATCCCCTGCTGGTGGTCGCTCGGCCTTGCCTCCATGCAGGCCGACCGCCTGCCAAGCCTCTGGCACGCGGTTCTGTTCTTCGTCGGCGCATTCGCCATGCGCGGTGCCGGCTGTACCTGGAACGACCTCGTCGACCGCGACCTCGACGGTCGCGTCGAACGCACGCGCTCGCGTCCGCTTCCTTCCGGTCAAGTCAGCGTCCCGCGGGCGACGCTGTTCATGCTCGCGCAGGCGTTGATCGGCCTCGCGGTGCTGCTTCAGTTCAATCTTTTCACCATCGCCACCGGTTTGGCTTCGCTGCTCGTGGTCGCGGTCTATCCGTTCATGAAGCGCGTCACCTACTGGCCGCAGATCGTGCTCGGCCTTGCCTTTTCCTGGGGCGCGCTGATGGGCTGGCCGGCGAGCTTCGCGCGTCTCGATGGGCCGGCGCTGGTGCTCTACGCCGGATCGATCTGCTGGGTGATCGGCTACGACACCATCTACGCGCATCAGGACCGCGAGGACGACCTGATGATCGGAATCAAATCGACCGCGCTGCTGTTCGGCGCGCGCACGCGGCCGATGCTCGCGCTCTTCTATGCTGCAGCGGTGCTGTTGATCGGCACCGCGGGCATCATGGCGGGCGGGGAACTGGTGTTCCTGCTCGGTCTCGTCGCGTTTGCCGCGCATCTTGCCTGGCAGGTGCTCCGGCTCGACATTCACGATCCCGCGCGCTGCCTCATGCTGTTCAGATCGAACCGCGACGCAGGACTGATCCTGTTCGGCGCGATGCTCGCGCAGGCCGCGGTCTGAAAGGCGCCCGCCGCCGGCGCGGATGTCGGCGCTCTTGGCCCGTCATGGCGCGTGCCGGCAATCGATCGGGAATCGATAGACGGACCCCGGATTGCTCCGTCGCCGCATGCGCGGCTCCCCGTGATGACGGCGCGGGGTCGAGCCGCCGCTTGCGGGGCGCTTTCGCCATGACGGTCCTGCCCGCCGCGACGGGCCCGGGCTCAATCGGATCGGAGCCTGTTTCAGTCAGGCCTGGTACGGAGGCGTTCGGCGCGGGCCGCGGCTATCGCCGCCTCGAGGCGCTCGGCGTCCTCGTCATAGCCGTCGGCCCCGGGCACGGCTTCCATCGGCTTGCCGCCGAGCGTCAAGTGGCCGGCGGCGATCGAACCGGTCGTGAGCGGATGCTTCGCGGCATAGCGGGCGCGCGCCCGCGCCGCGGCGATGGCGCCGGGAATCGCCTCGGGTCGGCAGGGATGGCGGCCGTCGGCGCGGCGCATCAGGTCCACATGGATGTGGTTGTAGTGGTAGATGTTGTAGCCGGGAGCAAGCACGGTCGTGAATGACTCGCAGGCAGCAAGCTGCACGTCGTGCAGAAAGCCCTGCTCCTCGGGCGAGCCGTGCCAGCCATCCTTGACCGTGATCCTGCGGCCGTCGGCGAGCGTGAAGGCGGCGATATCCAGCGCATTGCCGTAGGCGTGCTCGGATATTCCCGAACCGCCGACCATGCCGCGGCACGAATAGGAGCCGATCTGCCGGATCTCGACGACCGGCGAGCCGAACCAACGCAGCGCGGCCGGCTGCACGCCCTCGCTCACCCAGCGGTCGAGCGCCGAGACGATCGGGCAGGCGAGCGTCGCCGGCGGCGTCAACTCCGCCGGCGGCACGGCCGCGGCGCTGAAGGGAGCGCGCGGCGGCGCGAAGCGCGGCGATTCGCGCGCCGGCTGATCGATGGGCGCGTTATAGGCGGCGCGCGCGGGCGGACGGGACGCGGGCGGTACCGGTACGGCGGCGCTTCCGCCCGGAGGGATCGTCGCATCGGGCGGAATGTCGTCGGGCAGCGCGGGTTCCGGCGCGATGCGTGACGGCGGCGCAGGCGCCACATAACGCGTCGGCGGATAAGCGGATGCCGGCGGCACCGGCAAGGCCGTGCCCGCCGTGCGCGGATCGAGCGAGATCGGCTCGTCCGCGGAGGGTCGGATCGCCGGCGGAGGTCCCGTCACCCAGCGAAGCTGTTCGTGGCGTCCGGGCGCCACCTCGATGCGTGCGGTGGGAAGCGGGCGCGGTTCGCCTCGGGCGACATCCGCCGCGCGCGCGGGATCGGGAATGGGCGCCGGCGGCACCGGATCGTCGGCAAAGCTCATGAGCGGCGCCTCGCCGAGCGCGCTCACCCGCAGCGGAAAATCCATTCCGCACATGCCGGGCCCCTCGATCGGCTCGATGCGGACCGCGCCGGCGCCAAGCCTGACCGCGCCCGACTTCATGCACGCGACTTCGGCCTCGTGCCGCCAGGGCGCGCGCTCGCCGCTGAAGAAGCCGCGGCCGCAACCGGCTAACACCAGCAATCCGGTCATGATGCCGGCGAGGAAGAGACGCGCTCCGACGCTCATTTCCGCAAATTGCGAGCGGCTTCTTTAACGAGCCATCAATGATGGCGCGCGCCGCGGCGTTAAGGCTAAGGAAAGGTTGAGGGCCGGCGCCCGAACCGCACGACGGCGCGCCCCCGATCCCATGGCGCAGCCAGGCATGCAGATCTGTCAGGCCGCGGCATTGTGCAAAGCGGGATCGGCACCGGCGGCCGGTCATTTGCAACCCGTTTCCGCAAGATCCGCCCCGCCGGTGCGATTATGCACCGCCGTCGCCTCCGGGAGTCCGTCGGTTGGCCCGCGTCTTCAAGGTCTTAGGCGCCCCATGTGCGCCGCGCATGCCGTGGCGACGGTTTTTTGACGCCGATCGGCACCGCTTCGGTTCGAGCCGGCACGCCGGCATGGTAAATTCGGGCGCCGCCAACGAAGGAGACGCAAGCCGTGAACCTGGCGCCGACGCTCGAAACGCTCGCGGTATGCGCGGTGTTTGCATTCCTCGGCGCGATCCTGCTCGGAGCCTTCTAGCGCGGATCGCGGCGCCATTGGCCCCGTCGGGGCGAGCCCGGCGGAGCAATCCGGCATTCCCGGCATTCGCGGACTGACACCCGGATCGCTCCGGCGCCCCTTGCCGGTCTCCCCGCAATGCCGCTGCCGATGCCATCCGGCCGCAATCTTCTCTCGTCCGGGATCGCCTTCGACGTCGCGTCCGGCGGGGTCGACAGACTGCCTTTTCGTTGCCGTGCGGCGTGGCGGCGGCGACAACGCGACCGCGTTCGGCCTCGACGCCGGTGCCGGCATGGTGGCGCGGGAACCGCCGCACGGGCGCCGCGTTTACCAAAGCGCGATTCCACGCGAGGGAGCAAAACGCCCGCGCGGATCGCGATCCACCACGGACAATCGATCAGGCGTCTGGAGGCGACACGCATGTCGGCGCAGCCGGCTCGCATGAACGGTCTCCCGCACGTTGTCGTCGTCGGAAATGAAAAGGGCGGGTCAGGCAAGACCACGATCGCGATGCATTTGGCGGTAGCGTTGCAGCAGGCGGGGCAGCGGGTCGCGACCATCGACCTCGACGGCCGACAGAAGAGCCTCACACGCTACGTCGAAAACCGCCGCGCCTGGGCCGCACGCAATAATCTTCCCCTCGTGCTGCCGCATCATTGCACCGTCGCACGGGCGGAAGGATCGAGCGCCGCGGACAATGAACGCGCGGAATTCGTCGCTTTCGACCGAATTCTGAGCGAGATCCAACACGAACACGATTTCGTGATCATCGACACGCCGCCGAGCGACTGCTACCTCACGCGGCTTGCCCATGCGATGACCGACACGCTGGTCACGCCGCTCAATGACAGCTTTCTGGACCTCGATGCGCTCGCGCGCATCGATCCCGTCGACTTCTCGGTCACGGGGGTCAGCCATTATGCGGACATGGTGCGCGAGGCCCGTCGCGGACGCCGGCTCGTCGACGGGGTGCTCATCGACTGGGTGGTGTTGCCCAATCGGCTGACCTCCATCGGCGCGCAGAACCGGCGACGGATGGATCGCGCGCTTGCCGAATTGTCGGTCATGCTGTCCTTTCGCGTCGCCGAAGGATTGACGGAAAGGTTGGTCTACCGAGAATACGTCGCCCGGGGTTTGACCGCGCTGGATGAAGGGTCGGAACCGATGCCGCGCGCCCGCGCGCGCAGGGCAAGGCAAGAGGTCGGCAACCTCCTTGCCGCCTTGCGGCTCCCGATGACGGATCGCGGACGCAACCGCGCGGCAATGCGCGCGGAATGGTTCAAATCACGCCACAAGCCCCTGGAACTGGACAGCCTGCTGTTGCCTTCCCCGGCCTGATCGGAAGCTTGCGAGCTCGCCCCGCGCCGCCCGGGTTCCGGGGCACGGCTCGCGCGGGAACGTGAAGAACCAACACGGCCCCTTCCATGTTAGCATTGGAGCGATGGCCTCGGAGACCTCGCCGGGCCGGTCGACAAGCGGTCCGGGAGCCGAATTCCTTGGCTGTCCGCAACATTCCGGAGGCGGTCATGGCCTACTCCCATGTTCTGCTCGGCGCCGGCACGGGCCCTGCCCCGATTGTCGTTCGCCGCATCGGTATCGACGACCTCAAACTCGCGTTGGCCAAGGGCGCGGACGACTTCTATGCCATGCCGACGCACGCGATGTTCCTGTGCGCGATCTATCCCGTCGTGGGCCTGCTCGCTGCGCGGCTTGCCTTCGGCTACGCCGTGCTGCCGCTGCTCTATCCCCTGGCGGCCGGCTTCGCCCTGATCGGCCCGCTCGCGGCGCTCGGCCTTTACGAATTGAGTCGCCGGCGGGAGGCGGGTCTGCCGGTCTCCGCAAGGCACGCATTCGATGTCGTCCAATCCTCCTCGATCGGGGCCATTGTCGCGATTGGTCTCCTGCTGCTCGCCATTTTCGGCCTGTGGATCGCGGCGGCGAATGCGATCTACGTCGCCGACTTCGGCTATGCGAGCCCGGTCTCGATCGGCGCCTTCCTGCGCGACGTGTTCACCACGCCCGCGGGTTGGCACCTGATCGTGGTCGGCAATTGCGTCGGCTTCCTGTTCGCGGTCGTGGTTCTTTCCATCAGCGCGGTGTCCTTCCCGCTTCTGCTCGATCGCGACGTCGGCGCGGCGGTGGCGCTCGTCACCTCGCTGCGTACGGTGGCGCGCAACCCCGTGACCATGGCGGTGTGGGGTCTGATCGTCGCGCTCGCGCTTCTCGTCGGCTCGCTGCCGTTCTTTCTCGGCCTCGCGGTGATCGTGCCGATTCTCGGTCATGCCACCTGGCACCTCTATCGCAGGGCAATCGAGCCGGCCGACAGTCCGCGCCCGACGCCCTACCAAGACCTTCCGCAACACCGCTCCGCCGCGGATTTTCCCGCCGTGCTCTTCCCCTGGGCGCGGTAGCGGGCGGGGCCACGGCGGAACGAGCCTCCGCGCGTCCGGCCGGGCTCGATCCCGCAACGGGCGTCGCGCCCTCCTCGGCGAGGAGGCGCCGGGGCGCGGGCCCGAGGCCGCCGATGACGCCGATGACGAACTATGATCGAGGCGGCGCTGGCGCGGCGCAAAGGGGCGAGGCCGCCGGCGGACCGCCTCATTTGACGAGTCGCAGCCACTCCTCCTCGCTCAGCACCTTGATGCCGAGCCTGTGGGCTTCGGCGAGTTTCGATCCCGCCCCCGGACCGGCGACCACGAAATCGGTTTTGCGCGACACCGAGCCGGCGGCCTTGGCACCGAGCCGCTCGGCGAGCGCCTTCGCCTCCTCGCGCGTCATCTTTTCGAGCGTGCCGGTGAATACCACCGTCTTGCCGGCAATTCGCGAATCGGCCTTCGGCCGTTCGACATCCAGGATCGTCACCTGTCGCGTCAGCCGCTCCACGATGCCGCGATTGTGGCTCTCACCGAAATAGTCCTTCACCGCCTCGATAACCGTGTCGCCGATCTGGTCGAGCGCATCCATTTCGGCGATTGCATTCGGATCGCCGCGCGCCACTTTCAACGCGGCATCGTGGAAAGCCCGCCATGACCCATAGCCGCGCGCGAGCGCCAGCGCCGTCGTTTCACCCACGTGGCGGATGCCGAGCGCATAGATGAATCGATCAAGCGAAATCCGGCGCCGCGCCTCGATTGCATCGAACAGGTTGCGGACCGACGTCTCGCCGTAACCCTCGACCTGTTCGAGCCTGATCGTCCTGTTGCGCTCGGGCAGCGTGAAGATGTCCGCCGGCTCCTTGATCCATCCCTTCTCGAAGAACAGCTCGATCTGCTTTTCGCCCAGACCTTCGATATCGAAGGCACGGCGCGAGACGAAATGCTTGAGATGCTCGATTTTCTGGTATGGGCAGGCGAACTCTCCGGTGCAGCGCGAGCGCGCGCCCTCCGCGCCCGAAGCGGTCGTCTCGCGCACGACCTTGGTCCGCAGCGGACAGGGGCAACGGGTCGGGAAATGATAGGGCTCTGCATCCTTCGGACGTTTGTCGACGACCACATCGACGATCTGCGGGATGACGTCGCCGGCGCGTTGCACAATGACCGTATCGCCAATGCGCAGGTCGCGCCCGTTGCGCAGCGTCTCGCCGTTGCCTCCGACACCCCTGATGTAATCCTCGTTGTGCAGCGTGACGTTCTGCACGATCACGCCGCCGACGCCGATCGGCTCCAGTTTTCCCACCGGGGTCAGCACGCCGGTGCGGCCGACCTGGATTTCGATGTCCTTGAGCACGGTCATTGCGCGCTCGGCGGGAAACTTGTGCGCGATAGCCCAGCGCGGGCTGCGTGAGACGAAGCCGAGCCGCTCCTGCCAGTCAATGCGGTCGACCTTGTACACGACGCCGTCAATATCGTAGTCGAGGCTCGCCCTGCGCTCCTCGATTTCGCGGTGGAAGGCAAGAAGCTCCTCGACGGAGTAGCACAGCCGTGTGAGCGGATTGGTCTTGAAGCCGCAGGCTGCAAACCATCGCGCCATGCCGGATTGCGTATCGGCCGGCATTTTGCTCATCTCACCCCAGGCATAGGCGAAGAAGCCGAGCGGGCGCGAGGCGGTGATCGCGGGGTCCTTCTGCCGCACGGAGCCGGCGGCCGCATTGCGCGGGTTGGCGAAGGTCTGCCCGCCGGAGGCCTTCTGCCTCTCGTTCAGCGCGAGAAAGGCCGCCTTCGTCATGTAGACCTCGCCGCGGATCTCACAGATCTCCGGAATACCGCGGCCGGCGAGCCGCGGCGGCACGTCCTTCAATGTTTTGATGTTGGCGGTGACGTCCTCGCCTTCGCTGCCGTCGCCGCGCGTGGCGGCGCTCACCAGCGCTCCGCGCTCGTAACGCAACGACATCGACAGGCCGTCGATCTTCGGCTCGGCACTGAAGGCGACCGTCTCGCCGTCGCCGAGCTTCAGGAAACGGCGGATGCGGGCGACGAAATCGACGACGTCTTCCTCCGCAAGCGCGTTGTCGAGCGACAACATCGGCACCGCGTGGCGGACCTTGGCGAAGCCGCGTGCGGGAGGGGCGCCGACCTTGAGCGACAGCGATTCCGGCGTGCGCAGATCGGGAAAACGAGCCTCGATGGCATTGTAGCGCGCGCGCAGGGCGTCGTATTCCGCATCCGTGATGACAGGGCGATCATCCTGGTAATAGCGCTTGTCGTGCTCGGCGATTTCGGCCGCGAGTCTTTTGAGCTCGGCCCGAGCCTGCGCCGCGGTCAACTCGGCGACCGGGATGTCTGCCGTGCGTTTCGTCGCCATGGCTCCGCTCGAATCGTCACCCCGACGCCCGGCGCGGCGTCGCCTCCAAGCGCGGATTCGTGCCGACGGCCGACATGCCCCGCCCGCAGCCGGTCACCCCGCCGCCTTGATCAGCCGCGCCGCAGCAGCACGTGCCTCGTTGGTGATCTCGGCGCCGGCGAGCATGCGGGCGATTTCCTCGCGCCGCCGTTCCGCCGTGAGTTCCGTCACGCGAACGGTCACCCTCCGGCCGTTCTCCAGCGCGTCCTTGCCGATGAGATAGTGACGATCGGCGCGTGCCGCCACCTGCGGCGCATGCGTAACGGCCAAGACCTGAACGTCGCGCGCGAGTTGCGTCAACCGCACGCCGATCGCGTCGGCGACGGCGCCGCCGACACCGGTATCAATCTCGTCGAACACCAGCGTCGGAGCCGACCCGCGATCGGCGAGCGCGACTTTGAGCGCAAGCAGAAAGCGGGCTAGTTCGCCTCCGGAGGCGACTTTCATGAGCGGACCGGGTCGCGTACCCGGATTGGTCTCGACCCAGAACTCCACGTGGTCGAGGCCGTCGGGACCCGTCGCCGCGGCATCGCGTTCGATCCGGGTCATGAACTTGGCGCGCTCGAGTTTGAGCGGCCGGAGCTCGACATTGACCGCCCGGTCGAGCGCCTGAGCCGCCTTGGCGCGCGCCTTCGACAGCGCTTCCGCCGCCTTGCGGTAGGCGGATTGGGCCGCTTGCGCCTGCGCCTCCAGCTGCCTGAGTTTCTCCTCTCCGGCGTCGATCAGCGCGACCTCGGACTTATACTTTTCGGCAAGTGCGGCGAGCGCGTCGACCGGCACGTTGTACTTGCGTGCCGCAGCGCGCAGCGCAAACAGGCGTTCCTCGACGCGCTCGAGTTCGACCGGATCGGCGGCGGCCGCGCGCAAGGCGGTCTCGAGATGGGTTCGCGTTTCCTCAAGCGCATTCAACGCCGCATCGAGCGACTTCACCGCCGGCTCGATGAGTTCCGGCGCCTGGCTCTGGCGCCGTTCCAACCGCCGAATGGCCGCGGACAGAGATGACGCCACGGCGTTTCCGACAACCGTTTCGTACGCCTCGCGCAGATCCCCGGCCACCTTCTCGGCCTGCATCATGGCGGCGCGGCGGGCGGCGAGTGCGGCGTCCTCGCCGGCCTCCGGCGCCAGCGCCGTCAGTTCGTCCACCGCGTGACGCAGCCATTCGCCTTCAGCCCGCGCGCGCGCGACCGCGGCGCGATGCGCTTCCGCGGCCGCTTCCGCCTCGCGCCGCGCGGCCCACAGCGCGGCAAGGCCGGCGGCCTGCGACTCGAGCCCGCCATAGGCATCGAGCAACCGACGGTGGGTCGCGGCGTCGATGAGCGCGCGCTCGTCATGCTGACCGTGGATCTCGACGAGCGCGCTTCCCAGCTCCTTCAGCGCCTGGACGCTCACGGGCTGATCGTTCACGAAGGCGCGGGTGCGCCCGTCGACGAGCTGGACGCGACGCAGGATCAACTCGTCCTCGGCCACGATGCCCTGCGCGGCAATGAGTGAACGGGCGGGATGGCTGCGCGGAAGCTCGAACACCGCGGTTACCTGGCCCTGTTCCGCACCCTGTCGCACCAGGCCCTGATCGCCGCGCGCGCCGAGCGCGAGCGCGAAAGCGTCGAGCAGGATCGACTTGCCGGCGCCCGTCTCGCCCGTCAGTACGGAAAGCCCGCGCGTGAAATCGATATCGAGCCGGTCGATCAGCACGATGTCGCGGATGGACAGACGGCAGAGCATGCGGACGGCACGTCTCGAAACGGTTGGCCCCGGCCGGGCGCCGGGCCTCCGCACCCTGGCGGATTCGCCTTTATCATCAAAGCCGCGGATGGCGGCGGAAGGCGAGTTTACGCGACTTCCACAACAAAAATCTCGTGCCAAAAAAAGAGCAAAGGCCGGACATCCGGTCGAGGTCCGGCGACGGCCTCACGGGCAAGCCCCGCCACCAGCGCCGACGCGGACCGGCGCCGCGCGCGACTTCCGTCGCTGCGCCAATGGCGTTCCTGGCCGGTCTATTTGAAAACCACGCCCAGCCTGGTGTCGGTCCGCCAGACCGACCGGCATTGGCGGCGCGTGCCGTCGATGACCACGCCGAATTCGACCGGTATGCCAAAGGTCGTGGACACCTGCAGGCAGGCTCCGGTCGCCGACAGGTTGCGCAGGACGCATTCCAGCTTGGGCGCTTTCTCACTCAGGACGATTTGCGCCGACTTCAATACCCGCCTGCGGGGCTCGCGTCTTGCGTCCTGCATCGAAGTCCAAGCGGCCATGCCGTATCGGTGCCCGCGCCGCCTGCCTCCCGAGATTCAAGGCTTGCGCGCCGGGTGCGGCTCCTCTTAAACGGCCATTCGTTAAAAAACCGCTGTTTCCGTTTTGCAGGCAGTCACCGCGCGCGGAGTTTGGCCTGCGCAAGAGTCTCTTGAGCATCGTCCGGAAGCGATCATCGTCGTCGTCCGCACGCCACACCGCCCCGCTTTGTTCCCATTACCGCGGCATAAACGCGGCGCCGGACACCGGCGACCCCGTGGCCGAGAAAATCGGCCTGGCCGCGGATGCCGCTGTCGGTCTCGGCCCTGCCCCGAGGCGGACGAGCGCATGTCGCCCCACGGCGCGGCGCTCGCGCCTTGGCCGCCATGAGCCTTCAGCGCGCCGCTGTCACCCTGAGGATCTCGATCAGCTTGCGATCGCGCCAGCGCCGCAGCTCGGCCATGCTGCGGCCGCCCGTTTCGTCGGCGACGCCGTCGATGATGATCTTTTGCACCGCCGGCGTCAGCGGTGTCGTCCCAAGATCGTCCATCCAGCTTTGCACCGCGGGGGCGAGGTGGGCCATGAAGTGCGACATCCCGCCGTCGCCGCCGGCAAGGTGAAAAGTGAGATGCGGCCCCATCAACGCCCAGCGAAGCCCGGGTCCATGGGCGATGGCCGCGTCCGCATCGGCGACCGAGACCACGCCTTCCGCCACCAGGTGCACCGCCTCGCGCCACAACGCCGCCTGCAGGCGGTTGGCGACGTGGCCCGGCATCTCCTTCCTGATATGGATCGGGTGTTTGCCGAGCTCGCGATAGAATGCCATTGCCGCGGCGATCGCCTGTGGCGCAGTCTTGTCTCCGCCCACCACTTCCACCAACGGTATGAGATGCGGCGGGTTGAACGGATGGCCGATGACGCAACGCTCGGGGTGCCGGCACTCGGCGGCGATACGGCTGATCGGCAGGCCGGACGAACTCGAGGCGATGATCGCGTCTTTCGGCGCCGCCGCGTCGATCTCGGCAAACAATCGAATCTTCACGTCCTCGCGCTCCGGCGCGCTCTCCTGCACGAATTCGGCACCCTCGACCGCCGCGCTCGCGGAGGCATGAAAGCTGAAATTCGCGATGTCGGCTTCGGGCACTACCCAGCCGAGCGTCTCGAGCGTCGGCCATGCCTCCGCGATGAAACGGCGGGCAAAAACCTCGCCGTGGGAGGAGGGATCGCTGGCACGCACTTCATGACCGCGGGCGAGAAAAATCGCCGCCCAGCTTGCGCCGATGGTACCGGCGCCGACCACCGCTATACGTCGCCTCATGGCAGACTCTCTATGGGTCACGCGCGGCTCCTCGGCGAGGACCGCGCCCACGGTTGACATTGTCTCCGGCTATCTGTGCTCTACCACGACCTTCGTGCCGATCGGAACGCGGTCATAAAGATCGATGACGTCTTCGTTCACCAGGCGGAAGCAGCCGGAAGAGACCGCTTGTCCGATCGTTTCCGGCGCATTGGTGCCGTGGATCCGATAAACGGTATTGCCGATGTAAAGCGCGCGCGCACCGAGCGGATTGCCCGGACCGCCGGCCATAAAACGCGGCAGATAGGGCTGTCGCGCGATCATCTCGGGAGGCGGCGTCCAGTCCGGCCATTTCGCCTTGCGCGTGATGACATGGATGCCGCCCCACTGGAAGCCGACGCGGCCGACACCGACGCCGTACCGCAACGCGAGATTGTTGCCGCGTATGAGATAAAGGAAGCGGTCGGCGGTGTTGACGATGATGGTCCCCGGAGGATACTCGCTGCGATAGAATACCGACTGGCGGCGGAGCTCCGGCGGCAGGTCCTTGTCGCGCGCGGTGTGATCGACGCCGGGATCGACATCCTCGATCGTCGGCGCCGGCGCCGCGCGAAGCGACTGCGCCGCGCTCGAGGCGGGCATCGCCGACGCCACGATCATGAGCCACGGCAGAAACAGACCGACGCGCGTCATCAGGGAGTCCTTTCGCATCCGGTCGACTCCTCCACGAATTTATCCGACCGGCGCGGAAGGCGATAGCGGCGCGGCGAGAAACCGGCATTGCGCTATGATCGCGGCGGTCTCGGCTTCGCGCCGGCGTTTGCACTCAACGGAGAAGGACGATGGCATTTACGGTTGTCAGCGACAGTTTCAAGGACGGCGACTATCTCGGCGCCGAGTTCATCCTTTCCGCCGATTTCGGCTTCGGCTGCGCCGGCGGCAACAAGTCGCCGCATCTCAAATGGTCGGGCGCACCTGCCGGGACGAAGAGCTACGCCGTCACCTGCTATGATCCCGACGCGCCCACCGGCTCCGGCTTCTGGCACTGGCTGGTTGTGAACATCCCGGCCAACGTCACCGAACTGCCGGCCGGCGCCGGCAGCCCGGGAGGAAAACTGCCCGCCGGTGCGCTGCAGACGCGCACCGATTTCGGCGCGCCCGGTTATGGCGGCCCCTGCCCGCCGCAAGGCGACCATCCGCACCGCTATCTCTTCACGGTCTATGCGGTCAACACGGAGACGCTGCCGGTCAAGGCCGACAGCTCCGCCGCGGTGGTCGGCTTCAACTTGCATTTCGCGGCCTTGGCCAAAGCGGAAATAATGGGGTTGTACAAGCGCTGACGCCGGGACCCGGGCGTCGAACCGCGGCTGCCGGCCTTCCCGTGGCCTCCGATGTCGGGTCCGAGCGCGGCACGACGATCAGCGATCATGTGGCGCGATCCGATCATCGCCGACGGGAGGCCGGCATGCCCTGGTGACAATGCTCCGTCGGGTATTTCGCGCACGCGGCCGCAAGGCTAAAATCCCGCTCGCTCATCCTTGTCGCCATCGCATTTCATGGAGAAAACCATGCGATATTCGCCCGGGTTGAAAGCGGGCCTCATCGCCCTCATGGCCTTGCTCGGCGCCGCCTCGGCCCATGCCGACAGCGGCACCGTGCGCCTGCGTATTTTCAAGGCCGGTTTCTTCATCGGCGGCTCCGCCGGCAGCGGCACGCTTTATTTCCACGGGCGCGCCTATCCATTGTCGATCGGCGGCCTGAGCTACGGCTTCACGGTCGGCGCTTCCGAAACGATCTTCCACGGCCGCGTGACGAACATCCGCAGGCCGTCCGACGTCGCCGGCGTCTATGCGCAGGCGGGCGCGGGCGCCGCGGCGGTGCGCGGCGCGCAGGCCGTGGTCCTCACCAACCAGAACGGCGCCGTGCTCACCCTCACCGGGCGACAGAACGGTCTCATCGTCAGCGCCGACTTGAGCGGGCTTGCGCTGTCGTTGAAGTGACGCGCCGGGCGCGGATGCACGGCCGGCGGTCGGTATCG
>JADGGK010000079.1 GCA_019689975.1 Pseudolabrys sp.
TCCTGGCGCCGTTCCTCGCCATACGGTGCGGCGCCAGGTCGTGCCTTCGGAGAATCCTCGCCCCCGGCATCGACTCGCTCCAATGGGCACCTGCCCTAGATCTTGCCCAGCAAGACCAGGATCAGAAGCACCAGCACGACGACACCGAGCCCGCCGCCGCCGTAATATCCCGTTCCGTAGAACGGACCCCCGCCGACGCCGCTAAAGCCGCCGAGGAGGATGATGATCAACACGATAAGCAAAACGGTTCCAATGGTCACGCGATCCATCCTTTCAAAATCGGCGATCCGGGGAGAGATCTCCGTCAAAGACATCCACGCCAGCCGGTCCCCGCAGGCTTGAGGCGCCGGGCGCGAGGGATTTTGCGATCACTCGTGCCGCCCCATGCGCCCGATGAGCCAACCGACGCAGAGCGCGACGATGGCCGTGGTGTAGGGGCGCTTCTCAATCGTTTCGCGGATGTAATCCTCCGCGTCGGCTGCGTGTTGGCGCGCGGTCTCCACCGCCTCCTCGGCCGCGTCCTTGGCTTGGCCGTAAAGATCCTGCGCGGCTCCCGCGGCGCGGTTGACCATTCCTTCGACCTCGCTTTTGCGGTCGCCGGTCGCGCGGCCGAGATCCTCCTGGACCTTGCCGGCGATATTTCGCGCGGTGCCGGCTGTGCGATCTTCGTTCATGAAAGAACCCTCTTTTTCATTTTCCGGTCTCGCCGCCGATCTGCATAAGATCGAAGCGGCTCATGATCCGCGCCGCGTGCCCAGGCCAATCAAAATGCCGATGCCGAGCGCCGCGGCGAGCGTGAGAACGGGGCGCGAATGGATTTCATCCGCCAGCCGGTTCGCAATGGCGTTCCCCGACCGGACGGCTTGGCCGCCGAATTTGCTCGCGCCCATGCTGCCGAGTCCACCCCGCAACCGCTCGGCGATGCCGATCAATGTCGAGGCGACCATGTCCCGCAATCCACCGGCGGTCGCAACGGTACCGGCGGACGCATCGCGGACGTAACGCCCGAGCTGCTGCTCGAGGGCACGCAGCCGGATCTCGACATCGCCGGATATGCGCGAAGGTCTTCTGCCAGCCATCGAGTACGCCTCGCCTTGATCCACGCAATACCGTGCCGATCCTTCGCAACGGCAGTGACGGGCCGGATGCGACTCGTTTCTCTCCGTCGGCAGAGCGGACCACGATGAGAACCGTGCTCCCCCGCGAAAGTTCCTCGGGGAACCAAGTTTTCCGCATACACGTCTAGCAGTGACAGCGGGCGAGCTCGACGCTCACCTCTCGGGATGATCGACCCATCCCGCAGCAGAACCGGCGGATGCGATCGCATCCACGGCTTCACGCACGCCAAAACCCAAAGGAGACGCTCATGTCCAGGAGAAACGACACTTCAAGTCTCACCCACGAGATCAACCGCCGCTTCAGCGAAGCGGCCGCCGCGGTAGCCCGTACCGCCGGTCATCCCTCGGTATTCATAGCCGCCGTCGCCACGGTCATCGTCTGGGCGGCCGCGGGCCCGACATTTCGCTATTCCGATACTTGGCAGCTCATCATCAATACGGGGACGACGATCGTCACGTTTTTGATGGTCTTTCTGATCCAGAATTCGCAAAACCGCGATAATGCGGCGATCCAGCTGAAACTTGATGAGCTTATAAGAAGCGGCAGGGCGCAAAACACATTCGCCGGAATCGAGCATCTCACCGACGAAGAACTCGAGGACATCAGAGCACGCTGCGAGGCGCGGGCAAAAAGCGGACGCGGAGCATCGCGCCGCGGCGGCGAAAACCGGCACCGATGACCGCTGCGGGCAAAATGCGGCCTGCCGCACCAGGGCACGCCCCCCTATGGAGGTCGCCGCGGTCGCGCACGCCGGCCGCCGGAACCGTTGTTAAAGGCTCGAGTTGAACGGTAATGGAATCCCAACAATTTCGAACTTCTACAGGCTGCCGCGATGGGACTATCATGCAGGTCGGCGACCATCCACCCAGACGGCCGGGTATGCGGGTCACGGCGGAAAACATCCTTGGCGATGCCTATGACCTCTGGGACATGCTGCCCATCGGCATCTATATGTGCGATCTGGACGGCGAGGTCCTCCGGTCAAATCGCGTCGCCGCCGAGTTGCTGAGCGCAGCACCGGTGCGTTCAGAACTTCGGTACGAGCTCGAACGCGCCCTTGCCACCGGTATCACGCCGCCGCCGCGCTGCATCCGCGTAGCGGCACAGCCTTCCCCGCGATATATATCGCTCGACATCCGGACGATGCGTGACAAGGCCGGCATGATCGTGGGCGCATTCGCCTCGCTTCAGGACATCACCACCCAAATCAAGGAAAAGGAGCAGGCCAATCTGCTCGCCGCGATCGTGAGTACGAGCGACGACGCAATCATCAGCAAGGACCTGAACAGCACGATCATGAGCTGGAATGCCGGGGCCGAGAGGCTGTTCGGTTATGCGGCCGAGGAGATGATCGGCCGGCCGATCACCCAACTCATACCATCGGACCGACAAGGCGAAGAAGCGGAAATCCTGCATCGCATCCGGCGCGGCGAGCAAATATCGCATTTCGAGACGATCCGAAAGCGCAAGGACGGCATGCTTATCGACGTGTCCGTGGCTGTGTCACCGGTGAGAAACGCGGAAGGGATGATCATCGGTGCATCGACGATTGCCCGCGACATCACCGAAAGCAAGCGCAGCAGGGAGCAGCACGCCTTCATACTCAACGAGATGAAGCATCGGATCAAGAATTTGCTGGCTATGGCCGGCGCCATCGTTTCGCTGAGCGCACGTACGGCCGTCTCGACGCGGGACATGGCCGCGTCGATTCACGGCCGCCTTGGCGCTCTTGCGCGCACCATTGATCTGGTTCAACCGACGTCCAACGACACCGCGGTAATCGCCGATACAAGTCTGCGCGACCTGATCGACGTCGTCTTCGCCCCCTATGCGCAGGGAACGCATTTGCACAGCAGCGTGGCGGCATCCGGACCGGAGGTGTCGATCGGCTCCCAGGCGGCAACCGGGCTTGCGCTCGTCTTGCACGAGCTGACGACGAACTCGATAAAATATGGAGCGCTGTCGTCACCGGCCGGCCGTATCCGCCTGGCCTGGTCCGTAGACGAGCGTGATCTGGAGATCGAATGGGAGGAATCGGGCACAGCGTCCCCGGCGGCTGAACCGGACCGAAAGGGTTTCGGCACCATGTTGATGCATCAAATCGTCGAGAAGCAGCTTTGCGGCCGGCTATATTCGGGCAGCACACGGGACGGAAACGGAATGATTGTGCGATTGACGGTTCCGTGGCTCCGCCTTCGCGCGACGACGGCGGAACGAGATCCGGCCGCCGCCGCGTGCCCGACGGCGCCGGGATGATCGAACCGAGCACACGCGCGGCCTCGGTCGTCGCGGATTGCCGTTTTTGACGCGCCTGCGTTCAATGGGCGGCGGATTCCGCAAGCGCGTCGCGATTGACGACACGTTGCGCAATCCTGCTCAGCGCTTCGTCCGTGGCCTCCTCCTCTTCGAGCGTCGCGTGAAGGAGGGCCGCCGCTTTGTCGATACCGAGCTCCTGTGCCCAGGTACGCAAGGTTCCGTAACGGGAAATCTCATAATGCTCGACCGCTTGGGCAACCGCGAGCAGACCCGCGTCAAGCGCCGGCGTGCCCTTGTATTCCGACATGATTTCCGCGCCCTCCTCCGTAATGCCGACAATGGCATCGCAGGTCTTTCCTTGAGGTTTCCTGTTGAGAAGCGAGAACACCTTTTCGAGACGGGAAATCTGTTCTTCTGTCTCACGGTGATGTTTTTCGAAGGCTGCGCGCAGTTCCTCGTTGTGGGCTGCCTTCGCCATTTTCGGCAGCGTGGAATGAATCCTTTTTTCGGCAAAATAGATGTCTTTCAACGTGTCTTCGAATAGGTCATGCAGAGTCTTGGTCTTCGTCATGGCGGTTTCCTTCGCATGGGTACAGCTTTACAGAGAACTTGCCTGCCGCGCGAAAGTTTCCCTGCGAGGCAAAACTACCGGTCGCAGCCGTATGGGGCGAGGCAGACGGGTTTGATCGCGCTCGTGTCAATGCCCGAGGCCTCTCGCATTGGTGTCGCAACCGAGTCGCGGATGCGGGCCCGCGCGATCGACCGCGATGCGTCAATGCGGTCCACCTGAGAGCGCTCAATACGGTCGGGACAGACCGTTGCGGGTGTTGCGCCGGCTGCGCCGCGGGCAGGCCGCGACGTCGGATCCTCGGTTCCGCCTCGGCGCGGCTGCGTGCCGCTCATCGCCCGAGGCGCGCGGAACGGAACCATAGTGACCCGCGGCCATTTCCATTGCAGGCCCATGCCTGCCCGCACCGGCCGTCTCCAAGGGCGCGACAATCGCACGATGCTTCGTCCGACCAGCTTTTTCTCCGCGCCCGGCGACGGCGGCGTGACGAACGCCTTGGCGACCATCGTCGTCACCGTCATTATCGTCGGCGTTCTGTATGCCGGGCGCGACGTCTTCATTCCTATTGCCCTCGCCATTCTCCTCAGCTTCGTGCTCGCGCCCCTCGTCCGTCTGCTCCAGGGGTGGCGAGTTCCGCGCGGTCTGTCGGTGGTCGCCGTCGTCTTTGTCGCATTCGTTGCCATTTTCGCCGTGGGCGGGTTGATTGCGGTGCAGGTCACCCAGCTCGCGCGGGACCTGCCCCGCTATCAGCTGACGATCCAGGACAAGATCAGATCGCTGCGCGCCACGAGCGGCATCAGCGATCCGCTCGACCGCGCCGGGGAAGTGCTCAAGGAGCTCAACAAGGAGATCAACCGTCCTGCGGAGCCCGCTCCGTACGTCTTGCGGCCGAGCGCCGCCGCGCAGCCGGATGACAAACCCGTGCCGGTGGAGATCCGGCAGCCTCCTCGAGGCCCGCTGGAAAGCCTGAGTACGCTTATCTCCCCGCTGCTGCATCCGCTCGCGACGACCGGGATCGTCGTCGTCTTCGTCATCTTCATCCTGCTGCAGCGCGAGGATCTCAGAAACCGCGTGATCAAGCTCGCGGGCTCTCACGACCTGCAGAAGACGACCGCGGCACTCGATGACGCGGGCCGACGGCTGAGCCGGTTGTTTCTCACCCAGCTTGCGCTCAATACCATCTTCGGCGTGGTCATCGCGGCGGGACTGTGGCTCATCGGCGTCCCGAGCGCCGTGCTGTGGGGCATACTTTCGGGCGTGCTGCGCTTCGTGCCTTACCTCGGTGCGTTCATCGCGGCGGTCTTCCCCTTGACGCTCGCACTTGCGGTTGATCCGAGCTGGACGATGCTTCTCCTGACGGGAGCGCTGTTCCTCATTGCCGAGCCGTTGGTCGGCCACGTGATCGAACCCTTGGTCTATGGTCACAGCAGCGGTCTGTCGCCCGTGGCGGTGGTCGTATCAACCACGTTCTGGACGCTGCTATGGGGGCCGGTGGGGCTCGTCCTTGCGACACCCATCACGATCTGTCTCGTGGTCATGGGCCGACACGTGGAACGTCTCGAGTTCCTGCATGTGCTCCTCGGCGACGAGCCTCCGCTGTCGCCGCCGGAAATGTTCTATCAACGCATGCTTGCCGGCGATCCGGTCGAGGAAGCGGAGAGGGCCGAGAAGATGCTCAAGGAGCAGCCGCTCGCATCCTACTTCGATGCGGTCGCACTCAAAGGGCTCAAGCTTGCGCAATACGACCTCGCGCGGGGCGCGCTTGACGACGAGCGCGTCGATAGGATCAAAACCACGGTATTCGAACTCGTCGATGATTTGGCGGATCATGACGCTCTTGTTGCCGAGCGGCGGCAGGAAGCAACACGCGACGAGGCCGGAACCGAAGCATCCCCCGACAATGCCGGCCAAGCAGCGGCGAACGAGGGATCTGGGCGCGATCTCGGACCGGGCGCCACTCGCAAGGTGCTGTGTGTGGCCGCGCGAAGCGGACTCGACGAGGCCGCCGCGGGCATGCTGGTGCACCTGCTTGCCCAGTGCGGCCTCGGCGCGCGTCTCGCAGGCGCGGCCGCCCATTCGGCCGCCAATATTTTCCGCCTGGATACGAGGAATATCGCCGTCGTCTGCGTTTCCTGTCTTGACGATGCAAGCCCCGCCCATAGCCGCTACGTCGTTCGGCGGCTGCGGAGAAAGATGCCCGCCGCGGTCGTCATTCTGGGTTGCTGGTTGACCGATGCGGCTCCGGATCTCGCGGCCACGGCTAAGGCCGACAGCGCGGCGGCGACGTTGACCGAGGCCGTCGAGCGCTGCAAGGAAGCGGTTGGCAGATCGGCCACGCCCTGGAACGACGTCGCACATGGCGCGGCGAGCGACGCTCCCGGCGGCGCACCGGTTTCGCCGCGGCCCGCCGAGGATCATCCGGCCATGACGGCCCGCACCGGCGCGTGAGGCTCGGGGTGCGACGCAGCCGCATAACGCTA
This sequence comes from Pseudolabrys sp., assembly GCA_019689975.1. Lineage (GTDB taxonomy): Bacteria > Pseudomonadota > Alphaproteobacteria > Rhizobiales > Xanthobacteraceae > Pseudolabrys. The sequence continues at coordinate 6,424 of JADGGK010000079.1, forward strand.
CCGCGGCGTCGGATCAGCGGTTGAAGACCGCCGCGCGCCCACGCCCATGACCTCTGCGGAGACCTCTGCGGACGCACATTCCGGAAAAATCAGCCGCGATTAACGCTCGCCCCGCGCATTGGTCAGATACCACGACTCATTTTCCCCCTTCGCGGGCGGGCGGCGCGACGACGTCGTCATAGGGGAAGGCTTGCGGCATGATCCTGAGGTCGACGGCAATCCTCTGCGTTTGCTCAACATTGGCGCGCGAGAAACGGCCATCCTTGGAATACCACGGCTCCATGCGCGCGAGCGCAGCCTCCAACACTTGCGGATTTGCGTTGGCGAACTGTTTCCTGGCAATTTCCAACGTACCGGCCTTGTCGTGATGAATGAAGGTCAGCGCCTCTTTCAGCGCCTCGAAGAGGGCGTAGGCGTCCTTGGACGATTTTTCCATGAAGGTCTTGCTTATGGAAAGCGGCGACGATGAGAAAGCGTCGAGCTCCTTCGGCACGTCGACCAGCATGGTAGCCAGACCTTCTTGCAACGCGATCGTCACGAACGGCTCAAATAGCATCGCCGCGTCGGCACGGCCGCTTTTAAGCGCGCCGAGCAGTTCGCCGCCGCCACCGACCGAAATCAATGTCACATCCTTGTCGGGATCGAGTCCCGCTTGTCGTACGAAATACCGCGCGAGAATTGAGGTGAGCGAGCCGGGGCTCGTCACGGCAACCGTCTTGCCTTTGAGACCTGAGACGGAATTGAGGTTAAGATCTTTGCGCGCGACCAACGCGAACGGCACCCGCGACGTCTGAGCGAAAAACAACTCCACATCGACGCCACGGGCACGCATCAATCCCACTTCCGGAAATCCGGTTGCGACGATCTGCACCTCGCCGGCAAGATAGGCTTTCATCGCCTCGCCGCCGCCGCGGCTGGTGACCACCTCGACCTCGATCCCGTGCTTTTTGAACAGACCCTTCTGTGAAGCCACATAGATGGGCATTGATTCGAGCGAAGCCACCGGGAGCGCTATTTTAACCGTTTCCGCGCTGGCGACAGCCGTGAAGCCTGCAACAGCCGTGACGATAATTCGAATGACCCAACTCATCTGCTTTCCTCCCATTGCCTCAAAGCTAGCCGTCTCGTGCACCACTTTCATCATTTCTCGTCCGAAAATCTGTACGGGACCAGAAGCGGCCCGAGCGCATCTACCGTCAAACTCAGCAAGGCGGCAAAGATCGCGATCGCGATGATGCCGAGATAAAGGGATGGGGTGTCGAGCGTACCGGAGGCGTATAGAATCATGTGGCCCAGCCCCGCACGCGATGCCACAAACTCGCCGATGACGGCGCCGATCAGCGCCAGACCAGAACCGATCTTCAATCCGGTATAGACGCTCGGCATCGACGAAGGCACGACAACCTTCCAGAAGATCTGCGCTCGAGTGGCGCCCATGACACGCAAGGCGTCTACCAATGTCCGATCAAGACGAAGGGACGACGTGTAAACCGGGATGAACATGGCAAAGAAGACGATGTAGATGCTGATGCCCACCTTCGAGGCAAGCCCAAGTCCGAGCCACAATATGAACAACGGCGCAATCACGATTACCGGAATACCGTTCAGCACCATCAGAAATGGTTCGATGACGTGCGAGACGAGACGAAGCTGCGGCAGGAGAAGGCCGACCGCCATGCCCGCAAGTGATCCGGCCGCAAGACCGAGCAAAGTCTCGAACACGGTAATGCCCAGATCCGGCAGAAAGGATCCCTTGGCCCACTGCGCTTCGAAGGCGACGAATATTTCGCTGGGACTGGAGAAAAACAGTCGACTCAAAACGCCATAACGGATACCGAGCTCGGTGCCCCCCAAAATCACGACAAGCACGAGCAGGCGTCCGCAGTTGACCAGAAGCCGTTGTTTGACGATGTTCTTCATGCTGCCGCGTTCATGCCGCCAATACTTATGTCCAACGCGTTCCAGATACGCTTGTAATAATCTGCAAACCCCGGCATCGCGGGCGCATCGGCGACGCTCTCCGCCTCGCGACTGAAGGGCACGTCGTAGATTTCCTTTACGGTCGCCGGACGTCGGCTGAGTACCACCACACGATCGGCCATCGACAGCGCTTCGGATATGTCGTGGGTCACAATCACCATCGACCGTTTGCCGGCACGGCAAATCTTCACCACGTCGTTTTGGATCACCACCCTGGTTTGCGCATCGAGAGCGGCAAATGGCTCGTCGAGCAGAAGCACTTTCGGCTCGATCGCAAGCGTCTGCAAAAGCGCGGCGCGCTTCTGCATTCCCCCCGAGAGTGCGTGCGGATATTTCCGCTCGAATCCGGCAAGGCCGTACTGTCGCATCAAGGCGATTGCGCGCTGCCGCCGCGGCCCTTTCCGTTCGCCTCGGATCTCCAGGCCGAGTTCGACATTCTCCACCACTGATCGCCACGGCAACAGCGTGCTCTGCTGAAAGAGCATTCCCAGTCGCGGGTCCGCACCGTCGACAGGCCTGCCATCTATCAACACCTGGCCGGCCGTGGGTTTACGCAAACCGGTCGCCAGACTGAGCAACGTGGATTTGCCGCAGCCGCTCGGTCCGATCACCGCGACGATTTCGTTCTCCCGGCAGCCAAAGGACAGCTCCCGCAGCACCTCGATCGTATCCCGCCGCCCCGTGAAGGAGAAACTGATGTTGCGAAATTCGAGCATCAGTCCGCTATCGCGCTTGCGCTGATCCGACTATGGGCTGTCCGAAGCCCAGCGGTTCGGCATCGATCAACACGAACGCGACGCGCGCGCGCGCCTTGCTGCGATTGGCCCAGGCGTGGTTGGTACCGCGCTGCACCATAACGTCGCCGGCCTTCAACTTTACCGTCGATTGGTCCATGTCCATTTCAATCTCGCCCTCCAGCACGATCACATAATCGATCGTCTCGGTGCGATGCATATGCGGCTTGTTGCCGGGAGGAAAATCGATCACGGCAAAACGAGTGCCGCGCGGAGGCGGCGCCGTCCCCAGGATGCGCGCTCCCATATCCTCAATGGCCGTGCCCACGGGAATCTTGGCCGGCGAGCTGTCGGTGCACCAAATCAAAGTGGAGACGACTCCCGGCGCCGGGTATTTCGCGTTCGTCGCCGGTCCGTCGATCAAGACCTTGGCCGTCTGCCCGTCGTGACCGGTGACCACGCGGCGGATGGGTGGATATCCTGATTTGTCGTCGTGCATGTCGCCTCTCACGCCGCGATGGTCTGGAAATCGATCGGATGTTCGTGCAGCCGATGCGCGCCGGTTTCCGTGATCACCACGGTTTCGGCAAATACGCAACCGGTCTTACCATCGTGGAATTTCGGATCGTAAAGGTCGATGTTGAAGGCGAACACCATGCCTGGCCTGAATACATCTCCAAGCCGCTGGAGCGCGGACCGATCCGCCTGTATGGCATGATGACGGTAGCGCGGATACTCAAGCGATGCGAGGCCGTGACCGTGAATGCCGGTCTCGCATATCTCAAGACCCCATTCGCGGATAACGTCGCGGACGCGATCCATCGCGGTTGAAATCGCGCGGCCCGGCCCGAAATTCTTCATGCCTTCTTCATAGGCGGCGATGCAACCTTCATAGATTCGGTGCTGCTGCGGCAACGCGCGGCCGATGGCGAACGTCCGTTCCACGTGGGTATAATAGCCACCGATCTTCGGGTGGATCTCGCAGATGATCAGATCGCCATGCGCGATCTTCCGCGTCGTGGGCAGACGGAAGGGGTGCGGATATGGAAGCGCATCGCATGCCCACAAGAATAGCGTCGGCTCCTCGCCGCCATTTGCGAGCATCGCCTCCATCATCGCCCCATACACTTCCGATTCCCTGACGCCCGGCTTGGCCACCTCTCGGCAGGTCTTCAGCATGATGTCTCCAAGCTTGGCGGCGCGCGCGAGAAGGCCCAGTTCCTCCTCGCTTTTCACCGCGCGAAGCCGTTCCATCATGTCGTCAAGGTTGACAAGCTCGGCGTCCGGCATCAGCTCCCGGAAACGCTGGAAAACGCTGTGCGGGAGCCAGCCGTCGGGATCAAGCGGTCCGGCCAGACCATCCATGCCAATGCGGCCCTTGGCGAGCCCGAGTTCCCTCAGCCGGCCGACGACCGAATCGGCCCACGTGCCCTGGCGCGACCGCACGTCCGACACCCAGTCCTGCGCCGCGCGCCAGCCTTCGATGAATGTGGGCATCATGACGAACGAGGTCGGCTCGCCCTGAAGTGGAAACACCAAGACGTTGAACTCGGCATTGCCGCCGATCGGCGCGAGATAGCGGGCATTGGCCGTGCAGAAGTCCCATACCGCCGGCCAACCCCACAGAACCAGGCAGTCGAGTCCGCGCGCTTCCATTTCGCGGCGCGTGGCGATCCAGCGCCGGTCGCGCTCGGCCAGCGACAGCCTCAGCAGTTCCAGTTTCCCGCGCATATCGGCTTCTCCCGCGACACTCAGGCTCCCTGCGCGCGCATCCGTTCAAGGCTGGCAATGTAATCCGCTATGCCGCGGTCGATATCGAACTTCGGTTCGAACCCGAGTTCATTGCGCGCGCGAGTGATATCGTAGACGCCATGTGGCTGATACGGCATGCCGAGGAAATTGTCGCCCGGACCGATCTCGATGACCGCATTCGGAATCCGTTTGCGAACCGCGGCTGCAATATCGTTGAGGCCAACGCCGCAACCGCTGCCGATATTATAGACCCGGCTTGGCACCTTTTCCGCCACTGTCGCGAGAAAAATTCCGCTGGCCGAGTCCTTGTTATAAATGAAATCGTCCTTGGCGTCGGCCCCGTAGGGATGCGTGAACGGAAGGCCGTTGAACGGAGCCTCCACGATCTGGCTGGTGACGCCCATCTTGCCGTGCCGCTCGGTCTTGCCCGGTCCGTAGGTGGTCGCGAAACGTAAGACCGCGACATCGACGCCGAAATTGGTCGCATAGTAGAGCGCGGCCTGCTCGCCCATAAGCTTCGCGCTGTCGTAAATGCGTTGCGGATTCTTCGGCAAATCCTCGGGAATCGGCTTGTACCGCGGGGGACCATAATCCCCTGTAAATGGGCCGTAGACGCCTTTCGCGCTGGTATAGACCACGCGCCTGAGGTCAAAAAGACGGGCGGCCTCCAGCACGTTGACCGTCCCGATCACGTTCACCTGGATGCTCAAGGCAGGATTTGACGCCGAGACAGCGCCGACGAACGCGGCGGCGTGTACCACATGGGTGATCCGATGCTGCTTGATGACGCCGAGCAAGCGCGGCATGTCCAGGATGTCGCCCGGCTCGAAATCGATCTTGTCTAGAATGTCGCCCACGAGCTTGTCGTCGCGATGACGTGCGAACACCACCGGGCGATATCCCTCGCGAACGAATTTCCGGCTGGCTTCGGCGCCGATCACGCCCATCCCGCCGGTTATGAGAACCCTCATGGGCCGTTTCCTTATTAACTCACGTGTGAGTTAATATATCGGGGTCCGCACCGTCAAGCGCTTGGCCGTCGGTGGCGTGACGTCAAGGAGCCAAATAGGCCCTGATCATGTCCGCGACAAGCGCACGCCGGCGCGCCAATGCGCTCTCGCTCGTCACGTCGGTGCCGAAGATGACGTTGAGCGTATACCGGTTGGAAAAGACAAAAAATCCGAGCGCACAAATGGAAAGATAAAGATCGAGCGGATCAACGCCCTTTCGGATTAGACCCAGCTCCTCGCCGCGCTTGAGCGCCCGTTGGATGATGGAGATCAGCGGCGCCCGCATTTCGGCGATACGGCGCGACATCTTCAAATGGCGAGCCTTGTAGAGATTCTCCATTCTCACGAAGTCGACATATTGGGGGTGCCTGCGGTAATGCTCGAACTTGGCGGCGATCATCGCCTCGATCGCCTCGATGGGGCCGAGCCTCTCCACATTGATCGTGTTCTCGATCTCCACCAGCTGAAGATAGCTCGTCTCAAGCGCGGCAAGGTAAAGACCCTCCTTGCTGCCAAAATAGTAGTATGCCATGCGCCGGTTGGCGCCGGCCTGTTCGGCAATATCTTCGATGCGCGCGGCGTCCAGCCCCTTGGCGGCAAATTCCTTCATCGCGGCGTCGAGTATCCGCCGGCGCGTCTTCGCAGCATCGCGACGCCTGACCGGCTTTGCCCGCTCGTGCCGCGGTCGACCGCTCGTCGCCGAGCCCGGCATCAACCTCGGCGACTTGATCCGCGCGCGCGCCATCCTGGCTCGAAGCCTCGCCTCTCGATGCGCCTCTAATGCCGAGATCAGACCCGTTTGACAAGCCGCCGTCGCGCGAACGGCACTTATGCCGCGCATCACGCAGGCCGTGCGGCCTCCGCCCAACAGACCGGCGAGCGCGCGGCGGCGCACCGTTGAATTGTGATCGCCGCGCCATGAAAAATCGCGACGGTTCACCCGCATTGCGCCGCATGATCGAACCTCCGCCATCGTGC
>JADGGK010000021.1 GCA_019689975.1 Pseudolabrys sp.
GGGCCGGAATCGGGCGGGGTTCCGGCCGCGGGCGATGCGGTCCATGCCTTGTAATCGGCTTCGGAAACCTCGGGCAGTTTCTTCAGAAATGCGACCACCGACCAAATTTCGTCATCCTTCATGCCGGCAAGCGCGAAACTCGGCATGCCGGTCATGTTGATGCCGTTCTTGATGACCCAGAACAGTTGCGGCGGCGTCAGCTCCGCGACCACATCCTTCAGATCGGGCGGGTCCGGATGCAGTCCCTCGGAGAACGGCGCCCATTTCACGCCGGGGGCACCGTGGCACAGGGCGCAGCCGTGCTCGGCGAATTCGCGCGCGCCGGCGCGGATCCGCGTCGGGTCCTCCAGCGGGGCGGGCGGTTGGTCGGTCGCATGCCGTTCGATCGAAACCGTGCGCACCTTGACCAGGGCCCATCGAACAAGGGCAGAATCTTCGGCAGTGCCGGCGACGCTGTAGAAGCCGCCGAAAAAAAATACCGCCGCGCCGACGCCGATGATGATCGCCAGTGCGCCAATGACCGCCAGAACACGCATGGGTGTCTCCGCTTAAGCCCGCCGAGACACATTATAGGAAATGCGCGGCGCATTGGCTATGCGCCCTCGGCTCGGAGACGCGCGCGGCCCTCGGCCACGCAATACGGCAGGCTCGCCGATCACGATATAGTGGAACGGCGCAAGGGGCGACCGCATGGTCACAGCTTGCGGTCCCCGTCGCTGGCGGCCGGAGGATGGAGACGCCGAACCGGTGACCGCGTCGTGAGTTAGTGCGGAGGCTGTTGCGGCGGACGAGCCATGGACGTGATCGTCATATCGCTATGCTTGACGGCGTGGGCCTACCTGATTTTCGCCCGCGGAAGCTTCTGGACGTGCAACGTCCGCGACGACGCGCCGATCATGGCACCGCGAGGCGGCTGGCCGGTGGTCACCGCAATCATCCCCGCGCGCGACGAAGCCGACGTCATCACGCATTCCATCCAGTCGCTTTTGCGGCAGGACTATCCGGGCAAGCTGTCGCTGATCGTCGTCGACGACGGCAGCAGCGACGGCACGGCCGCGATCGCGACGACCGCGGCGTCGATGTCGGAGCATGGTCGGGACATGACCGTCATGACCGGCAGCCCGCCGCCGACCGGATGGACCGGCAAGCTCTGGGCGGTCGCGCAAGGCGTTCGCGCCGCGGGCGGACAGAAGGAGGCACCGGCTTATCTGCTGCTGACCGACGCGGACATCGCGCATGCGCCGGACAGTCTGGCATGGCTCGTATCGCAGGCTGCCAAAGGCGGCTACGTGCTCACCTCCTTGATGGCAATGTTGCGCTGCCGGAGCTTCGCCGAGCGCTTCCACGTGCCGGCGTTCATATATTTCTTCCAGATGTTGTTTCCGTTCGCGTGGGTCCGTCGTCCCCATTCCCGGCATGCCGCGGCAGCGGGCGGATGCATGCTGGTTGACGTCGATGCGCTGCGCAAGGCGGGCGGCATCGAGAGCATCCGCGGCGCGCTGATTGACGACTGCGCCCTGGCCGCGCGGCTCAAGGCGCAGGGTCCGATCTGGCTGGGGTTGACGCGGCGCGTGAACAGCCTGCGTCCCTATCGAAACTTTGCCGACATGTGCCGCATGGTGGCCCGCTCCGCCTATGCGCAGCTTGGCTACTCGCCGCTCGCGCTCATCGCGACGACGGCGGCCATGCTCCTCGTTTTCGTCGTGCCCGTTCCCTTCGCGTTTCTTGCGACGGGTTTCGCGCAGGCCGCCGGCTGTGCGGCATGGCTCGCCATGGCGGCCACATTTCAACCGGTTCTGCGCTACTATCGGCTTTCGCCGTTGTGGGGCCTTGCATTGCCCGCAATCGCCTCGGTCTACGTGCTTTACACGCTGTTGTCAGCGTATCAGCATATTCGCGGCCGCGGCGGACATTGGAAGGGGCGTGTCCATTTTCGTGCGCAAGGCTTGTCATGAAAGAAAGCACGCAATTCCGATCAGGGAAAGGCCATCGCGACGAGAATTTTCCGGTTGCCTCCTGGCTCATCCGGCCGCAGCATCGATCCGTGATCCTTGCGTTCTACGAATTCGTCCGTACGGCGGATGACATTTCCGATCATCCCCGGTTGTCGGCGGGCGACAAGCTTGCCCGTCTGGACCGGCTCGAGTCGAGCCTGTTGGGAAAGGACGACCAGGAAACGGTCGGCGTCGCGTTGCGCGAGAGTTTGCGGGAGCGCCAGCTGACCGCGCAGCACGCGCTTGATTTGCTGAGCGCGTTCCGCCAGGACGTGACCAAGCTCCGCTACACCAACTGGGATGATCTGATCGACTACTGCAGCCGCTCGGCCATGCCGGTCGGCCGTTTCGTGCTCGACGTACACGGGGAATCGCGCACGACATGGCCGGCATCGGACGCGCTTTGCGCCGCCTTGCAGATCATCAATCATCTTCAGGATTGCGCGACCGACTATCGGGCGCTCAATCGCGTCTATCTTCCGCTCGATGCGCTGGCGCTGCATGCCGTCGACGTCAGCGCCCTGGCCGAGAGTCGCGCCAGCCCGTCGCTGCGCATCTGCCTTCATGCCCTTGCGGCGCGGACGGCGCAGCTGCTCGCGCAAAGCCGCCCTCTGCCTCATCTCGTGAGCGACGCGCGCCTGGCCATGGAAATCGCCGTGATCCAGCGCCTCGCCGCACGCCTCGTCGTCTTGCTCCAGCGGCGCGATCCCCTGTCCGAGCGCGTCCACCTCGCACGGCCCGCGGCCTTGACCCTGGGCATAGGGGCCGTGGCCGGCTGCCTGTTGGGGCGCCTGCTGCGCGTCGTGACCACTGCCGAGCGGTTGCAGACGCCATGAGCCTCGCCCTTCCGCGCTCCGACGATGGCCGGCCGGTTGCCGCGGCAAGGGCCGGGCGCAGCTCGTTTTACTTCGCCATGCGGATTCTCGGGCGCGAGCAGCGCGACGCCATGTTCGAAATCTACGCGTTTTGTCGCCAAGTGGACGACATCGCCGACAGCGAGGCCGCACGCGAATGGCGTCTCGCCCGGCTCGAACAGTGGCGGGAAGCGATCGAGGCCCTCTATGCGGGTTCCGTGCCGGACGAACTCGCGGGGCTTTCGCGTGCGATCGAGCGCTTTTCCCTCGCCAAGGCGGATTTTCTCGCGATCCTCGACGGCATGAGGATGGACGCCGCGGAAGACATTCGTGCCCCGGATCTCGAACGACTCGATCTTTACTGCGACCGCGTCGCCAGCGCGGTCGGTCGGCTGTCGGTCCGGGTTTTCGGCATGGAGGAACGGCACGGTCGGGCGCTCGCCCATCATCTCGGTCGGGCGCTGCAATTGACGAACATCCTTCGCGACTTGGACGAGGACGCGGCGGTTGGCCGGCTTTATCTGCCGCGCGAGGCGCTTGTATCGGTCGGCATCGACGCGACGGATCCGCAGGTCGTATTGTCCCATCCGGCTCTCGGCGACGCCTGCGCGCACGTGGTCGAGCGCGCGCGCGGCCATTTCATCCGTTCGGAGAACATCATGAGGCTCTGCCCCCGCCGCACCGTGCGCGCGCCGCGCATCATGGCAGCGGCCTATCGACTGATGCTCGAGGATTTGGCGGCGAGAGGCTGGCGTGCGCCGCGCCGGCGCGTGCGCGTCAATCGCCCCCGCCTGTTGTGGATCGCCTTGCGTCATGCGTTCGCCTGATCGCGGTACCGTCCACATCGTCGGCGCCGGACTTGCCGGGCTCGCCGCCGCCGTGGAGCTTGCGGGCGCGGGCCGGCCGATCGTGATCCACGAAGCGACGCGCCACGCGGGAGGCCGTTGCCGCTCCTATCCCGATGCGGCGACCGGAATGACCATAGACAACGGAACGCATCTGATCCTGGCGGGAAACGGCGCCGTGCTTTCCTATGTGCGGCAGATCGGCGCCGAGGGGGAACTGCGCGCGCCGGCGGAGGCGCAATTTCCCTTTGTCGACCTTGCCGACAATCGCCGCTGGATATTGCAGCTTGGAACGACGCGTTTTCCATGGTGGATTTTCAGCAGACGCCGCCGCGTGCCGGATACCGCGCTGCGCGATTACCTCGGACTCGTTCGTCTGCTCGCGTTTTCGACCGATCGGCCGATCGGCTCCCTGCTCGATGCGGGAAGCAGGCTCTACCAGCGTCTGCTGCGGCCGTTCCTTCTCGCCGCGCTCAACATCGATCCCAGCGAAGGCTCCGCGACGCTCGCCCGAGCGGTCATAGGGGCGACGCTGATGCAGGGCGGCAGAGCCTGTCGCCCATTCCTCGCCCGCGGCGCCATCGGCGATGCCCTGGTCGAGCCGACGCTCCGCTATCTCAAGGCGCGCGGCGTGTCGGTGTCCTTTGGCGACGAGCTGGTCGGCTTCGACGGCCATGAGGGCATGCTCTCGCGGCTCGATTTCACCGGCGGACCACTGCATCTTTCCGCGCATGACTCGGTGATCCTTGCGGTCCCCGCCTATGTCGCAGGCGGTCTCGTCCCCGGCCTGAAGGTACCGACGCTGTTCCGCGGCATCGTCAATGCGCATTTCCGCGTCGATCCGCCGCCGGGCGCGCCGCCGATGCTGGGCGTCCTCAACGGCACCAGCGAGTGGATCTTTGCGCATGCCGGACGCATGTCCGCGACCATCAGCGATGCCGGCCGCCTGTTCGATCTGCCGCGCCGGCGGCTTGCCGAGATGATCTGGCATGACGTGGCCCGAATCTACGGTCTTCCGGAAACGCTTCCGTCGTGGCAAATCGTCCGCGAGCGGCGTGCGACATTCGCCGCCACGCCGGAGCAGAACGCGCTGCGCCCCGATGCCGTGACCCGGTGGCGCAACCTGTTTCTGGCCGGTGACTGGACCGCGACCGGTCTTCCGGCGACGCTGGAAGGAGCCATTCGCTCGGGTCGTCGCGCCGCCCGGCTTGTCGCTGCCAGACTGAGAACGGTGCCATGAGATTTGCAGTTGGCGATCAGCAGGCCGCGCAGGAGCGCGGGGAGAATATCGTCGGCGCCGTCGATGCGGCGCTCGCGTCCTTGTTGCGACGGCAGAATCCGGACGGGCATTGGGTGTTCGAGCTCGAAGCCGATGCCACCATACCGGCGGAATACATCCTGCTGCGGCATTGTCGCGGCGAACCGGTAGACCCGACGCTCGAGCGCAAGATCGCCCACTATCTGCGGCGCATCCAGGGCGAACACGGCGGCTGGCCGCTTTATCACCACGGCGATTTCGACATGAGTGCCAGCGTGAAGGCCTATTTCGCACTGAAGATGATCGGCGACGACCCGGAGGCTGATCATATGCGGCGCGCGCGCGAGGCGATCCTGGCGCGCGGCGGGGCGACCCATTGCAACGTATTCACGCGCGTGCTGCTGTGCCTGTACGGAATTCTCGATTGGCGCAGCGTGCCGGAGATGCCGGTCGAGATCATGCTGCTGCCGCGCTGGTTTCCGTTTCACCTTTCAAAGGTGTCGTATTGGGCAAGGACCGTCCTCGTCCCCTTGCTGGTGTTGCAGGCGCTCAAGCCGAGAGCAAGGAATCCGCGCGCGATTACGATCAACGAGCTCTTCCTGGAAGTTCCGGAAAAAATCCGATTGGCGCCCAAAGCCCCGCATCAGAGTTGGGTGTGGTTCTCGCTGTTCCGGGTGATCGACATCGTGTTACGCCCGTTGGTTCGCCTCTTCCCGCGGCGATTGCGGCAACGCGCGATTGATCGGGCGGTGACGTTCGTGACCGAGCGGTTGAACGGAGAGGACGGTTTGGGCGCGATTTTTCCCGCAATGGCCAACGCTGTCCTGATGTTCGACACGCTGGGGCAGCCGGCGAAGGCCAAGGTCGCGCGAGACTCCGTCGAGCGACTGCTGGCCGTCGGGAACGACGAGGCTTATTGCCAGCCTTGCGTGTCGCCGGTCTGGGACACCGCGCTTGCCGCCCATACGCTTTTGGAGATCGGCAGCGAGCAGGCCGTCGCCTCGGCGATGCGCGGCCTCGACTGGCTGGTCCCTCGGCAGGTGCTCGACGTCGCCGGTGACTGGTCGGTCGAACGGCCGGCGGTGAGACCCGGCGGTTGGGCGTTCCAATATGCCAATCCGCATTATCCCGATCTCGACGACACCGCCGTGGTGGTCATGGCGATGGACCGCGCACGGCGTGCGGGCGCCGGCGATCGTTACGAGCGGTCGATTGCGCGCGGCGCGGAATGGGTGAGGGGGCTGCAAAGCAGCAACGGCGGCTGGGCCGCGTTCGACGCCGACAATACCTACGATTATCTGAACAATATCCCTTTCGCCGATCACGGCGCGCTCATCGATCCGCCGACCGAGGACGTGACGGCGCGCTGTCTTTCGATGCTGGCACAGCTCGGCGCGACGCTCGATACGGACGACGCGCTGCGCCGCGGCGTCGCCTATCTTCAGGCTCGGCAGACGCGCGACGGCAGTTGGTACGGCCGTTGGGGAATGAACTATATCTACGGCACCTGGTCGGTGTTGTGTGCCCTCAATGCCTGCGGCGTGTCCCACGCTTCGCCATGCGTCGCCAAAGCGGCGGAATGGTTGGTGTCGATTCAGAATCCGGACGGCGGCTGGGGCGAGGACGGAACGAGCTATCGGCTCGATTATCGCGGTCACGAGCCCGCGCCAAGCACGGCATCGCAGACCGCCTGGGCCCTGCTGGGCCTGATGGCATGCGGGCACGTCGGTCATCCGGCGACGGCACGCGGGATTCAGTATCTGCTGCGCACGCAGGGAGAGGACGGGTTCTGGAAGGAGGAAAGGTTCACGGCTACCGGATTTCCGCGCGTCTTCTATCTCCGGTATCACGGCTACAGCAAATATTTTCCGCTCTGGGCGCTTGCGCGCTATCGACGCCTGACGGAGAGCAACTCGTCGACGGTGGCGAGCGGCATGTAGGACCTCGACGCATCCATCGCTGATCCATGACCGGCGCCTCGCCGTCATCGCGCGCCCGCTGTGTCCCTCCCGTGAGGCTCGGTCCCTCCCGTCACTGCGGGCGAAGCGAAGCAATCCGGGCGACGGCGTCACGGTTGCGGGCGCCATGCATGAGGCGCGGCCAGGGACTGGATCGCTGCGTCGCCGCCGGCGCGGCGCCATGGCGGCGCCGGTTGCATCGCAACGGAGCCGGCGCTAGCGGCCGAGCGAGGAGAGACGCATCTTCTGCTCGTCGTTGAGCTGCATGCGCAATCCGTTCAAGGCTTCCCGCACGGCCATTGCGGCGTAATTGATGCTCGCCAGCCGGGCGTTCGCCGCGTCAAGCCGGCCGATCGGATCGTCGGCGATGGGTTGCATGCAGGCTGCCGACAGCATCTTCGCCATGTCGCTTGAGACCTTGCGCAGCGCCGCGGTCGCTTGCGTCGCTTCCGCCGGCAATCGGAGCGCCGCCTCGATCTCGCCGTTCAGCCTCTCGGCGGCCTGCATGTTCGACGCCGCACACGCGCGCTCCTGGCGACCCGCTGTTTCCTTCGCCGCCTTTGCGCCGCGCTTTTCCTCGTTCGACGGCGCCTTGAGCTTGGCCTTCTGGCCGTCGTCCAGGATGTCATAAAAGGCCTGGAGCGGCGTGCGAATATAGATCCCCGCGTCGCGAATGGCCCACAAGCGCCGGACCATAGCGTCAAGGCGCGCCTCCGGCGTCGCCGCCATCTCGTCCGGACAAGCGGCCTTGTTGAGGCCCGTCACCGCTTGATTGATCGCCTGCTGCAGCCTTTCGAGCGCGGCGTCCTGGACCGCATTGAGCTGCAGCATCTGCCCGACGACGGCGGTCGGCCATCGATCGTCGGTCGCCTGCGGATCGCCGCAGCCGGCGGCATCCGCCACGGCCGCGGACGCGACGCGGCTCGCCCTGCGGGTCGCGGCCAGGCCTGTCGTCGTCGCGGTGATGAGATTGAATCCTTGCGCGCGGACGAGCGGGGCGCCCTCCGCGGGCCAGAAGGTATAGGTGACGATCTGTTCGAACGCCTCGGGCCATGCCGGCAATCCGGAATGGCCGAAATGGGAGCGGTCCGTCCGTCGCTCTTTCGGCAGGGATGCGGTCCGCGCGTCTCGGCCCATCCGGTCGCGTCGATAATGATGCCGCCGGTGATATCCGAGGATCCCCATCATTTCGCGGAACGGCCGCGTTACCGCTCCGAACACGCCGCCAGGCGACAACTGCGCCATCGCGGCGGCGGCACCCGGCACGGGCGCGGCGAGCAGGAGAGCGGCGAAGATGAAGAAGATGCATCGCGCGCGCATCGTTCTCACCTCCCGACCGGAAGATGCTCAGCACTAATGCGCTCGCCGCTCGCGCGGTTCCCTCCGGCCGCGTTATTTTGCCGCCGCCGGCTCTGCCCGGCCAGCGCCGCCGCCGCGCTGGCGAATTTCCTCCAGCTTCTGCGCCACATGCTGGGAGAAAACATATTGCGCCGGCCGTTGCCCTTCCAGCGGAATGTCGGGAACCATGTCGCCGTCGGTACGCACGCCGCGCCAGGCCACTCCCAACGCCTTCAGCGGGTGGCGGAACGCATCGGCGACGGCGGAGGCTTCATAGCCGCAGTGAACCATGCAATCGGCGCATTTTTCGTAGTGGCCGGTGCCGTAGGCATCCCAGTCGGTTTCCTCCATGAGCTCGCGGAACGTCTTGGCGTAGCCTTCGCCGAGCAGATAGCAGGGTCTCTGCCAGCCGAATATGGTCCGCGTCGGATTGCCCCACGGCGTGCAGTGGTAGCGCTGGTTGCCGGCGAGGAAGTCGAGGAACAGACTCGATTGGCTGAATGACCATTTCTTGCCGCCGCGGCCGCGGCGAAAGATTTCACGAAACAACTGCCTCGTACGATCGCGATGAAGAAAGTGCTGCTGGTCTGGCGCCCGCTCATAGGCATAGCCGGGCGACACCGTGATGCCGTCGACTCCCATGGCCATGACGCTATCGAAGAAGGCGGCCACGCGTTGCGGCTCCGCGGTGTTGAACAGCGTGCAATTGACGTTGACGCGGAAACCGCGCGCTTTGGCCTGCCTGATCGCGGCGACGGCGCGGTCATAAACGCCCTCCTGGCAGACGGACGCGTCGTGCATTTCTTTGTCGCCGTCGAGATGTACCGACCAGGTGAAGAACACGCTGGGCCGGTATTGGGACAGTTTCTTTTGCATCAGGAGCGCGTTGGTGCAGAGATAGACGAACTTGCGGCGCGCAATGATGCCTTCCACGATTTCCGGCATTTTTTTGTGGAGCAGCGGCTCGCCACCGGCGATGGAAACGACCGGCGCTCCGCATTCGTCGACGGCACCGAGCGCCTCTTCAACCGACATTGACTGCCGCAGAATCAAATCGGGATAGTCGATTTTTCCGCATCCGGCACAGGCGAGATTGCACCGGAAGAGCGGTTCCAGCATCAGCACGAGCGGGTAGCGCTTCCGGCCTGCCAGCCGCTGGCGGATGATGTAGCTACCAACCGACAGTTTCTGAATGAGTGGAATGCCCAAGATCGCCATCCTTACTGATTTTATCGGCCCCCGCCACGTCGAGCAGCTCGAACGGCACCCGAAATCTGATGTTCTCCTCTGCGCCGGGAAGCGTCGCGACCTCGACCGGTGCCAGCCGACGCAAGGTGTCGATCACGTCCTTGACCATGATCTCGGGCGCGGAAGCGCCGGCGGTGATGCCGACCACTTCGACGTTCTCGAGCCATTCCGGTCTTATTTCTCCGCCGTTCGCAATCAAATGCGTAGGCTTTCCCGCTTCCGCGCCGATTTCACACAGCCGGTTGGAATTCGAGCTGTTCCTGGCACCGACCACGAATATCACGTCCGCCAGCTTTGTCAGCTCTAGGAGCGCGGTTTGGCGATTCTGTGTCGCGTAACAGATGTCCTCGGTACCCGGTCCGATCACGTCCGTGAAGCGGCGATAAAGCGCGGCGATAATGCCCCGCGTATCGTCGACGCTCAGCGTGGTCTGAGTGACATAGGCGATCGGCGTGTCCGCCGGCAGATCGAGCGCCTCGACGTCGGCCTCGGTCTGGACCAGCATCACCGGTCCCGGGATCTGCCCCAGCGTCCCTTCGACCTCCGGGTGTCCCGCGTGGCCGATCAGCACCACCGTACGGCCCTGCCGCACATAGTGCCGGCCCTGGGCATGGACCTTGGAGACGAGCGGGCAGGTGGCGTTGATCACACGTAGGCCGCGCGCCTTGGCTTCGTTCTCCACGGCCTTCGAGACGCCATGGGCGCTGAAGATCGTGATCGCGTTGGGGGGCACCTCGGAGAGATCCTCGACGAACCGCGCCCCTCGCGCCTTGAGCGCGTCCACCACCCATTTGTTGTGCACGATTTCGTGCCGCACGTAGACCGGCGGTCCGTATTTGTCGAGCGCCCGTTCGACGATCTCGATCGCCCGCACGACGCCGGCACAAAAACCGCGAGGCTTGGCAAGAATGACTTTCATGGGACGCCTCCGCTCATCCTGGCGCAAACCGTTCCCTGCGCGCGGCACGCGCTGCGACGGGCCTCGACGGCGGACTGAGCCGGTTCTGGTCGCGAGGCGTCACCGGGTCTGAAAACAGCGGACACCTTCCCTCGCCCCCCGCGGCAGCCATGTGCTGCCTAGCACGGATCGCGCCCGCCGTGGCATGAGCGATGAAGAGATCAGCTAGAAACGCGCCGCCTAACTCGGCACGCGCCGCGCGCACGCACGCGGTGCGTCGCGCGCGCGACTGCCGCCTCATGGCCGCCGTCGGACCGGGGACCGCGGCGACGGGCCCTCGCTTCCCCGCGACCGCGCCCTGCGCCCGCCGCGCAACGCCTTGGCGGCGCGCCTTAACCGCCTGAGACGGCGATGATAGGGCCGTGACCGCGCGCCGATGGTTCCACGCCGGCGGACGGTCCGCCATTGCCACGCCCGCGAAGGTCGCGATGGGCCCATGCATCTGCTGCATTTGCTTGGCGCCTTTCAGACATCAACGAGCGAAGGAGGAGCCGGCAATCCCGCACCACCCCTCGAACCATTCCTCACCCGCAAGGGCTTGTCTTGCCTGCCCCCAAAAGGCTTTTGTCTATCGATAATTTTACTCCGCGGCCAAAGTTCCGTTCAAGTTTCGCTGATTTTGGCCGTCGCGCGTTCTTCGCGGAGGGGCGACGAGGTCGCAAGGAAGGCTTTCGACGCATGCTGGCCGCCGCCGTGATCGCCATCGTCCGGTTCTGCACAAGATTCCCGTGGCTGATCATAGCGTTAGCCTCTTGTTTCGCCGCCGCGTCGGCGGCTTATACGGCCACGCATTTCGCGATCAATACGGATATCAACAAATTGATCTCGCCGGCCTTGGATTGGCGTCAACGCGAGCTCGCCTTCGAGAAGGACTTTCCCGGACATTTCGGGTCGACCTTGATCGTGGTCGATGGGCCGAGCCCGGAATTGGCCGCGCGCGCGAGCGCCGAGCTCGCCTCGCGCCTTGCCGCGCAGCCGCAGTTGTTCCGTTCCGTCGACGCATTGACCGACGACGCGTTCTTCCGCCGCAATGCCTTGTTGTTCCGCCCCGCCGCCGATCTCGAACGGCTGGCCCGGGGGTTGGAACAGTCGAGCACCCTCATCAGCACCCTGGTGGGGGATCCAAGCTTGCGCGGTCTTACCCGCATGGTGTCGCTGGTCTTCATCGGGGTCCAGAACAAGATGATCGCGCTTGACGCGCTCGCGCGTCCGTTTTCGATGGCGAGCGCGACGATCGAGGACGCGCTCGCGGGCCGGCCGGCGGTTTTTTCCTGGCAGGAATTGCTGAACGGCCGCAAGTCGGAACCGAGCGAACGCCGCCGTTTCATCGAGGTGCATCCGGTACTCGACTATTCCTCGCTCGAGCCGGGCCGGCGTTCGAGCGAGGCGATCCGCCGCGCGGCGGCCGAGCTCGATCTCGGGACGAAATATCAGGCGCGCGTGCGGCTGACCGGCTCGGTGCCGATGGGCGACGAGGAGTTCGCGACCGTTCAGCACGGTGCCTTCGTCAATGCGATCGGCACGGTCGCCGTCGTGCTGCTCATTCTCTGGCTGGCATTGAAATCCGGTCGACTTATCGCGGCGGTTTTCATCAATCTGTTCGTGGGGCTTGTCGTAACCGCGGCGCTCGGTCTCATGATGGTGCAGGCGCTGAACATGATTTCCGTCGCCTTCGCGGTGCTGTTCGTCGGACTCGGCGTCGACTTCGGCATCCAGTTTTCCGTTCGCTACCGGGCCGAACGCCACGACGTTGACAGCCTGCGCGAGGCGCTCATGCGCGCCGCGCGAAAGGCGGGCGTGCCGTTGACGCTTGCGGCGGGAGCCGTCGCGGCGGGTTTCATGTCATTCCTTCCCACAGATTATCGCGGCGTGTCCGAGCTCGGCCAGATCGCGGGCGTCGGCATGCTGATCGCCTATCTCACGAGCATCACGCTGCTTCCTGCCTTGCTGACGGTCATGAATCCGCCGGGCGAGCCGGAGCCGGTCGGCTATCGCTTCCTGGCGCCGGTCGATCGTTTCCTGCAGAAGCGCCGCGTTCCGGTCATCGCCGGGACAATCGCGGTCGTGGTGATGGGATTGCCGCTTCTGCGCAATCTCTCGTTCGACTTCGATCCCATTCATCTGCGCAACCCGCAGGCCGAGTCGATCGCCACGCTTCTCGACCTCGGCGACGATCCTCATGTCGCGATCAACGCCATCAATATCGTGATGCCGTCGCTGGAGCGGGCAGCGGCGACTGCCGAGCGTCTGGGCAAGATCCCCGAGGTTTCGCGCACGCTCACCCTGCGGAGTTTCGTGCCCTCGGATCAATCGCGCAAGCTCGCCATCGTCCAACAGCTCGCTGCCAGACTCGGGCCGTCGCTGCGGCCGCCCGCGTCGGTGCAGCCGCCGAGCGACGGCGAGAACGTCGCGGCGCTCAACGGACTTGCCGACCAGCTCGACGGCTTCGCCGGAAAGGAGGAGGGTAAGGGCAGCGCGGCGGCAAAACGGCTCGCGGCCGATCTCCGCAGCCTCGCGCGCGCGGGCGCGGCGACGCGGAACCAGGTGCAGGAAGCGTTCATCCTGCCCCTGCAAAGCGATCTCGACAATCTGCGCGGCTATTTGCAGGCCAAAGCCGTCACGCTCGACACTGTGCCGGAAAACATCCGGCGCGAATGGCTGACGCCGGACGGGAGGGCGCGCGTCGAAGTCTGGCCGAGCGGCGACACCAACGACACCGCGGTGTTGCGAAAATTCGCCCGCACCATTCTCGCCATGGAGCCGAGTGCGGTCGGCGGGCCAGTCTCGATTCTGAAATCCGGCGATACCGTGGTGAAGGCGTTCGTCGAAGCAGGCGTCTATGCCTTGCTGTCGATCGCCGTTCTGCTGTGGATCGTGCTGCGGCGCTTCGGCGACGTGCTGCTGACGCTCGTGCCGTTGCTGCTTGCCGGCGTCGTGACGCTCGAAATCTGCGTGCTGATCGACATGCCGCTGAACTTTGCCAACATCATAGCGCTGCCGCTGCTGCTCGGCGTCGGCGTCGCGTTCAAGATCTACTACATCATGGCCTGGAGGGCGGGGCAGGCGAATCTCCTGCAATCGACGCTCACGCGCGCCGTCATTTGGAGCGCGTTGACCACGGCCACGGCGTTCGGCAGCCTGTGGCTGTCGCAGCACCCCGGCACGTCCAGCATGGGCAAGCTCATGGCGCTTTCGCTCGTGTGCACGCTGGCAGCGGCCGTGCTATTTCAGCCCGCGCTCATGGGAAAGCCCCGGAGCCCCGATAAGTCGTGAGCAGATTTGATCGGGAGCGCCGAGCGGTCCGCTCGGGGAGGGACGCGTCGCGTCCGGCGGAGCGCCCCGTTTCGGCATCGTCCCCGAGGGCGCGAGAGCGACCGGCGCGGCGACCCGGGTCCAGTTTTCTCCGCCGCAGAGGAATCCCAGAAAACAACCCTCGACACGCAGCGTGTCGGCATCGAGGAGGGTCATCGTGGCGGAGTAGGTGCGACCGTCCTTCGCGTTGTAAATCCTGCCTTCCCATCGATTGGACCCCGTCTGCGTCATACCCAAGAGCACGGGCATGCCGAGCGTCGGCCGCGAACGCAGCCCGGGGTCGGGGTTGTGGCTATCGACACCGGGTTTCATCTCCCATGAGACGACGCCCCAGTAGCGTCCCTCGCAGTTGACGATCTCGATATGCGCCACACGTTCGGCGACCAGCCATTCTCCGGTCGGATCCGTTGCCGCCGGGGGCGGCTCCTGCGCATGAGCCAATCCGCCTGCGATCAAGAGGGCGGCGAGACCGCCCCATGGTCCCGCTTTGCCGCGCATTGTTTTTCTCACCGTCCTCACCGTCGTCATCCGGGTTAAATTAAATAGGAGATGGATCGGGCTCGCTCGGTGCGACAGCCGGCGAAGCGCCGTCGGTTTCGACCAGGTCCGCAGGCTAGCCGCGGACATGGACAAAAGAGCGACGATTTCACGCATTTTATTGGTCGTGGAACCTCCCTCATAGCATGATTGTTGTGATGTCGTGCCCGCGCGCGTCGTTGAAGCAGCGATCGAAGGTTTTGCGATGTGGCGCCCCGACGGCCAGGCCTGCGCTGCCGACGTCGACCACGATGATCTCATACCGCCGGTGCCGGCCCCGCGCGCGCAGCCGCTCGGGCTGTTGGCGCTGCTGCGCGTGCTCACCCGCAATCCGCTCGAGGCCTGGACGGCGGCCCATTTCGAGGAACCCCTCGTAGTCGGCGGGCTCTCGGTTGCCCCGGTGGCGGTGGTCAGCGATCCTGCGGCGGTGCGCCGCGTCCTGCTCGAGAATGCCGGCAATTACGAAAAGGATTGGCTGCAGCGACGCGTCCTGGCGAACGGGTTGACGGACGGCCTGTTGACGGCCGAGGGCCACCAATGGCGCACGCAGCGCCGCGCGCTGGCCCCGCTCTTCGCGCGCAAGACGGTGCAGAGCTTCGCGCCTGCCATGGCCGCCGCGGCCGATGACTTGATCGAGCGCCTGGCGCGCCGCGACGGACAGATCGTCGACCTTGCGGTCGAGGCGACGCGCGTGACGCTCGACGTCCTGGAACGGACGATTTTCTCCGATGGCTTCGGACACGATGCCGAGCAAATTCGGCTGGCGATGAAGACCTATTTCGAGACCATCGGGGCGATCGATCCGTTCGATGTCCTGGGCCTGCCGCGCTTCATCCCGCGCCCCAGGCGCCGGCGCCTGCGCGCGGCCTTGCGCCTGTTCGACGCGACGATCGACGCGGTCATTTCCTCGCGCCGCCGCGCGCTCTCGCGCGGTCGCGACGGTATTCCGTCCGATATCCTCACCTTGCTGCTCGAGGCGGTCGATCCGCAGACGGGCAACGCGCTTTCCGAGCGCGAGCTGCGTGCGAACATTCTGACTTTCATCGCCGCGGGCCACGAGACGACGGCGAATTTGATCACCTGGTCGCTTTATCTGCTGTCCCGGTCGCGCAGGTGGCGCGCGCGCCTTCAGGCGGAGGCGGATCGCGAAATCCGGCCGGGTGTCGATGTGGTCGTGGATCGGCTGGTCGAAACGCGGGCCGTACTCGACGAGGCGAATCGACTCTATCCTCCGATCGCGGCCATCAGCCGGCAGGCACTGGCGGATGACGTGCTTGCCGGCGTGCCGATCCGGCGCGGGACGATGATCGTCATCGCGCCCTATGTGCTGCACCGTCACCGCAAACTATGGGCGAAGCCCGAAGTGTTCGATCCGCGTCGTTTTCTTCCCGGTGCGCGCGAGACGATCGATCGCTTTGCCTATTTGCCGTTCGGCGTCGGTCCGAGGACCTGCATCGGCGCCGCGTTCGCTTTGCAGGAGGCCGCCATTGTCGTCGCCAAGGTCATGCGCAGCTTCGATCTCGAGGAGGCCCCGGAGCTCGCGGTAGAGCCGGTTTTGAAGGTGACCTTGCGCCCCCGCGGCGGTCTACCGTTGCGACTCAGACGCCGCTAAAACGCCATCATGCGCAGGAATGGACACGATGCCGTCAAAGCTCAAGCCGCGCTCGACGCGGCGATGATGCGCCGCTGCGTGCAGCTCTCCGCCGAGGCGGCCAAAGCGGGCGAATTTCCATTCGCGGCCCTTATCTGCGACGGCGATCAAGTGGTTGTCGAAGCCACCAATCGCGTCGCACGCGAAGCCGACGTGACGCAGCACGCCGAGCTCGTCGCCGTATCCCGGGCGCAGAGGATCCTCGGCACCAAGGATCTGTCGCGCTGCACGCTTTATTCGAACGTCGAGCCGTGCGTGATGTGCTCCTTTCCCATTCGCGAAACCCGCATCGCGCGCGTCGTCTTTGCGATCGCGTCGCCTTTCATGGGCGGTTTCTCCCGATGGAACGTGCTGCGTGACGACCTCCTCGCCGAGCGCATGCCGGAGGCATTCGGGCCCGTTCCCGAGGTGGTCGCGGGGCTTGGGAGCCAGGAGGCGGAAACGGTGTGGCGGACGTGGAATCCGTTGATCTGGAGCATCATCCGGCGCCGCGGTTGCTTCCGGCCCTCTCCCTCGCCGGATGCCGTCGCCCGTCACGAGGCCGGGCCGGCGCGCGGCGGGCTGTTGCGCAAGCTGTTCATGGCGCACGGCGGCCGCGGCATGGGGTGATCGGGGAAGGCAAGCTGTCCGAGCGCCGGTCTCCGCGACCGGAAGAATCGGGTGCGGAGGCGCGGCGGCTCGAACCGATCGACGGCTGCCGGGGAAGGACGGCACGCGGTCCGAGGGAAAGATCCGTTTTGCGCCGCGCGCCGTGGTACCGGGCCGAGGGGACCTTGCGACGCATTTCCGCGTCACTCGCCGTGCGCTTCAAGCACCTGGCGGCACGCCTTGCGCAGGCGCGAGCGGTTTTGCTGCAAGCAGCTCAGCACGCGCAACGTATCGGGAATCTGCTCGCGGCAGAAGGTCGTCGCGTCATGGCTGCATGCCGCCTGCTCCTCCGGCGTTCCCTTGAATTCCAGCAATCCGCGCTGCGGGTTGTCCGACGATGTCCGGCTTTCTTCGGCCTGAGCCGTCGAAAGGGCGGCGATGACAACGGAAATCGCAAGGAGCAGTCTGCGTGTCGTTCGTTCCACGTGGTCGGCTTTCCCTTGAATCTGCGGCCTGGACAACACGCCGTCGACCGCTTTGTTCCCCGGCGGTCGAGTGTATGGGCAGCGCCGGCCGACGCCAACGCTTGCTTCGATCGTCGCGACGTTATCCACTTGCCGGAGGCTGGCGGCCTTTGCGCGTTGCGCGCGCGTCCTGCGTCGACCGGCGTCGCGGCGGCCCCCTGACTTGCATGCCCACTGAATGGCATGATTGCATGGCCGGCTCGCGGCGCGCCCCGCGCGCGCAACCGGCGTGCCGCGCGGCGCGGCCTTGCGGCCAGGCGGCCGGGATTGGGACGGCGGCTTAAAGGACGAGATTGGTGTTCGGATCGATGAGATGCATGTGCTCCATGTTCGCAACCAATCTCATCGTGGCGCCCGGTCCCGCCGCGGTTTCAGGCGCGACGCGTCCGCAGATCTCGGTGCCGTTGACGGTGAAGAACACCATCGTCTCCATGCCCATGGGTTCCACCACGTCGAGCGTGACCGTGAAGTCGCTATCTTCGCCGCGACCGTTGTGGCGCGGTTCGGTCACATGCTCGGGCCGCAGACCGAGGATGAGCTCCCGGCCGGCGGCCGAGCGGTAGCGCGCGGACCGGCTTGCCGGCACCGGCAGGACAATGGCGTCGGAAATACGCACGCGCATTCTCCCGCCGCTTTCCTCCAGCCTGCAGGGGATGAAATTCATTGCCGGCGAGCCGATGAATCCTGCCACAAAACGGGTCTTGGGATGGTGGTAGAGCTCCTGCGGCGTGCCGATTTGCTCGATGCGCCCCTGGTTCATCACCACCACCCGGTCGGCCAGCGTCATCGCCTCGACCTGATCATGGGTGACGTAGACCGTCGTCGTCTTCACCTTTTGGTGCACGCGCTTGATCTCGGTGCGCATCTGCACGCGCAGCTTGGCGTCGAGATTCGACAGCGGTTCGTCGAACAGGAATACTTTGGGATTGCGTACGATCGCGCGCCCCATGGCGACGCGCTGGCGCTGGCCCCCGGAAAGCGCCTTCGGCCGGCGGTCGAGCAGTTCGGTGATGTCGAGAATGCGCGCGGCATGTTCGACGCGTTGGCGGATCTCGGCCTTGTTGAACTTGCGCAATTTGAGCCCGAACGCCATGTTCTCGAACACGCTCATATGCGGGTAGAGCGCGTAGTTCTGAAATACCATCGCGATGTCGCGGTCCTTCGGCGGAAGATCGTTGACCACCTCGCCGCCGATGCGGATTTCGCCCGAGGTCACTTCCTCAAGGCCGGCGATCATTCGCAGCGTGGTCGTTTTCCCACAACCGGATGGTCCCACCAGAACGACGAATTCGTTGTTGGGAATGTCGAGGTCGATCGATCGGACCGCCTCGACGTCGCCGAAACGTTTGACGATCTGGCGCAATGCGACCTCGGCCATGGCGGTTCAGCCCTTGGTGGCGCCGGCGGTCAATCCGGCGATGTAGTAGTCCATCAGGAACGCATAGATGACGAGCGGCGGCGCCGCCGCGACCAGGGCGCCGGCCATCAACATGCCCCATTTGTAGACGTCGCCGCGGATCAAGGTCGTCACCGTGCCGACGGTCAGCACCTGCTGGTCGGACGAATAGAGGAACGCCATCGGGTAAACGAAGGCCGCCCAGGAGACGGTAAAGGCGAAGATCGTGGCGGCGATGATTCCCGGCAGGGCGACAGGTATGAAAATCTTGAACAGCATTTGCAGATGGCCGGCGCCGTCGATCAGCGCGGCCTCGTCGAGTTCCTTGGGGATCGACTGGAAATAGCCGATCATGATCCAGGTGCAGAAGGGCACGGTCAGCGTCGGATAGACCAGCACCATGCTCCAGTAGGAATTGAGCAGCCCCAGCCATTTGACGATTTGGAACATGGGGATGAACAGCAGGGTGTCGGGCACGAGATAGGTGAGGAAGATGCCGGTGGCCAAAATGCCCGACCCCCAGAAGCGCATGCGACCGAGGGCGAATGCCGCGAGCACGCTGATCACCATGGTGATGACGACGACGCAGGCGGTGACGATCGCGGTATTCTTGAAATAGATCAGGAAATCGGTCTGCGTGAACAGGATGCGAAATTGATCGAGGGTGACGCCGTCCGCGATGATCCACGGATTGGTCGCCATGCGCGCCATCTCGGCGTCGCTCTTGAACGCCGTGACGATCATGTAATACGGCGGCATCAGGAAGAATATCGCGAACAGAATCAAGAAGACGTAGGAGAGGATCAGCGCCCAACGGCGGTTGCGTCGCAGGCTGGAACGCATTCCAAGGCGACGCGTCGCGGGAACAGCAAGAGCCGCCGTCGTCATCCGATCTCTCTTCCGCGTTTGCGCACGCCGCGCAGAATGAAAATTGCCGCGATGGCGAGGATTGGGAACATGAACAGGGACGTGGCCGCGCCGAGAGGTAGATCTCCCGAACGAATACCGAGCAGGAAGGCATAGGTCGCGAACACATGCGTCATGTTGCGCGGCCCTCCTCCGGTCAGGATCTGCACGATGTCGAAATTGGCGAAGGTGACGATCAGCGAAAACAGCACGGTGATGGCGATGATGTTGCGCATCATCGGGAGCGTGATGTGCACGAACCGTTGCCAGGCATTGGCGCCGTCAATGGCTGCGGCTTCATAGAGCTGCTCGGGTACCGATTTGAGCGCGGCCAGATACATGATGAGGAAAAAGGGTGCGCCGTACCAGACATTGACCAGAATGACGGAGAAGCGTGCCCAGTAGGGGTCGCTGAGCCACGGTATCGCCCGCAAGCCAAGACCGGTCAGGACCCAATTGAAGGCCGACAGGGTGGGATCGAACAACCACCACCAGGCGAGCGACGAGAGCGCGAGGGGAATGACCCACGGCACGAGCAGCATGCCGCGCCATTTGCGCTGGCCCTTGGTCGGTAGATTGTTGATCAGATGCGCGGTGATCAGGCCGATGATCGCCTTGAAGAAGACGGCGGAAAGCGCGAAAATCGCCGATTGCTCCACCACCATCCAGAATGTGTCGCGCGACAACAGGAAGCGGAAATTGCCGAGGCCGATGAAGCGCGTCTGCGCCTTGTTGAGCATCGACAAGTGAATCGAATAGAACGCCGGATAGACGATCAGACCGACGATCACCAGGATCAGCGGCAGGCACATCACGAAGGCAATTGTCGAGCGTCTGCGCAGGAGACGATGGAGACCCGCGCGCCTTGCCCCTGCGGCGGGAACGCCGAGGGCTGAATTCCAAGTTTGAACCGCGTCTGCCATGCGCGTCGCCGACCAGCGTCGGCCCTCATGCCTGTCCGGCGGGACGGCGTGCGGGCGCCGCACCGACCCGCACGCTGTCATGCTTCGGCGAAAACGCCCTCAGGCGCGCAACGTCCCCTCGAGCTCCTTTTCCGCCCATTTGATGACCTCGTCGAGCTTCTCCTTGCCCTGGGTGAACTTCGAGATCATCACCGTATTGATGGCCTGATTGTAGATCTGCGCGCCAACCTCCGAACGCGCCGGTGCGCCGGTGATCGACGTCTGCTCGTCGCCGCGCGGGGGGTAGTTGTAGACCGTGCCGGGCGGCGGTTCGACGTTCTTCCAGGTGGGAAGGTCGTACATGGTCTTGAACGACGGCAGGTCGTAACCGACCGACGCTTCCACAAGCTGGGCGACGGCCTCCTTCTGCGAGATATAGGTCAGCAACTCCTTGGCCGCCGTTTTGTTCTTGGAGAATTTCCAGATGCCGTAGAACATCGGCAGTTGGCCGACGAAACGCCCCTTCGGTCCTTTCGGCACCGGATGGGTCCAGCAGTTCTCCGCCACTTTCGGGTTGTCGCGCTTGGCGACCGCCCAGGCGCTCGGCGGGTTCATGATCCCCGAGCCTTTCCCCGAGATGAGCCAGCGATTATTGCCCGCGTCGTCCCAGGCGAAGACGTCGGGCGGCATCACCTCGACGAGCTTGCGGGCGATTTCCATCGCCTGTCGCGTCTCGTCGGAATTGATCCTGATATTGTCCTTGGCGTCGACCATGACGACGCCATAGGCGTTGAACAGACCGCCGACCCAGTCCACGGCATCCGAGCTCTGGCCGAGCGGCAAGCCGACCGGGTAGCCGGCCTTGTAGAGCTTTTGCGCCGCCGCGACATAGGCTTCCCAGGTCCAGCCGTCGACCTTGGCCTTGTCCCATTTGGCCTCGTCGGGAGGGAACATCTCGCGCACGTCGATGCCGGCATGCTGCTGGTAAAGATCGATGCGCGAGCAGCAGGGCTTCACTTGGCTGCCGACCGTGGTCGGAACGCCGCGCCATGTGCCCTTGATTTTGGCGAGATATTCCGCAACCGGGCTGATGGGGCCGTATTTCTTGATGAGGCCGCCGACGACGTCGTCGAGCGGCTCGAGTTGTTCCTGATGAATGCGGATGTTCCAATCGCGATGGGACATGATGTCATGGCCGGTGCCGGCCTGCGCCTCGGCCGCCGCGGTCAGCTTGTCCTTCTCGCCCTGCGAGGTAATGAAGTCGATGTGAACGTCGACCTTGTTCTTCTCGCCGAATTCGTTGCAGAGCTTGACCAACGCCTTGTTGGCACCCGGCACCCAATGATCCCAAACGCCGAGGCTCAAGCTGCCGGCCGCATGAACGCCGCTCACGTAAGGACTCGTAATGGCCGCCGCCGAACCGAGAACGGCGGTCTTGAGGACGGAACGACGCGATAAACGTGACGATGCCATGGTTTCCTCCCGGTTGGCGCCATTATTCTTGGCGTTTGGAAAAAGCATACTATCGTCCCGTGAAAATACCAGTCACTAAACCGCGTCCCGGCATTAAAACGGGATTCCTTCCGACCGCCGGGCTGTCGCCGCGTGACCTCCACGCGGCAAGCGGTATCAAGGCCCGACTCGTCAAGCGAACCGGCGGGCCGGAACGAATGCGACTATGCTCGGCCTGTTGCTTGCGGCGTTCACGCGGTGTTGCAAAACCGCGCGCGGCCACGCTCGCACCTATGCCGTTTCCAGCAGGAACCTGCGGCTGCCCGGTTGCGCGCCACCTGCGCGGGTCCCGCCGCGCCGGCGAAAACCGGCGCGCAAGACCCCTTGCGGCGCTGTCGACAGCGGTGAATTGTTCGCCATCCCCCGGCCGGGACCCGCCTTTCCTGCCGCATCCGCGCCTCCGGCCGCACCGGCCCATCCCGCCTCCGGCGGGCCGTGGCGCGCGACCTATGCGCCGGCCGGCAGCGGCTCTCGCGGCCGATGTTTCAAATATGTATATTTTAAGTTTGAATAATTCATCCGCCGGTGCATAGTTTGCGCCGAGGGCGGTGCGGTCCATTAGCGAACGAAGGGCAACAAGACGCATGCGCGCGGCGGTTCTCGGCGGCGGTCCCGGCGGGCTCTATTTCGCGATATCGCTGAAACTGCGCGATCCGGCGCACGAGATTCTCGTCGTCGAACGCAACCGCCCCGGCGATACCTTCGGATGGGGCGTGGTCTTGTCCGACGAAACCCTCGCCAATCTCACCGCCAATGACCGGGAGAGCGCCGATCGCATCCGCGGCTCTTTCGCCTATTGGGACGACATCGCCGTGCACTACCGCGGCACCGTGGTGCGTTCGGGCGGCCACGGTTTCTGCGGCATCGCGCGCAGGCGGCTGCTCAACATCCTGCAGGATCGTGCGCGCGCGCTCGGCGTCACGCTGCTGTTCGAAACGGAGGTGACCGACCTTGCCTCCTTCCGCGACTATGACCTCATCGTCGGCGCCGACGGGGTGAATTCGCGCGTCCGCGCCGCTCACGCCGCCGCGTTCAAACCGGACATCGACGTGCGCGCCTGCAAGTACATCTGGCTCGGCACGCATCAGACGTTCAACGACGCATTCACCTTCATCTTCGAAGAGACCGCGCATGGCTGGATCTGGGCCCATGCCTATCAGTTCGACTCGGATACGGCGACCTTCATCGTCGAATGTGCCGAGCCGACCTGGCGCCGCTTCGGTTTCGACCGGATGACGACGGAAGAGACGATCGCTGTCTGCGAAAAGGTGTTTGCCAGATATCTCGACGGCCACGCCCTGATGTCGAACGCGCGTCATCTGCGCGGCTCGGCATGGCTCAATTTCAACCGCGTGTTATGCGATCGCTGGAGTTTCGACAACATCGTGCTGCTCGGTGACGCCGCCGCGACCGCGCATTTTTCCGTCGGCTCGGGCACCAAGCTGGCGATGGAGAGCGCCGTCGCGCTTGCCAGTAGCATCCATACCGAGCGCGACCTTGCCATGGCTTTGCGCCGCTACGAAAACGAGCGGCGACTCGAGGTGCTGCGGCTGCAGAACGCGGCCCGCAATTCCACCGAATGGTTCGAGAATATCGAGCGCTATCTCCGCCTCGACCCGGTGCAATTCAACTATTCGCTGCTCACACGGTCGCAGCGCATAAGCCACGAGAACCTGCGCCGGCGCGATGCGGAATGGCTGTCCGGCGCCGAGAAATGGTTCGAGGAACGCGCGACCGGGCGGCGGCCGAACGCGGCACGTCCGCCCATGTTCGTGCCGCTCAGGGTGCGCGGGCTTGAGCTCGCCAACCGGATTTGCGTGTCGCCCATGGCGCAATACCGCGCGGTCGACGGCGAGCCCAACGACTGGCACTTTGTGCATTATGCCGAACGCGCCAAGGGCGGCGCCGGGCTCGTGTTCACGGAAATGACCTGCGTATCGCCCGAAGGGCGTATCTCGCCCGGCTGCACCGGGCTATACGCGGCGCGTCACGAGCATGCGTGGAAGCGCCTGGTCGATTTCATCCATCGTGAAACCGACGCCAAGATTGCCATCCAACTCGGCCATTCCGGTCCCAAGGGATCGACCCAGCTCGGTTGGGAGACCATGGATGCCCCGCTGCCCGCCGGCAATTGGGAAGTGATCGGGCCCTCTCCGGTCCCGTGGTCACCCGCCAATCAGGTCCCGCGGGAAATGACGCGCGCGGACATGGACATGGTGCGCGATCAGTTCGTCCGCGCGGCGGAAATGGCCGCGCGCGCGGGTTTCGACTGGCTCGAGCTGCACTATGCGCACGGCTACCTGATGTCCTCCTTCATCACGCCGCTCACCAACAGGCGCACGGACGAATATGGCGGCAGTCTCGAGAACCGCATGCGCTTTCCGCTCGAGGTCTTCCGCGCGGTGCGCAAGGTCTGGCCGGGCGAAAAGCCGATCTCGGTGCGCATTTCGGCGCACGACTGGGTCGGGCCGGCCGGCATCATGCCGCATGACGCGGTCGCCATCGCGCGCATGCTCGCGGACGAAGGCGTCGACCTGATCGACGTCTCGGCGGGGCAGACCACGATCGAGGCGCAGCCCGTCTACGGACGCATGTTCCAAACGCCTTTCTCGGACCGCATCCGCAACGAGGTCGGCATCGCCACGCTTGCGGTCGGCAATATCTACGAGCCGGATCACGTCAATTCGATTTTGATGGCGGGACGCGCCGACTTGGTGTGTCTCGGACGCCCGCATCTCGCCGACCCTTACTGGACGCTGCATGCGGCGGCGGATCTGAATTATCAAGGCGTTGCCTGGCCGAAGCCCTACCTGCGCGCACGCGAGCAGCTTTACCGGCTCAAGGCGCGCGCCGAGGCGACGACGGGGAAGGCATGATGGACACGCTCGCCGGACGTCATGCGCTCGTTACCGGCGGCGGCAGCGGCATCGGTGCGGCCGTCGCGCGCATGCTGAGCGAGGCGGGCGCCGCGGTCACGCTCGTCGGCCGACGTGGCAAGAGGCTCGAGGATGCGGCGAAGACGATGCCGAAGGCAGCCGCGGTCGTGGCCGACGTGACACGCGAGGAGGATTGCGCGGCCATGATCCAAGCCGCGCACGAAGCGCACGGGCCGGTCGACATCCTCGTGGCCAATGCCGGCGCGGTGGAGAGCGCGCCGATCGTCGCGACCGATCCGGCATTGTGGCGGCGCATGATCGACGTCAATCTCACGGGCGCGTTTCTCACGGCCAAAGCGGCGCTCGCCGACCTTGTGCGTGAGCCGGTTGACGAAGGGCGTCGCGTGATTTTCATCGCCTCGACCGCCGGACTCAAGGGTTACGCCTACGTCGCCGCCTATTGCGCGGCCAAGCATGGGGTGGTGGGCCTTGCCCGCGCGCTCGGGACCGAGCTTGCGGGAACGGGGATCACCGTGAACGCGGTCTGTCCGGGCTACACCGAGACGCCGATGCTGGCCGATTCGGTTGCCGATGTCGCCCGCAAGACCGGCCGCAGCGCGCAGGACGTGCGCGCAAGGCTCGCGCACGACAATGCGCACCGCCGGTTGGTGAGGCCGGAAGAAGTCGCGGCCACCGTGCGGTTTCTTTGCTCGCCGGCGGCGGCATCGATTAATGCGCAGGCAATTTGCGTTGCAGGAGGACAAGCATGACCGTGGTGGTGAACGCGCGCACGGCTGCCGCGTCCAGCTCGGCGAGCAGGCAGCGGCTGCGCTTGTGGCTGCGTCTGCTGCGCGCGACGCGCGCGATCGAAGCCGAGCTGCGCGAGCGTCTGCGGGTGCAATTTTCCATCACGCTGCCGCAGTTCGACGTCATGGCGGCGCTCTCGCGCAGGCAAGCCGGCATCACCATGACCGAGCTGTCGCGCATGCTGATCGTATCCAACGGGAACGTCACCGGCATCATCGACCGGCTGGTCGCCGAGAAGCTCGTGGCGCGCCAGCCGTCGCCCGACGACCGCCGCTCGGTCCTGGTGCGGCTCACCGCCAAAGGACACTCGCTGTTCGCCACGGTTGCGCGCGCCCACCAGGGTTGGATCGACCAGCTGCTTGCGGATTTCGATGCGGCCGAAGCCGAGGTCCTCATCGCGCATCTCGACGGACTTCCCGACCGCATTCGCAACGGAGGCGCGCGGCCATGACCATGAAGGATTTCCGGCCGAGGCATTTCAACTGGCGCGTCGAGGACGACGTGGCCGTGATCAGCGTCAGCCGGCCCGAGCGCAAGAATCCCCTCACCTTCGACTCTTATGCCGAGCTGCGCGACACCTTCCGGCAGCTCGGTGAAGCCGGCGACATCCGGGCGGTGGTATTCGGCTCCAACCAGGGAAATTTCTGCTCCGGCGGCGATGTGCGCGACATCATCGGCCCGCTCATGGAGCGCGACATGAAGGGCCTGCTCGCCTTCACGCGCATGACGGGCGACCTCGTGAAGGCCATGCGCGCCTGCCCGCAGCCGGTCATCGCCGCCATCGACGGGGTCTGCGCCGGCGCCGGGGCGATGATCGCGCTCGCCTGCGACATGAGGATCGGCACGCCGGCTGCGCGCACCGCGTTCCTGTTCACGCGCGTCGGGCTTGCGGGCTGCGACATGGGAGCCTGTGCCATGCTGCCGCGCGTGATCGGACAGGGGCGGGCCGCCGAACTGCTGTTCACCGGCCGCACCATGAGCGCGGAGGAAGGCGAACGGTGGGGGTTCTTCAACCGGTTGGTCCCGGCGGAACGGCTCGAAGAGGAAGCGATGCGTTTGGCCCGCAGCATCGCCGCCGGGCCGGGCTTCGCACACATGATGACCAAAACCATGCTGGCGCAGGAATGGTCCATGTCGCTCGAACAGGCGATCGAGGCCGAAGCGCAGGCGCAGGCGATCTGCATGCAGACGCGCGATTTCCGCCGCGCCTATGAGGCCTTCATCGCCAAACAGGCGCCGCGCTTTGCCGGGGATTAGGCGCATGTCGACACGCCTTGCCCCGTGCTGGCCGGCGCGCCGACCGCAATGCGGGCCGGGATCGCCCCTGTCGCTCCGCCCCGCTCCGATGTCCGTTCGCGCGCCGGCGCGTGCTGCGCGCTCATGTCATGGGATGACAGGTTGATGATGCGCGACAGCCATCTCGACTGGCCGTTTTTCGAGCCGCGCCACCGCGCGCTGGCGGAAAACCTCGACGCCTGGGCGCGGGCCAGCCTTGCCGACATCGACCATGGCGACACGGACGCCGCCTGTCGGCGACTGGTCGCGCAATTGGGCGCGGCCGGCTGGCTTGCGCTCACGGCCCCGGGCTCGGAGGGCGCGGCGCTCGACGTGCGGTCGCTCGCATTGGCGCGCGAAACGCTCGCGCGCTACGACGGGCTCGCCGATTTTTCTTTCGCCATGCAAGGCTTGGGAGCCGGTCCGATCTCGCTTTTCGGGACGCCGTCGCAGCGCGCGGCGTGGCTGCCCAAGACGCGGGCGGGGACGGCGATCGCCGCCTTCGCTCTGAGCGAGCCCGCCTCCGGCTCCGACGTCGCCAACATCGCGCTCGCGGCGCGGCGCGACGGCGACGCCTACGTCCTCGATGGCGAGAAGACCTGGATCTCGAACGGCGGCATTGCCGATTTCTACGTTGTCTTCGCGCGCACCGGCGAAGCGCCGGGCGCGCGCGGGCTTTCCGCCTTCATCGTCGACGGCGACAATCCCGGCCTGCTCGTCGCCGAACGCCTGTCGGTGCTCGCACCGCATCCGCTCGCGCGCCTGCGGTTCGAGAATTGCCGCGTCCCGGTCTCCGCGCTGATCGGCAGGCCGGGCGAGGGGTTCAAGATCGCGATGGCGACGCTCGACGTTTTCCGCACCACGGTCGGCGCGGCGGCGCTCGGCTTCGCCCGCCGTGCCTTGGCCGAGACCGTCGGGCGCGTCGCGCGCCGCGAGCTGTTCGGCGCGCCGATGGCCGAACTGCAGATGGTGCAGGGCCATCTCGCCGACATGGCGCTCGCGATCGATGCGGCGGCGCTGCTCGTCTATCGCGCCGCCTGGCGCAAGGACAGCGGGGCCGCGCGCATTTCGCGCGAAGCGGCGATGGCGAAGCTCTACGCGACCGAAGCCGCGCAGCGCGTCATCGATGCCGCGGTGCAGCTGCACGGAGGCGACGGCGTGCGCTCGGGCCATCCGGTCGAGACTCTCTATCGCGAAATCCGGGCGTTGCGCATCTACGAGGGCGCCTCCGACGTACAGCGAATCATTATTGCCCGGGCCATCCTTTCCGAGATCGGAGCACAGCCATGATCGCCACGCGCACACTTGGGCCTTCCGCGCATGTCGATACCTTCGCGCGCGACAATCTTCCGCCTTTCGATCAGTGGCCGGATATCCTGCTGGACCGTCCGGAATTCCAGTACCCTGAAAGAATCAATGTCGGCGCCGAACTCACCGACCGGATGGTCGCGAAGGGATTCGGCGACCACACCGCGTTGATCGGCAATGGCCGGCGTCGCACCTACAAGGAGCTCGCCGACTGGTCGAACAGGCTGGCGCACGCGCTGGTGGAGAATTACGGCGTCAGGCCCGGCAACCGGGTGCTCATTCGCTCCGGCAACAATCCGGCCCTGGTCGCGGCCTGGCTTGCCGCGACCAAGGCCGGCGCGGTCGTGGTCAACACCATGCCGCTGCTGCGCGCCGGCGAGCTTGCCAAGATCGTCGACAAGGCCGAGGTCGAGCTCGCGCTCTGCGATAGCCGCATTGCCGACGAACTGGTGGCCTGCGCCAAAGAGAGCAGGTTTCTCAAGCAAGTGGTCTGTTTCGACGGCACCGCCAATCATGACGCCGAACTCGACCGCGTCGCGCTCGACAAGCCGGTGCAGTTCGACGCGGTGCCGACCGGCCGCGACGACGTGGCGCTGCTCGGTTTCACCTCGGGAACCACCGGCGAGCCCAAGGCGACCATGCATTTCCACCGCGATCTGCTCATCATCGCCGACGGCTACGCGCGCGAGGTGCTGAAGGTGACGCCGCAAGACGTCTTCGTCGGCTCGCCGCCGCTTGCCTTCACCTTTGGTCTCGGCGGGCTTGCCGTCTTCCCGCTGCGGTTCGGCGCGACCGCAACGCTGCTCGAGAATGCGTCGCCCGCCAACATGATCCAGATCATCGAAACCTACAAGGCGACCATCTGCTTCACCGCGCCCACCGCCTATCGCGCCATGCTGGCGGCCATGGACAAGGGCGCCGACCTCTCCTCGCTGCGGCTTGCGGTGTCGGCCGGGGAGACCCTGCCGGCGCCGGTTTTCGAGGAATGGACGCGCAAGACCGGCAAGCCCATTCTCGACGGCATCGGTTCAACCGAGATGCTGCACATCTTCATCACCAACCGCATCGGGGATGCGCACGCGGGCGCGACCGGCCGCCCCGTGACCGGCTACGAGGCCAAGATCGTCGGCGAGGACATGCGGGAATTGCCGCGCGGCCAGGCCGGTCGTCTCGCCGTCCGCGGACCCACCGGATGCCGCTATCTCGCCGACAAGCGGCAGAAGGATTACGTGCGGGAGGGTTGGAATCTGACCGGCGACACCTTCGTGCAGGACGAGGAAGGCCTGTTCCATTTCGTCGCCCGTGCCGATGACATGATCATCTCCGGCGGATACAACATCGCCGGCCCGGAGGTGGAAGCGGCGCTGCTGACCCATCCCGACGTCGCCGAATGCGCGGTGGTGGGCGAACCGGACGAGGAAAGGGGACAGATCGTCGCCGCCTTCGTCGTGCTCAAGCCGGGCGTGCCGCGCGGGGTCGACAGCGTCAAACGACTGCAGGATCACGTCAAGGCGACGATCGCGCCGTACAAATATCCACGCGCCGTGCATTTCATCGACGCTTTGCCCAAGACGCAGACCGGCAAGATCCAGCGCTTCCGCCTGCGCCAGCGGGAGGCGACATGAGCGAAAGCGGCTTCGACATCCTGCAACCGAGGGACTGGCCGCGGCCGCAGGGCTATTCGAACGGCGTCGCCGCAAGCGGGCGGAACGTCTTCATCGCCGGCCAGATCGGCTGGACCGCCGAGGCCAAGCTCGTCAGCGGCGGCTTGGTGGCGCAGGTCGAGCAGGCCCTGCGCAACGTCGTGGCCGTGCTTGCGGAGGCCGGCGGCGCGCCGCGACATC
Organism: Pseudolabrys sp.; assembly: GCA_019689975.1. Classification (GTDB taxonomy): domain Bacteria; phylum Pseudomonadota; class Alphaproteobacteria; order Rhizobiales; family Xanthobacteraceae; genus Pseudolabrys. The sequence continues at coordinate 29,892 of JADGGK010000021.1, forward strand.
TCGTGCGGCTGAACTGGTACGTCGTCGACAAGGCAGCCTATCTCGCGCAGCGGAAAGAAATCGGCGCCGCCTATCGGCGGGTCATCGGGCGGCATTATCCGGCGATGACGCTGCTGGTGGTCGCCGGGCTGCTGGAGGAGGGTGCCATGGTCGAGATCGAGGCCACGGCCGTGGTGCCCGAATGATGAGCGCGGCCGGGTCCATCCCCGTCATTTTCCTGCCGGGAATCGGCGGCGCGGCGCGGCTGTGGGAGCCGCAGCTTGCGAGCTTCCGGGCCGCCGGCTACGAGCCGCTCGCCCTCGACCTGCCGGGTTACGGCGCGCGTCCGCCGGTCGATCACATGGACTTCGACATGCTCGCGGCCGACGTCGAGGCGCATGTCGACCGGCATGGTCTCGCAAGACCGGTCCTCGTCGGCCATTCGTTCGGCGGAATGATCGCGCAGACCTGCCTGCGGCGGAATCCCGACGGCTACCGTGCCGCGGTGCTGTCGGGCACGAGCCCCGCCTTCGGCGATCCGACGGGCGAATTCCAGAAGCGATTCATCGCCGCACGTCTGGGCGCTCTCGATTCGGGCCGCAGCATGGCGGAGCTCGCCGCCGCGATCGCCGATGAGCTCATGTCAGCCGGCGCCGACCCGGCCGGCCGCAGGTTGCTGGTCGAGGTCCTGGGCACGATTGCGCCGCGCAGCTATCGCGCCGTCATCCATTGCCTGATCGGTTTCGACGAACGCGCCAATCTCGGCGCGATCCGGATCCCGGTCCTTTGCCTCGTGGGCGAGCACGACCGCAACGCGCCGCCCTCCATGATGCGGCGCATGGCGGAGAAAATCCCCGGCGCGCGTTTCGTCTGCCTTGCGGGTGTCGGACACATGCCGAACCTGGAAGCGCCGCGTGCGCATGACGCGGCCATTCTCGATTTCCTGCGCGAGGCCTTCGCGCGCGCCCCGATTCGGAGTTGACGGATGAACCTTGCCACGACCGATCTCGACCAGGATGCCCCGATTTTCGCCCCCGACGCTTTTCGTCTGAACGATTTCCAGGTCGAGCTGATCGACAAGGCGCGGCGGTTCGGCAAGGCGAAACTTGCGCCGCGCGCCGCGCAACACGACCGCGACGCGACGTTCCCGATCGAGAATTTTCGCGACATGCACCCGGAAGGGCTGCTTGCCATCTGCATTCCCAAGGAAGACGGCGGTCTCGGCGCCGATTTCCAGACCTATTGCCTGGCTGCGGCGGAGCTCGGCCGCTACGACGGGGCGACGGCCCTGTCCTGGAACATGCACGTGTGCTCGACGCTGTGGTCGGGACCGCTTGCCGACGATCTCGAGATGAGCGCCGAGGACCGCAAGGCGCATGCGCGACGACGCAGCCAGCACTATGATCGCATCCTCAAGCGCGGCGCGATCTACGCGCAACCCTTCTCCGAAGGCGGGGCGGCGGCCGCCGGCACGGTCGCCTTCGGCACCGAGGCCAGGCCGGTGGAGGGCGGATTCATCGTCAACGGCAAAAAGATCTTCGCGTCGCTGTCGGGTGCGGCCGACTATTACGGCGTGCTGTGCACGGAACGCGCGGAGGGCGAGGCGGCCAGCCGGCGCAACACGCTTTATCTCGGCATTCCGGCGGACGCGAAGGGCGTCTCGGTGGTCGGCGACTGGGACCCCTTGGGAATGCGCGGGACCGTCTCGCGCACCCTGCTTTTCAAGGACGTGTTCGTTCCGGAAGACGCCATGCTGATGCCGCGCGGCGTCTATTTCCAGGCAGCCACGCGCTGGCCGCACATGTTTCTGACGCTGTCACCGACCTATATGGGTCTCGCGCAGGCCGCCTACGACTTTACCGTGGCCTATCTGCGCGGCGAAGTGCCCGGCACGCCGCCCGTCAAGCGCCGCATGTATCCGACCAAGCAGATCGCCGTCGCGGAAATGCGCGTCACACTGGAGCAGACCAAGGCGATCTGGTTCCAGGCGATCAGCGAGGCCCGCGCCAATCCGACCAAGGATCAGGTTCTGCGCGCCTATGCCGCTCAATACACCGTGATGGAAAATGCCAACGCCATCGCGGTCAAGGCGATCCGCACCTGCGGCGGGCAGGCGATGCTCAAGAGCCTGCCGCTCGAGCGCATCTATCGCGACAGCCGCTGCGGCTCGCTGATGCTGCCGTGGACGGCCGAAATCTGTCTCGACCGCATTGGCCGCGAGGCGCTCTACGAACCGGGCGAGACGGATGAGTGAAAGGCGCCATGAATCTCGCCGACCTCATCGAGCGCAATGCGGCGTTCACGCCTGACAAGACGGCGTTGCGCTACGAGGGCCGGTCGATCTCCTACGCCGCCTTCGCCGAGCGCGTGGCCAACACCGCGCGCGGCCTCAAGGCCGAACTCGGCGTCGGGCGCGGCGATCGCGTCGCCGTCCTTGCCACCAATCACCCCGACTATCTGGTGCTGCTTTATGCCTGCGCGCGACTCGGGGCCATGCTGCTGCCCTTGAACTGGCGGCTCGCGGTGCCCGAGCAGCTCTTCATTCTCGCCGACGCCTCCGCCAAGGTTCTCGTCGTCGAGCACTGTTTTTGCGACGTTTCGCTTGCCTTGACGCAGTCCATGCCCGCCCTGCGCGTGGCGGTCCTGGGCGGGGAGCAAGGCGCGCAGCGGAATGTCGACGAGCTCGCTTGCGTCGATGTCGGGGAAGGTCGCGATCCGCGGGTCGACGAAAAGAGCCCGCTGCTCCTCGTTTATACCTCCGGCACCACCGGCCGGCCGAAAGGCGCGGTGCTGCGCCAGGAGGCGCTCCTGTGGAACGGCGTGATGAGCCAGCACATGCATGACATGACCGCCGCCGATCACGTGCTCACGGTCCTGCCCTTGTTTCATGTCGGCGGCCTCAACATCCAGACCACTCCCGCGCTGCACATCGGCGCGACCGTCACCCTTCATCCCCGCTTCTCGCCGGATGCGACGCTTGCCGCGATTGCCCACGACAGGCCGACGCTCACCGTACTGGTGCCGGCGACCATCCAGGCCTTGATCGCGCATCCGGCCTGGACGACGACCGAGATCACTTCGCTGCGCGCGCTCACCACCGGTTCGACCCAGGTTCCGGTGCCGTTGATCGAGGCGGTCGAGGCGCGCGGCGTGCCCGTCCTGCAGGTCTACGGCGCCACCGAGACCTGTCCGATCGCCGTCTACACGCGCCTGGGCGGCGACCTGTCGCGCAAGACCTCGACCGGATTGCCGGGCTTGCATTGCGATGCGCGGATTGTGGACGAGCATGGCCGGGACGTGCCACCGGGCGTCGCGGGGGAAGTGCTGGTGCGCGGACCGAACGTCTTCTGCGAATATTGGGGTAACCCCGCGGCGACTGCCGAAGCGTTGCGCGAGGGCTGGTACCACTCCGGCGACATCGGCACGCGCGACGAGGACGGCTATTTTTACATTCACGACCGGAAGAAGAACGTGATCATCTCCGGCGGCGAAAACATCTATCCGGCCGAGATCGAGCGCGTGCTCGCCACCCATCCGGATGTCGCGGAGGCCGCCGTGGTGGGGCGGCCGGATCCGAAATGGCAGGAGGTGCCGGTCGCCTATGTCGTGCGGCGCGCGGGCAGCGCCTGCGAGGCCGACGCGCTCATCAGGCACCTTGCGCGCGAACTGGCGCGCTTCAAGGTGCCGCGGGAAATCATCTTCGTCGAGGCGTTGCCGCGCAACGCGCTCGGCAAAGTACAGCACTTCTTGCTCAAAGAACGAGGCGCGCCATGAAGATCGCCGTGCTCGGAGGCGGCAACGGCTCCTTTGCGGCGGCCGGTGATCTTGCGCTCAACGGCCACGACGTGCGCCTGTGGCGCCGCGATTCCGACGCCGTGGCCGCCCACCGCGCCGCCGGCGGCGTCATTCTGGTCAAGGATTTTTCCGGACGCCGCCAGGCCAAGCCGACCCTCATCACGGCCGATATCGGCGAAGCGGTACGAGATGCCGAACTCATCCTCTGCCCGACCCCGGCGACGGCGCAGCACGATATCGCCGCCGCGCTCGCGCCGCATCTGCGCGACGGTCAGGTGATCTTTCTGCCGCCGGGTACGTTCGGGTCGGTGATCTTCGCACAAGCGGCACGCGCCGTCGGCAACCGTGCCGCGATTGCATGCGCGGAAACGGGGACCCTGCCGTGGCTGACGCGCAAGCACGGACCCTTCGAATCGGCAATCACCGTCCGCGCCAAGCGGCTGCCGACCGGCGTGTTCCCGCTCCGGTACAAGGAGCACGCGCTGGCGGTGATCGGTCGGGTCTTCCCCGGCGTCATCGAAGACTGCGGCGACGCGCTATCGGCCGCGCTGATGAATGCGGGGCCCATCATTCATCCGCCCTTGATCGTGATGAATGCCGCCCCGCTCGAGCATTTCGACAAATGGGACATCCACAAAGAAGGCACCCAGGCGGCGGTGCGCCGCGTCACCGACGCGCTTGATGCCGAACGCATCAAATTGCGCCAAGCGCTCGGCTACGGGGCGCCGCACTTCCCGCTTGCCGATCACTATGCCAAGACGGGTCCCGAATGGATGTACGGGCGGGGCTCGCATGACAGGTTGACCGACTCGGGCGACTGGCGCGAATACATCGTGCTGACCGAACACCGCTATATGCTCGAGGATACGCGTATCGGACTATCGTTTCTGCTTTCGGTGGCGGCGCTCGTCGACGTGACGATGCCGCTCGCGCGCGCCTTCCTGGCAATCGGCGGGGCCATCTGCGGACAGGACTTCATGCAGACGGGACGCACGCTTGCCTCGCTCGGGCTCGGCGGACTCGATCGCTCACGGCTGCAGGCGCTCCTGCGCGAGGGTTTTGGATGACCGAGCGCCGGCGTATCGTCTGCCTGGGTGCCGGCCGCATGGGACGCGGCATCGCCATCGTGTTCGCCTATGCCGGCCATCCGGTCGCGGTGGTCGATGTCAAATCGCGTCCGGCGGACGCTCATGCACGTCTGAAGGACGACGCTCTTGGCGAGATCCGCGATACGCTGGCAGGCCTCGCCCGCCTCGGGCTCTTCGGCGCCGATGGCGTCGACCGCATCATGCAGCGCCTCGACGTTCTGCCCCGCAGTGCAGCCGGCGCGGCATTGGCGAAGGCCGACGTCATCTTCGAGGGCGTGCCCGAGGTGCTCGACGTCAAGCGCGATGCGCTCGAGTTCTGTTCGCGGCTTGCCGCCGCGGACGCGATCATCGCGTCGACCACGTCGACCATTCTGGTCGACGCGCTCGCGGACAGCGTCATCGGACCGGAGCGCTTTCTCAACGCGCACTGGCTCAATCCGGCCTTTCTGGTGCCGTTGGTGGAGCTTTCGCCGGGCGCCCGCACCGATCCGGCGGTCACGGCGCGGCTCAAGTCATTGCTCGAGGCCATCGGCAAGGTTCCGGTCGTCTGCGCCGCACGGCCTGGCTACATCGTGCCGCGCATTCAGGTCCTGGCCATGAACGAAGCGGCGCGCATGGTGGAGGAGGGCGTCGCCGCCCCCGAAGAGCTCGACAAGGCGGTCAAATACGGGTTCGGATTCCGCTTCGCCGTGCTCGGGCTTCTGGAATTCATCGACTGGGGCGGCGGCGACATCCTTTATTACGCGAGCCGCTATCTGGCCGCGGAGCTGCGCAACGAGCGTTACGCCGCCCCCGAGATCATCGAGCGCAACATGCGCGAGGGCCGTGTCGGTATGAGCACGCGGCGCGGATTCCTGAACTATGAGGACCTCGATCTCGACGCCTTCCGCGCCGAACGCATGAAGGCCTTTGTCGGGATGCTGCGCTTCCTCGAGCTGGTGAAACCGCCGGTGCTCGACTGACGCGCCTGCCCGCGGGTACGGCTCGCGCGCCGCCGCACCGCCGCATGCCCCGAGGGAATGAGACCTGCGGATTTCGCTTTACCGCGAATGCCGGTCGACACGCCTCGGTTGGCGTGGCACCGGATGCGGCGGGGGATTCATTCGAACACGTCCTGCAGCGCGCCCTCCTTCACCACCACGGTATTGTCGACCGTGATGGTCGTCTTCATGACAGGCAGGTCGAAGTGGCCGGCGGTATGGCGGCCCGCGAATTCATTGGCGCCCGTCGAGAACAGAAAATTGCCGGCGACGGCGCGCAATTCCGTGCCGTTGGTGTCGCGCAGGTCGTACATGGCCAGCGCCTCGTAGCGCGCGGCCGGATTCATGCCGAAGCCGACATGCGACACGGCATAGGCTTCCCGGTCGCACCAGGCGGCGAAATAACCGCGCATCAGCGCCGCATCCAATCCGTCGCCCTCGATCTTGGTCACATAATCCTTGTCGATGGTCAGCGTGACCCGGTCCTGCAGGTAGCGCTTGAAGGTGAGGTTGACGTCGCCGCGGTCGAGCACCAGCCGGCCGTCAACGGTACCATTCCGCGGAAAGCTCACCACAAGCCCGCCCGGCCAGTGCGCGAGCGTGCCCGGCTTGTCGGTCCAGCCCCAGATGCCCACCGTTGCCGCGCCTTCCATGGCGACGGAAAGATCGGTGCCGGCGGCTGAGGTCACGGTCATCCGTTTCGACCCGCGCAGCATCCGGGCCGCCGCGCGCACCTTTTTCTCCAGCCGCGTGTCGGGTCGCAGGCGCTCGAGCGCTTCGGGATGCTCGTTGGAGATCACCATGATGCGCGCGCCGGCCTTGAGGATCTCGGGCGTCTCGGGCGCGTGCATCAGGCCTTCCACGGTGCAGTCGACGACAAATCCGGCCTGGCCGAGTGCCGAAACCACCGGCGCGAGACGGCCGATCGCCTCGCTCGCGCCGGTCGAGCGCACAGGCACGGGGTGGGGGTTGCGCGGCGTGGGCAGCACGAGATGGAACGGCCGCACGCCGAGCCGCAGGAGAGCGAGCTCGGCGAGCCTGACGTTGAGTTCCCGCGATTGCGTTTCCGACAGGATGGCCGCGGTGTCCCCGCGCCTGACCGCGCATTTCTCGAACACCTCGCAGAAGGCGTCGATCCACTTGCCCTCGATCCGGTCAGCGAACATCGCAGCGGCCGTTTACCTCGCCGTCGCAGCCGGCGCGATGGACCGGGCCGACGCGCCGATCCGGAGGAGGGCCGCGACGAGATGAATTATCGTGTCCCGCATGATGGGCGCCCCAAGGGGTTCGTCGGCCGCCATCATGCCGTCGAACGCACCGGCGACACAAGTCGCGCGGGCGTGCGTCGGTTCATGATCGTGCGGAAGCAACATTCGACCGCCGACGGGGGTGCCGCGGAAAACGCGGTGATTGGCGCCCGCGCCAACGGCATCGCGGGGATCAAGGCCGGGGGCTCGATCGACCGGATGGTCATGCCGATCGCCACCGTCACCACAACCACGATTTCCGATCCGGCCGCTGCGAAGCGGAACAATTCGACGATGGTGACGACCGGGATCGCCGGCCGGCTGCCGATCCTCGACGTCATGCATCCTATATCGCCATGCCGCCGTCGACCAGATAAGGCTGGCCGGTGACGTAGCTCGATTCGTCGGAGGCCAGGAATACGGCGAGCGCCGCGACCTCCTCGGCGGTGCCGAGTCGGCCCATGGGTTGGCGTTGGATGAAGGCCGCGCGCGCCTCGGCCAGCGATTTGCCCGTCTGTCGGGCGACGGCCTCCACTCGCTCTTCGAAGGAGGGAGAGACGATGGTGCCCGGGCAGATCGCGTTGCAGCGGATGCCCTTGCCGATGAAATCGATTGCGACCGCCTTGGTAAGGCCGATCACCGCGGCCTTGGTGGCGCCGTAGACGTAGCGATTGGGCAGGCCTTTGATGGAGGACACGCCCGAGGACATGTTGATGATCGAACCGCCGCCTTTCCTCAACATGCCGGGAAGGAAGGCCTTGATGGTGCGGTGCATGGACTTGACGTTGAGATCGAACGAAAAATCCCAATCCTTCTCGTCGCATTCGAGCACCGTGCCCTGGTGCACATAACCGGCAACATTGGCGAGCACGTCGAGCGCGCCGAACTCCTTCTCGACGGACTGGGCGAAAGCATTGACCGCGTCGGTCGACAGCACGTCGAGCCGATCACGTCTGACGGCGGCGAGCCCGGCAAGTTTGTCGACGGCAATGTCGGTGGCGATCACGCGTGCGCCTTCCGCCGCGAAGGCCTGCGCAATGGCGCGGCCGATTCCCTGTGCCGCCGCCGTCACCAATGCGAGTTTGTTCTTCATGCGGTCTGCCATGGCTCACCTCGCCAGTGTCTGCTCTCCGCTCGCCCCGGCCGCGAAACTGTCGCCGGGGCGCATCCCGTGCGCGCGCACGGACCCTGATCTGCGCCGGCACGACCTCGCGCGCCATGTCGGTTTGGTTCTCGCGCGCTACCCTCGGTCGTTCCCCCGCCAGGGAGATCCCGAGCGGCTTGCGTCGGTGCCGTCGTTGCGAGCAGTTCCGAAAAGGCGACGAAGCAATCCAGCATCGGTCTATTCCCTGCATTGCGTCGCCCTCGCTGTCGCTCAGGCTCGCAATGCCGGGGGAAGGGCGTTCGGGCCCGCAATGATGGGTGCATTTCACCGCCTTTGGCCTTAGTGGTTGTCGCGTGGGATGCTCCGTTGCGCGACGTGCCGGTATTTGACCGCCGGCCCGAGCACCATGCCGTCGGCCAGCTGCGCGACCATGCCGCGCTGAATCTCCTGCCAGGGAGTCTGGCTTGCCGGATATTTGTAGCCGCCGCGCCGCTTCAATGCCTTGCGGCGCCGCGCGATCTCCGCCTTCGACACGAGGATGTCCGCGGTGCCCTTGTCGAGATCGATGCGCACGCGGTCGCCGGTCTTGAGCAGGGCGAGTCCGCCGCCCGCCGCCGCTTCCGGCGATGCATGAAGGATGGACGGCGAGCCCGAGGTGCCCGACTGGCGTCCGTCGCCGATGCAGGGTAGCGACGTAATCCCGCGTTTGATCAGCGCGGCCGGAGGCTGCATGTTGACGACCTCGGCGGAGCCGGGATAGCCGATCGGTCCGACGCCGCGGATGACCAGCAAGGTCCGTTCATCGATCCTGAGCGAGGGATCCTCGATGCGACGATGATAATCTTCCGGCCCGTCGAACACCACGACGCGCCCTTCGAAGGCGTTGGGATCCTTCGGATCGGACAGATAGCGGTTGCGGAACTCTTCCGAGATCACGCTGGTCTTCATGATCGCCGAATCGAACAGATTGCCCTTGAGCACCTTGAAGCCGGCGTTCCTTCGCAAGGGTCTGTCGTAGGGTCGGATGACATCCGGATCGGCGGTTTTGGCATGGCGCACGTTCTCGCCCATGGTCCTGCCGTTGACGGTGAGCGCATCGGCATGAATGCGTTTGGCCGCCATCAGCTCATGCATCACGGCCGGCAGGCCGCCGGCGCGGAAATAGTCTTCGCCGAGATATTTCCCCGCCGGCTGCATGTTCACCAGCAGCGGAACGTCGTAGCCGATCGTCTCCCAATCCTCGATACTGAGGTCGACGCCCACATGCCGCGCGATGGCGTTGATATGGATCGGCGCGTTGGTCGAGCCGCCGATCGCCGAGCATGCGACGATGGCGTTCTCGAAGGCTTTGCGGGTGAGGATGTCGGAGGGTTTGAGATCCTCCTCCACGATCTGCACCGCGCGCACCCCCGTCTCGTAGGCGATCTGACTGCGTTCGCGATAGGGCGCCGGTATCGCCGCGCAGCCCGGCAGCGACATGCCGAGCGCCTCCGCCATGGCATTCATGGTCGACGCCGTGCCCATGGTGTTGCAGTGCCCGATCGAGGGCGCGGTCGAGGCGGCAATGTCGATGAATTCCTCCGCGCTGATGCGGCCGGCAGCCATGTCCTGCCGCGCCTGCCAGATCGCGGTGCCGGAACCGGCGCGCTCGCCCTTCCACCAGCCGTTGAGCATCGGCCCGCCCGAGAGCACGATGGCCGGCGTATTGACGGTGGCGGCCGCCATCAAGCAGGCCGGCGTGGTCTTGTCGCAGCCGGTGAGCAGGACCACGCCGTCCAGCGGATAGCCGTAGAGCACCTCGACCAGCGAAAGATAAGCGAGATTGCGGTCGAGCGCGGCGGTCGGCCGCTTGCCGGTTTCCTGGATCGGATGGCAGGGAAATTCCAGGGCGATGCCGCCGGCGGCGCGGATGCCTTCGCGCACGCGTTGGGCCAATTGGAGGTGATGACGGTTGCAGGGGGAAAGATCGGACCCGGTCTGGGCGATGCCGATGATCGGTTTGCCGGAGCGCAATTCCTTCTGGGTGAGGCCGTAGTTGAGATAACGCTCGAGGTAGAGCGCGGTCATGCCCGGGTTGTCGGGATTGTCGAACCAGAGCTGCGAGCGGTATCGACGACGTTGCGGCGACTGCGGTTTCCTGCCCATCGTTCTGCCCCGTGGAGAATGGCGGCGCCAATGTTTGCAGCGCTTTTAGCACGAAGCAAATTCGGTTAGACGGGTCACGGGGGGAAGTCCGTCATGCCGCGCGCGCCTAGCGCTCCGCGAGGTTACCGGTGAGCGTGGGAACCGTGATCGTGGGTGCCGGCCAGGCCGGCTTCCAGGCGGCCGCTTCGCTGCGCGAATTTGGCTACCAGGATCCGATCACGCTCGTCGGCGACGAGGGTCTGCTGCCCTACCAGCGGCCGCCGCTGTCGAAGGCCTATCTGCTCGGCGAATTGAGCGACGAACGGCTGCTGCTGCGGCCGCCCGCCTTCTATGAATCGCGACACATCAACCTGATCCTCGATGATCCGGTGGTGGCGATCGACCGCGCCGCGGCGCGCGTGAGGCTCGCCTCGGGGGCCGCGCTGCCCTTCGATCATCTCGTGCTGGCGCTCGGCGCGCGTCATCGCCGCCTTGCCATCGAGGGGGCGACGCTCGACGGCGTGCTCTATCTGCGCACGCGGAACGACTGCGACGCGATCCGCGCCAGGCTCGAGGCCGCCCAACAGGTGATCGTCGTCGGCGCGGGCTTCATCGGGCTCGAAATCGCCGCGGTGGCCGGCAAGCTCGGCAAGCGGATTCATATTCTGGAGGCGCTGCCGCGGGTCATGAGCCGGGCGGTGACCGCGCCCTTGTCCGAGTTTTACGCGCGGGTGCATCGCGAATGGGGCGCAGAGTTGCTGCTCGGGGCGCGCTTGCAGCGCATTGACGGCGTCGACGGACGCGTCGTGGGCGCGCGCCTTGCCGACGGCCGCCGGCTCGCGGCCGATCTGGTGCTGGTCGGCGTCGGCATTACGCCCGATGTCGGTCTGGCCGCGGACGCCGGCCTCGCGGTGGCCGACGGCATCCTCGTCGATCGGCAGCTCCGCACGTCCGATCCGCGCATCTCGGCGATCGGCGATTGTGCCGCCTTTCCCGATCCGGCAACCGGAAAGATCGTCCGCCTCGAATCGGTGCAGAACGCGACGGATCAGGGCCGCAGCGTCGCGCGGCGGATTGCGGGTCATCCGGAAGATTATGCCGCCGTGCCCTGGTTCTGGAGCGACCAGCGCGATCTCAAACTGCAGATGGTCGGTCTTACCGCCAATAGCGAGCGCACGGTGCTGCGCGGCGATCCGGCGACGCGCTCCTTTTCGGTGTTCTGCTTCCGCAACAATAAACTCGTCGGGATCGAATCGGTCAACCGCGCCGCCGATCACATGTTCGGCCGACGATTGCTCGCCGCCGGCGAGACGATCTCTCCGCAGGAGGCCGCCGACGGCGATTTCGACTTCAAAGCGCGGCTTGCGCGCCTGCCGCCGCCCAGGCGGGAGTGACCGATGGCGACCCCAAGCCCCAGCAATGTGAGTCTCGCAACCGCAAAGCCATGGGTCGCGCGGGCGCGCAATGACGACGCCGTCATTGCGAGGAGCCGCGCAAGCGGCGACGAAGCAATCCGGTCACAGCCCGTGCCGCAGGCACGACGCGCGTCATTGTGGCGCGGCATTCCCGCCGTCATTGCGAGGCGGCGCAAGCCGCCGAAGCAATCCAGTCTCTATCGTGCCACAGACCCAATGCATGCATTCGTGGGCCTGCCGTTTCTGGATTGCTTCGCCCTCGCTTCGCTCGGGCTCGCAA
>JADGGK010000080.1 GCA_019689975.1 Pseudolabrys sp.
GGACCAATTCTCGATGGCTTGGCTTCGCGCGCCTGGACGGTTCGATATCGGGACTATTGGTCGGTTTGCCGCAGCCTGCCGGGATCCCCACGTCGTCGATCGGTAAGACGTGCGCACTCGCGCGGTCACGGCGCTCGACCGCCGCGGCGGATGCGGGCTTTCCCGTCATCGCGCCGGCGGGGGGGGCGGCCGATGCCGTCGGGCGCAAAGCCAGCGGGAGAACGACGCGGGAGCAGCGCCCGCCGGTGGAGGCGGCCGTTACCCTGCGTTCAGCCCTGCGCGGGCAAGGTTTTGCCTGCGACGGTGACCGGTTTGGCCGCGATCAGCGCGAAGGCGATGACGCAAGGCTCGGTGCCGTTGTTCACCCAGTTGTGGATGGTGCCGCGCTGCACCAGGACGTCTCCCGCCCGCAGGTGCACGGTTTCGTCGTCGAGCACCATGTCGATCTCGCCGGCCATCACCACGGCGTAGTCGATCGAATCGGTGCGGTGGTTGCGGGGGGCGACGCCGGGAGCGAAGCTCACGATGCGAAAGACCGAGCCGCCCGGGATGGTGGTTCCGATCGCTTTGCCCGAGGGGTCCTCGTTGCCGTCATTGTTCGCCGGCAGCGTATCCGTGGACCAGATGACGCTGTAATGGGCGCCCGGCCGGTGCGACGTCACGTTCGTGACCTTCTCGTCGATGAGGACGCAGGCGCGTCCCTGCGCGTCGTGCCCGGTGACGACGCGGCGAACATCGATGCTCATGAATTGCTCCTCCTTGCTTGCTTCATTCTCTCCCGCGACGCGCGGCTCGTTGCCTGCCGCGTTCATGCCAGAGCAGGAATAGCCCCGAGCCGACGACCACGATCGAGCCCGCGAGCAGGCTCGGGCTCGGCACGTCGCCCCAGACCAGGAAACCGAGCAGCAGCGCCCAGACCAGCGTGAAATAATAAAACGGACCGACGGCGGCCGGCGGCGCGAGCGCCAGCGCCCGCGTCCAGGCATATTGCCCGAGGCCGTTGAACAGGCCGTTGACGAGGAGCAAAGCGAGATCCGAGCCTGCGGGCGCGACGACGCCTGCCACCGGCAAGGCTGCGGCAAAAACGAGCGTGAGCAGCACCATCTGGTACATGGTCAGCGTCTCCGCCGATTCGGTCGCGCTCATGCCGCGCACCGCCGCCGTGACGCTGCCGAACATCACCGCATTGGCGAGCGCGCACAGCGCGCCGAGACGGAAACTGTCGGCGCCAGGCGCGGCGATGAGCAGCACGCCGCAGAAACCGACGGCGAGCGCCGCGCCGCGTGCGGCGCCGACCCTCTCCTTGAGCCAGAGCGCCGCGAACAGAGTCGCAAACAGCGGTGCGGAGAAGTTGATCGCCACCGCCCCCGCGAGCGGCATCAGGCCGAGCGCGATCACGATCAGGCTTTGCGCCACGGCCTGGGTCAGGTTGCGGCCGAGGTGGTCGCCCAAGCGCCGGGTATGGAACACCCGGAGTCCGGTCCGCGGCAGGATGAGCAGGGCACAGATGAAGAGCGAGCCCACGGTGCGGAAGAACAGCACTTCCGCGAAGGAAAAGCGCGCGATCTGCCATTTTGAAATCGCCGTCGACAGCGCGAAGGCGACCGTCGCCGCCAGCATGAAGGCAATGCCGAGCGGGACCCGGTCGTGACGCTGCTGGGGAGCGACGGCAACCATCACCCGCGCCGGCCTCGTGGGCGGCCCTGCCGGCGCGCGGATTTTGCCCTGCCTCGCCGTTTCGACGCGCGTCGCTCGCGCGCGCGCTTGGCTCGCCGGCGCCGACAGCGGGAACATTTGCATTTCGAGCGGCCGATGACGTTCTTCAGGTAGTCCGTGCCGTAGTCGTACGTGATCTCCTCGCCGGGCTTGATGTCGCGCAGCGTGCGGATGAAGACGCGGCCGCGCCAGATCACCGATTCGGCGTTGGGGTTGCAGGAATGATTGAAATAGCGCGCGATATTGTAACGCGGCGTGCCGTCGATCGTGCGGTTCCTGCTCACCTCGTAGAGATAGCGATTGCCGCGTCGCTCCGCCCGTTCCGCTTCCTCCTGGGTGAGAATCGGGCCGCGATATTCGGCAAGACGCGTCTTCTTTTTGATCGGTCGAGTGGCGAAGAGGCCGAGGCCGGTCAACGAACGGCCGAGGCGGAAAGGTCGGCGGGGCATTGCGGTGTTCGAAAACGGAAGCGCGATCGTGCCGATGGCAGAAAGCGCGGCAAAGGTCAATGCCGCCGGCGCGACGAGAGGTGCATACCGACGTCAAGGATCAAGGCGATGCGGTCCGCAAAACGCGTGTTTGCGGCAGCAAGGCGCGGCCGGTCGGGCCCGGCCTCGTCAAGCGGCGCGCTGCCAGTCGATCACGAGCGCGATCCAGGCCTGGAGCTGCGTATCGAAGCGAACCTTGTACGGCGTCCAGCCGATTTCGCGTAGCCGCAGCGATACTTCGACGGCGCTCGCGCTCTCCGGTACCGTGAACGGCGCCTTGCGCCGCCCCTTTCGCGTCTCGATGAGGACATGACGACGACGACGGTGCGGCATCGATCTCAACCACGTCACGGAACAATGCGCTGCCGGGCGCATCCCGCCGTCGGCCGCTCGCGACATATCGGTTTGGGGGAGAGCCGGCGCCGGGCAAGCCCAGGCGACCTGCCCGCTATATAGGGACGACGGACAAAATTCCAAGCCCGCGCGGCGTGGCTGCTGCACCGCACAAGCGGTGTCAAGCGGACGGGCAATGCCGCGCCGGCCCTCGGGCGCGCGCGGCAGGCACGATCCGGATGCCCTGCGCTTTACAGGCGGATGCCGGGCGCGCTAACCGGAAGCCGCGACGCCAAAACGACATGAGGATCAGCGGACGCCGTCATGAACGCTCCCATCGCCGCCCCTTTGCCCCCGTATCACCACACGCCGCTTTTTCCGCTCGGCGCCGACACCACGCCATACCGGAAGCTCGACGTCGGCGGCGTGCGGGTCGAAAGGGCGATGGGCCGGGATCTGCTCATCGTCGAGCGCGAGGCGCTGCGCGCGCTCGCCGAGGCGGCGTTCATCGACATCAATCATCTCCTGCGGCCGGAACATCTGCGGCAGCTGCGCCGCATCCTCGACGACCCGGAGGCCTCCGCCAACGACAAGTTCGTGGCCTATGATTTTCTGAAAAACGCCAACATCGCCGCCGGCGGCGTGCTGCCGATGTGCCAGGACACCGGCACCGCCATCATCATGGGCAAGCGCGGCCGGCTGGTGTTCACCGCCGGCGACGACGAAGCCGCGCTCGCCGAAGGCGCGCGCGACGCGTATCTCAAAAAGAATTTGCGCTATTCGCAGCTTGCGCCGCTATCCATGTTCGAGGAGAAGAACACCGGATCGAACATGCCGGCGCAGGTCGAGATCCTCGCCGAGGGCGAGGACGAATATAAGTTCCTGTTCATCGCCAAGGGCGGAGGCTCGGCCAACAAGTCGTTCCTGTTCCAGGCGACCCCGTCGATCCTCACGCGCGAGCGCATGATGGCATTCCTCAAGGAGAAGATACTCACCCTCGGCACCGCGGCGTGCCCGCCTTATCACCTCGCCATCGTCATCGGCGGCACCAGCGCCGAACTCACCATGAAGACGGTGAAGCTTGCCTCCACGAAATATCTCGACGCGTTACCCACCAGCGGCGGCCAGGACGGCCATGCCTTCCGCGATCTCGACATGGAACAGGAAATCTGGAAGCTGACCCAATCGCTCGGCGTCGGCGCGCAATTTGGCGGCAAATATTTCTGCCACGACGTGCGCGTGATTCGCCTGCCGCGCCACGGCGCTTCGCTGCCGATCGGTCTCGGCGTCTCCTGCGCCGCCGATCGGCAGGCATTGGGCAAGATCACGCGCGCGGGCGTCTTCCTCGAGGAGCTCGAACGCAATCCGGCGCAGTACCTTCCCGACGTCGACCAGGAGCAGCTCGGCGGAACGGTGGTCACGGTGGATCTCAGGCGGCCGATGCGGGAAATCCTGCGGCAGCTTTCCGCCTATCCGGTGAAGACACGGCTTTCGCTGAACGGGCCGATGATCGTGGCGCGCGATCTGGCGCACGCGAAGTTGCGCGCGCGGCTGGAGGCGGGAGAGGGACTGCCCGATTATTTCAAGAACCATCCGATCTATTATGCCGGTCCCGCCAAGACGCCGGAGGGCTACGCCTCCGGCTCGTTCGGGCCCACCACGGCCGGACGCATGGATTCCTACATCGAGCAGTTCCAGGCCGCGGGCGGCGCGCTCATTACCCTCGCCAAGGGCAACCGTTCGGCCGCCGTGCGCGAGGCATGCAAGAAATATGGCGGCTTCTATCTCGCCTCGATCGGCGGCAGCGCGGCCAAGCTCGCGGAGCACTGCATCAAGCGGGTTGAGGTCCAGGAATATCCCGAGCTCGGCATGGAGGCGATCTGGAGGATCGAGGTCGAGGATTTCCCGGCCTTCATCGTCATCGACGACAAGGGCAACGACTTTTTCCAGGATCTGAACCTCGGCTGAACCCCGCGCCGGGGCCGACGCCGAGGGCGACGACCTCTTGCGCGCGCCGCCCGATGCGCGCCCGTCGGCCTCTACGTCTTTGGTCGCAATCGCGTCTCGCACTGGCATGAATGAACTCGATTTTCGTCGGACGCCGCGTCTTGCCCGCGGCGTCTCGT
Organism: Pseudolabrys sp.; assembly: GCA_019689975.1. Lineage (GTDB taxonomy): Bacteria > Pseudomonadota > Alphaproteobacteria > Rhizobiales > Xanthobacteraceae > Pseudolabrys. Next base: position 4,664 of record JADGGK010000080.1, read on the forward strand.
CGCAACGTCGCGCCTTGGCGGCGAAACGCGGCCCGTCTTTGCGCGGGATTAATAATCCCGCGCAGTATCGACCAAAGTGGCATTGACGATCGTTGCAATCGACGTCGGCAATGCAACTCTTCGCCGGCCATGCGGCTTTCGTCGCCGCGCGTGACGCGGGCGACATCGCGACGGGCTCTTAACTGGGCTACAAAGGCGCCGCGCAAAGCGGATGGTGCGCAGGGTGGCGGCAAGTCGGGGGCGAATGGATCGATGAACCCAAAAGGGAGGAATCGCAGATGAGCAACCAGGTTTCGCGCCGGAGCGTGCTCCGGGCGGGTGCGGGTCTTGCTGGCGGCGCCTTGCTGGCGCCGGCATTCGCGGATGCGGTCTTTGCCGTGGGCGTGAACGACAAACCGCCGATCGGCACCTGGCCCGAGGGCACGCAGGGCGACACGGTCTATGTCGCCGCCACCGTGCCGCGCACCGGCACTTACGCGGTGCAGGGCGAGGACGAGCTCAAGGGATGGCAGCTCGCGGTCGAACACATCAATACGGGCCATCCGCTGCTGAAGAAGATCGCGCCGAAGGTCACCAAGGGCCTGCTCGGCAAGAAGGTCGAACTGCTCGTCGCCGATTCGGCCGCAAAGCCGAACCAGGCGGTGCAGGAGCAGCAGACGTTCATCAACCAGCACAAGATCATCCTGATGACCGGCTCGACGTCGAGCGCGGTCGCCGTCGCGCTCAACAAGTTCGCGCAGCGCGAGAAGGTGCTCTATGTCACCGGCATTTCCGGTTCGAACGACACCACCGGAAAGGACTGCGTGCGCTACGGCTTCCGCCAGAATTTCTACGGCGAGACCGCCGCCAACGCCATCGGTCCGGTGCTGGTGAAGGCGTTCGGCAAGAACCGCAAGGCGGCGTTCATGACCCCGGACTATACCTACGGTCACACCGTGACCAAGTCGGTCAATGACTATCTGACGAAGAACGCCGGCTGGACCATGGTGACCAACCAGGTGTCTCCGCTCGGAACTCAGGATTTCAGCCAATATCTCACCAACATCGCCAATTCCGGTGCCGAATTCCTGATCAACGTGAACTGGGGACGCGACGCGGTGCTGTCGATCCAACAGGCCAAGCAGTTCGGCATCATCCCGAAGATGACGCTGGTGGTTCCCTATCAGATCCCGTTCCTGGCGAAGGAAGCCGGGCCCGAGCTGACCGCGGGTGTCTATGCCGCCACCGATTTCTGGTGGACGCTGGAAGATAGGTTCCCGCTCGCGAAGATGTTCGTCGACGCGTTCTACAAGAAGTACAACTATCGACCCGAGTGGGGCGCCAACAATTCCTACATGTCTTTCGCCATCTGGGCGCGCATGGTGTCGGAGGCGGGCACGTTCTACCCGCCGGACGTCATCAAGCAGTACGAGAAAGGCGAGACGTTCCCCTCCACGGTGGGCGACGTGCATTTCCGCGCCGCCGATCACCAGCTGGTTCGTCCCGTTATCATCGTCCGCGGCAAGAAGCCGAGCGACATGAAGAACAACGAGGACTACTGGGAGGTGCTCGAAGTCGTGCCGGGCGAACCGTTGATGCAGAAGCCGGATGCGTTCGGCTGCAAGCTCGGTGACTACACCTGAATTCGGTCCCCGCCCGCGGCGCGGCGGCGAAGGCTGTGCCGCGGGCGCGGGATCCTGTTTCTGAAGACACGCACGCCGTTCGGGACTGCAGCGCGCCGCGACGTCACGGCGTTGCGCCGAAGAACGCGCAAGCAATCGCGAGATCCGACGTGATCAACTGGGCCAATTTCATCTCGCAATGCTTCAACGGGCTCGTGCTGGGGGCGCTGCTCGCGCTCATTTCGTCGGGCCTCACGATCATCTATGGCACTCTCGGCGTCCTCAACCTGGCGCACGGCGCGATGTTCATGCTCGGCGGCTATGCCGGCTGGCTGACCTACAGCCACACCGGCTCCTTCATCGCGGCCGTGGCCGCCGGCGCGCTGTTCGTCATGCTGGTCGGCGTCGTGATGGAACGGGTGGTCATTCGCCATTTCTACAAGCGGCCGCATGAGGATCAGCTGCTGGTGACCTTCGGGCTCGGCATTGTCATTGTCGAGACGGTGCGGTTCTTCTTCGGCAGCCTTTCGAAGACCGTGCCCGCGCCGGCTCCCCTGGTGGGCATCACGCCGCTCGGCTTCATGTTCTATCCCACCTATCGCCTCGCGCTGTTGGGGATCGTGGCCGTCGCGCTGCTCGCGCTCTACGTCGTGCTTTATCGCACGCGCATCGGCATGATCGTGCGTGCCGGAATCGAGGATTCGGTCATGGTCGATGCGCTCGGCATCGACGTCTACAAGGTCTTCATGCTGGTTTTCGGCATCGGCGCCATGGCGGCGGGCTTTGCCGGCATCGTCAACGCGCCGGTCGTGTCGATCGCCCCCGATGCCGGCGAGGCGATCCTGGTGCAGACCTTCGTCGTGGTCGTGATCGGCGGCGTGGGTTCGTTTCCCGGGGCGGTGCTCGGCGGGCTGATCGCCGGAGAGATCATCAGCATCACCTCGATGTTCAACCCCGGCTATTCCTACGTCATGCTGTTCGTCGCCATGACGCTGGTACTCGTGCTGCGCCCTTACGGGCTGCTCGGCACGGCCGGCCGCGAATGAGCGCGGTTCGCTGATGCTCAGGCAACGTCCGTTCCTCGTCGAGGCGCTGACGGCCGCGGGTCTCATCGCGGCGCCGTTCGTCCTGCCCCATCTCGGGTTCACGCCGACGACGATCAACCGCATCCTGGTCTGGGGAGTGTTCGGCATCGGCTTCGACATTCTGTTCGGATTTACGGGGTTGTTGTCATTCGGCCAGTCCGCTTTTTTCGGCACCGGCGGCATGGTGGCGGCCTATCTGCTCACGATCGCCAACTTCCCGCACGTGGTCACCTCCTTGATCATCGGCATGCTCGTGGCCGGCGTCGTGGGATATCTGGTAGGTCTGATCGCGCTGCGCCGCACCGGCATTTATTTCGCCATGATCACTGTGGCGATTGCCGAAGTCTTCTTTTTCGTGGAGTTCAACCCGCTCGCCGCCTATACCGGCGGCGAGAACGGGTTGCCCGGCGTGCCAACGCCGAGCCTCGATCTCGGCTTCACGACATTCCATTTCGACTCCGATACGTCGCTCTATGCTTTCCTCGCGTTCTGGTATTTCATCGGCATGGTCATCGCCTTGCGTATCGTGCGCTCGCCGGTCGGCGCCGTGCTGCGTGCCATCCGCGACAATCCGCTGCGCGCATCCGCCGTCGGCCACAACATTCACGGCTACAAGCTTACCGCTTTCGTCATTGCCGCCGCCTATGCCGGCTTCGCCGGCGGCCTTCTCGGCGTCATGCAAGGCTTCATGCCGCCGGACGCCTTCATGTTCGATACGTCGGGGCAACTGGTCATGCAAACCGCGATCGGCGGCGCCGGCACCCTGTTCGGGCCACTGGTGGGGGCGACAGTCTGGCTCTATCTCAGCGATTTCCTGCAGACGACGTTGCATCTCGGCGCAGCCTGGAAACTGGTGCTCGGCATTGTCTTCGTGCTGCTCGTGTGCTTTCTCCGTCGCGGGCTGATCGGCGGGACCGCCGATCTGCTCGCCGCGGCGCTCGGCCGCGCCGGCAAAACGGCCGAGCCGACCGAAAAGGCGCTCACCGCACAGGACGAACGCAAGGCCGCGGCCGCGGCCGACGCGGTCGAGCCGAGCCATCACGCGACGCGGGCGCGGGCCGGCGAGCGCGGGGCGGCGCCCATTCTCGAGGCCAGGGGGCTCACCAAGCGTTACGGCGGCCTCGTCGCCAACAGCGACATCACATTTTCCGTGCTGCCCGGCGAATTGCGCGGCATCATCGGCCCCAACGGCGCGGGCAAGACCACCTTCTTCAAGATGCTAACGTGCGAGATTCCGCCGACCGCGGGACGGATTCTGTTCGAGGGCCGCGACATCACCGGCATGACGGTGACCGACGTGTGCCAACTCGGCCTCACCAAGAGCTATCAGATCAATCAGCTCTTCAACCGCCTGACCGTGCGCGAGAACCTGACCGTGGCCGCGCTCGCCGAGCTGCGGGGCAAGTTCAAGCTCGATCTGTTCGCGTCGCCGGAGAAGGTGTCGCGCCTCGACGAGCACGTCCAATATGCGCTTGCGTTGGTCGGGCTGAGCGAGCGCGTCGATACGCCGGTCGCACAGCTTGCCTATGGCGAGAAGCGGCGGCTCGAGATCGGGCTGGCGCTTGCCACCAACCCCAAGCTGCTTCTGCTCGACGAGCCGTTCGCCGGCATGAGCCCGCGTGAACGCACGGAGACCGTCCAGCTTCTCAAATCGATCCGGCGCGGCCGGACCATGGTGATCGTCGACCACGACATGGACGCGATCTTCCAGCTCGCGGAACGAATAACGGTGCTCCATGAAGGCCGTGTTCTGGTCGAAGGCACGCCGGAGGAGATCAAGAGCAACGCCGCCGTGCAGGAGGCCTATCTCGGAGGAGTGCAAGCGGCATGAGCCTGCTCGAAGTCAGCGCGCTCAACGCCTATTACGGCGACTCGCATATCCTGTTCGACGTGTCGCTGCGCGTGGAGGCCCACGAGGTGGTGGCGCTGCTCGGTCGCAACGGCGCCGGCAAGAGCACCACGCTCAAGAGCATCATGGGCATCGTGCCCCCGCGCTCGGGCTCGGTGGTGTTCGACGGCAAGGAGGTGGCGGGCGCGCCCGCCCACCGCATTGCGCAGGCGGGCATGCAGCTCGTGCCGGAGGATCGGCGCATCTTCGGCAGTCTCGACGTCGAGGAAAACATCATGCTTGCCCGGCTGACGGCTCCCGACGCGTGGCCGCTCGAGCGCATCTACGACATCTTCCCGCGACTTGCCGAACGGCGGCGCAGCCGCGGCACCGATCTCTCCGGCGGCGAGCAGCAGATGCTGGCGATCGCGCGCGCCCTCGTGCGCGATCCGAAGATCATCCTGCTCGACGAACCGTTCGAGGGGCTCGCCCCGGTGATCGTGCGCGACCTGATGGCGGTATGCCGCAAACTCGCCGACGCGGGGCAGACCATCGTGCTGGTCGAGCAGAACCTTGCCGCGACGCTCGCGCTGGCCGAGCGCGCCTATATCATCAACAACGGCCACATCGTGCACGAAGGGCCGACCGCGGAGATCAGGGCCGATCCCGAGGTGCTGCAACGGTATCTCGGCGTCTGATCCGCGGGCTGCCGCACGCGGCTTGCTCGCGCCGCCCCTGCGCGCCTGCGGCTCATCATTTCCGCGCGCCCTGCCGTCACCGCGGTCGCGGCCTTGCGCGCCGAGGCTCAATGCGGCCGCGCCGCATGCGGCGGAATGCCGAGCCGGCCGTCCGGCTGCCGCGGCACGGCGGCGGCCACCGCCGCGATCATCAACAGCGCCGCGGCGGCGAAGGAAAGGATCTTGCCGACAAGAATGTCACCCATCGGACCGCGCCATGTGCCGCCGATACCGGCATTGACAACGCCCGCCGCGCGCGGCGGTTCCTCCTGCCGCCTCTCGCCGCTGCCTTGTCGCGGCAGCGGGCAAGGAGTTACGTCGCGGGGCTACCTCCCAGGGTGTCCAGGCGCGGCGCTCAACAGGGCGCGCACCAGCAGCGGCCGTGCCGGCAGACGCGGTGATGGAAGGGTCGGCAATAGCGTCCCCAATGCGGGCCGCAGGCCGCCTTCTCCACCGGAGTGAAGTTCTGCGCCGCGGCGGGAAGGGTGGCGGCGCCGCGCGAGGTTTGGGCATAAAGAGGCGAGGCGAGAGATCCGCCGACCAGCAAAGCGGCAGCAAAACGGATGAATTTCTTCGGCATCGATCGTCTCCTCGGTTTGGCGCGGGTCGTCGCTTCGCCGCGCTTGTCGCGCATGTCGGGCGCGGCGCCCGGCCGATGAAACGCTTGAGGCGGCGACGGGTTTCGTCTCCTCGACCGATCGGGTCGCAGAAGGCGAAAGCTCGGACAGTCCTCGCCTGCCGCCGCTCCCGTCGATGCGGAGGAGGCTCCCTCAGCCGCCGAAACGGTAGACGACCGCTCCGCGGAACAGATGGAACTGGTGGTCGGCGACGACGGGGAATCCGGCCTGGATCAAGGTGTCACCGTCACCGACATTCACGTAGAGATACTCGCTGCGCGACAGCCAGCCCGGGCCCAGCAGTCCGAAAAGGGTGAAGGTCGTCTCAATACCGCCGCCCACCGCATAGCCCGAAAGCGTCCTGGTGGCCGAGGCGGTCGGGAAGGCCGGATTGCCGTTCGGCGAATGCCAGGACTCTTCCCCGTTCACCCATGCGCCGCCGCCGGTCACGTAGAGCAGCGCCGCTCCGGTCGAATAGCCGAGCCGCGCCCGCGCGGTGGCGAGCCAGTGGGTTTTCATGTTGAAGCTCGCGGAAGGATCATTGTAGTCGTTGACCGAGTGATCGATGCCGAGCCAGCTGAAGTCGCCTTCGACGCCAACCACCCATTGCGGTGCAAACTGCCAATTGTAGCCGGCGATGAGGCCGGCGGTGAAACCGGTATCGGTGATGCCGAATTCGCCCACGGCGACGGCCGGGTCGCTCGAGCGCACCCGCGTCTGCGTCGCCGCACTGCCGCCGACCGCGCCGAGGAAGAAGCCTTGCCAATTCTGCTGCGGCAATGGCGCCGCCGGCGCGCCGCCGAACAGGTAGTTCACGCCGAACCGCTGCAGCAGATATCGGTGCGCGTCGGCCTTGAGTTGCTGCGGCCCACCGACAGTGACGGGCAGCGTGTCGCCGGAGCCGACATCCACGTACAATGATTCAGACTTGATCGTCCAATTCCCTCCTACCCTCGTCTCCAGTCCCGACCCGACGGCAAAGCCGGCCTTGGTCCTGCTGCTTTCGGCAGAACTGGGCGGGTTGGTCACTTGATCCGTGAAATGCACCCACGCGGCGCCGCCCGTGACATAGGCAAGGTTCGGACCGGACGAATAGCCGACGCGCCCGCGCAGCGTGCCGAGCCATGATGTCTTCGAATTGACGGTGAAGCCGTCATTGTACTGCACCGACTCGTGGCTGAGCCCCAAATAGCCGAAATCGCCCTCGGCGCCGACGACCCAGTGGGGATCAAGCTGCCAATTGTAGCCGGCGGTAGCGCCGCCCGTGAAACCGGTGCCGAGATATTCCACCTCGCCCGCGGCCGAGCCGCTCGGATCGAAGCCGTGCGAGCGGTTGAGGCCCACTCCGAGATAGCCGCCGACATAAAAGCCGGTCCAATTCCAGGTAAGCGGAGGCGCCTTGTAAGCCGGCGCCTTGCCGGGAAGGTCGGCGGCCAGAGCGGAACCGGCGCCGAGGGCAATCGCCGTGAGAACAGCCGGAGACGCAGCGAGCGGACGGAATTTGTGCACCTAAGTCACCCCAGAGTTCGGACCGAGCGGGTTGAAGACCGGCGCCACGGATAGCACGGCCAAACCCGCCGCGGCGTGATTTTTTTGCCACGTCTGCGAGAATTTTCCGCCGCTCGGCGGTGAATTGGCGGTGAAAATGCGCCGATCGCGGTCAGGCAATCGGGCACCTTGGCCGCCCCGCAGGCAATCCCGCCCCGACTGCGGCCGCGGCAAAAGGGTCGTCGTCCTGCCGGCGTCCCGGCAATGCCCGGCCTCGGCAGCCGTCGCGGCGGGAACGCGGACTCTCATAATCCGCACATGGCAGGGCGAAGTCCTGCGTGCTTGCGGGTGGTCAGAGCGAAAAGCTGCGTCGCGATTTTCGGGCGTCGCTTCCCGCACACTCCTTTCGAACCGCCTCGCTTTTCGCTCCCCTTCGCGCCCTCTTGCTTCCGGCGGTTCCGGGAAGGGCGCCGCAAGTACCGGAATTCTGCGGCTCTTCCACGGCGACCTCCGGGTCATGCT
>JADGGK010000081.1 GCA_019689975.1 Pseudolabrys sp.
CTCGGGCTCGCAATGACGGGGGAGGGCGCGCGGGCGCACAATGACGGGGACAAGGCGCGCGCGCAATGACGGGGCATGTGACCCGTCATTGCGAGGAGCGCCGAAGGCGCGACGAAGCAATCCAGTCACAGCCCGTGCCGCAGGCACGACGTCCATTCATTGCGGCCCGGCATTTCCGCCGTCATTGCGAGGCGGCGCAAGCCGCCGAAGCAATCCAGGCCTTGTCGGGCACAGACACAATGGCTGCATTCGCGGCGCGGCCGCTTCCGGACTGCTTCGCGGTCCTTCGGCCCCGGCCCGCCATCACGGCTCGATGCTGCGTTGGCGTCGGGGGTCGGGTTCGCCGCGTTTTCTTGCTAGAACGGATTCCAGGTGGGCCTTTGCGTAAATTTCAGGTAACCGAGATTGGCTCCGAGCCGCAGTCCGATGCCCGAGCGAATGGGCACGACCACGATGTTGTTGGCGGTCAGCGCGGTCATGCCGAAGCCGCCGATGAAATAGGCGGAACCGTCGACGCCGGCGAAGCGCTGGTAGATCGCATCGGTCGCGGGCAGGTTGTAGACCAGCATCATGGTGCGGGCGCCTTCGCCGCCGGTATCGAAGCCGATCGACGGACCCTCCCAGAACACGCGGCGGTCGCCGGCGTTGCGCGTGTAGAGCTTGCCGTCCCCGTAGCGCAGCCCCACCACGAAAGCGCCGCTTCCTTCCTGTCCCAGGATATAGCCGTTCGGCTCGCCCCAACGGCTGAAGGCTTCCTGGACGATTTGCGCCAGTCCGCGCGATACCGTGCCGAAGAAACGGTGGCCGGCGCGCACGACCTCGTCGGTCGAGAAGGTGTCGTGCCGCCGTGGCGGCGGCGGGTTCTGGGCTCGGGCCAACTCGGCGCCGACGACCGCGAAGCACAGCGTGACGGCGGCAAGGCGCAGGATCGCGCGCATCGAATGCTCCATGCATGAAAACTTGCTCGGATCCGGTTAACCCGATGCTCACCGGGGTGGTCATAGGGTTCCGGAGACCAATCGAATCGAGTCCACTGTTTCGTGCAAGTATGACGTCAGCGCGGCGGGAACGGAAGCCATGGGGCGCGGCGGGAGCCGCTGCATTGGCCGCCGTTGTCGCCATCTTCTGTGCCGCGACGGTGCGCGCGGCGCAGGATCCGCGGATCGAGGTCGATTATCGTACCGGGCTTGCCATCGGCGGGTTCGATCCGGTCGCCTATTTCGCCGTGCACGCGCCGCGGCTCGGCCGACCCGGCTTCGAGTTCGACCGCGACGGGGTGGTCTGGCGGTTCGAGAATCCGGGAAACCGCGCGGCATTCGTCGCGCATCCCGAGGTCTACCGCCCGCAGTTCGGGGGCTATGACCCGGTCGCCGTCGGCCGCGGCACTTTGGTGCCCGGGCATCCCTTGGTCTGGGCCATCGTGAGCGAACGCCTCTATCTCTTCTACAGCGACGAGGCACGGGCCTCCTTCCTTGCCGACCCGGGCCGCGTCATCGCGATCGCGGCCCGCAAGTGGCCGCAGGTCGAGCGCGCGACCCGCTGAAGCGGCATCCGCAATTGCTTCCGCGACCCTTCACGTGGCCGTCGCGCGCGCCGGATCGCCCCAGGCGAGGAAGCCCTCGACGATGAAGCGGCGATCGGCGCGTCCGAATTGCAGCGGCAGGCCGTGCGGGTCGCTGATGCGCCCGCCGGCGGCGGTGAGGATCGCCGAGCCTGCGGCGATGTCCCATTCGCTTACCGGCGAAAGACGCGGATAAAGGTCCGCGTCACCCTGCGCGAGGCGACAGAACTTGAGCGCGGAGCCGCAGCGTTCTCGCCGGGCGACGGGCAGCCCGGCGAGCAGCGCCTCGGTACGTGGATCGGCGTGGCTGCGCGAGGTCAGCACCGTGAGTTCCGCCGGGGCGGGGCGCCGGGTACGGATAGCGCGACGCTCGGATGCGCGGTTCGGCCCCTCGTTCCAGGCCAGCCGCAGCCGTTCGGCCGCGGCGCCGACTACGCCGCGCCACATGAGGCCCCGAGCCGGGGCGGCGATGACGCCGGCGATCGGCGTGCCGTCGGTGACGAGCGCGAGATTGACCGAATACTCGTCGCGCCCGGCGAGGAACTCCTTGGTCCCGTCAAGCGGATCGACGAGCGCGAGACTCGCGCCGAGGGCGGTCCGCGCGCCTGTCCCGCTCTCTTCCGCGACCACCGGCAGACCCGGCAACAGCGAGGCAAGTCGTTCCAGGATGACCTGTTCCGAGGCGAGGTCGGCGGCGGTGACCGGCGAACGATCCGCCTTGACGCGGCGCGCGACCTCGGAGAAAGGATACGCCAGGATGGCCGCCGCCGCGCGCGCGACGATGGCGCTCAGGTCGTCGATCAGCCGGGCGGCCTCGCGCGGGGTGATCTTGGGGGCAGTGTTCGCTGCGGGCATCTCGATGCTCGTCTTACGTCGCGCGGGACGCTTGGCGCTCGCGCAGGCGCAGTGTATCAGCGCGCGGGTGGGATTGGCGAAGCGATTCGCCGCGGCTGCGACATGGTATTCCGACTCAGCGATCGTGACGCGTGACGATGCGGCCACCGTCGCCTCATTCCCCCGCCATTGCGGCCGGGGAGCAGCGGGCCGCGCGCCTTCGCACAGCCGATCGGTGCATCCCCGTGCCGCGGCCGCTCCCGAACGGGATCGCTCGCGTCATGGCAGCTGCGGGTTGCCCGATTCAAGTCGCGGGGGATTGCCTGCAAGTGAAGCGGAGATGAGCCTATGTCCGGATCGTCCATCGAGGCGCTCGATCTAGCCGCGCTGTTGTGCTCGCGCGTCTGCCACGACCTGATCAGTCCGGTCGGCGCCATCGTCAACGGGCTGGAAATGCTTGAAGAAGAGAAGGATCAGCAGACCCGCGAGCTCGCCGAACGGCTGATCACCAAAAGCGCGGCTGCCGCTTCCGCGAAGTTGCAATTCTGCCGCATCGCCTTCGGCGCCGCGGGTTCCTCCGGTGCGCAAATCGATCTGGGCGATGCCGAGAAAATCGCGCGCGGCGTCTTCGAGGACGACAAGACGCGCCTCGACTGGAAGTTGCCGCGCGTGCTGTTGCCGAAGAATAAGGTGAAGCTGCTGCTCAACATGATGTTGATCGCGGCCCAGGGCATCCCGCGCGGCGGCGCCATCACGGTCGAACCGTTCGGCAGCGCGGAGAGCATGGGATTCAGGGTGAGCGCAACCGGGCCCAATGCGAAGGTGCCGCCCGGCGCGTCGTCGTTGCTTGCCGGAGAACTCGGCGGCGAGGCGCTCGACGCCCACCGCATTCAACCTTTTTATGCCGGCCTGCTGGCGAAGGCCTGCGGCATGAGCGCGGCCGTTGCCATGGAAGGAGACGCGGTCGCGGTCACCGCCCGGTGAGCCTCGGTGCGCCTTGCGGCGACATCGCGCGCTGGCGAGGCGTCGCGACGAACGATGATGCACGCGCGCCCCGCGGCGCCGGCTCGCCGGTCCGTCCCGCGCCGCTCGGGCCGCGCCGCTAGCCGCAACCGTCGTGCCGGCGGCTGAAAAAGGGAATTCCGCCGGCACGGCGCATCGCCGCGTCAATCGATCGCGCGAGCCGTCTCACGGCACGGGAAGCGGATGGCCGTCGTATCCGCGCGGCTCCGGGCCGGCGGCCGCCTCGAGCCTGCGTGGCCCGACCGACGCGCAAATCATGGCTTCATACACGTCGACATATTCGGCCGCCATGCGTCTCGCGGTAAAGCGCTCCTCGAAACATTGGCGGATCCGTGCGCGCGACAGCCGCGGAAGCCGGTCCACCGCCTCGACCGCCTCCCTCTCGCCGGTGACGACAAATCCGGTTACGCCGTCGACGACGATCTCGGGTATCGCCCCCTTGCTGAAAGCGATCACCGGCGTGCCGCAAGCCATCGCTTCCACGATGATCAGCCCGAAAGGTTCCGGCCACGCCACCGGCGCCAGCAGCGCGACCGCACCGCTGAGAAAATCAGCCTTCTGCCGATCGTCGATCTCGCCGACATACTCGACGAGCGGCGAGCGCAGCAGCGGCCGAACCTCGCGCTCGAAATACTCGCGATCGACTTTGTCGATCTTGGCCGCGATTTTCAGGGGGATCCCACAACGTTCGGCGATGCGGATCGCCGAGTCGACCGCCTTCTCCGGCGCGATGCGTCCCAGGAATGCGAAGTAGGAAGGCGTCGCGCGCGTCGGAACAAGCAGCCGTTCGGGCAGGCCGTGATGAATGGTCCGAACCCAGTTGGCCTGCGGCATGAAGCTGCGCTGCGACTCGGAGATGGCGACGAGCGGAATCGACGAAAACGTATCGAAGACAAGCTTGTGTTCCGGCAGGTCGAGCCGACCGTGCAAGGTCGTCACGAAGGGCGTCGCGCCGCGCGAGAAGGTCGAGAACGGATAATAGTCGAGATGGAAGTGCAGCAGGTCGAAATCATCGGCGCGCCGGCATACCTGCTCGAGCATGGCCATGTGGAGCGCGTTCGGATCGCGCACCGAGCCGTCAAGCCGCAACGCCCGCGGCCAAACCGCTTCCAGCGTGGCAGAGGTCTGCGAATCGCCGCTGGCGAACAGAGTGACGTCGTGACCCATGCTGACCAGCTCTTCGGTCAGCCAATAGATCACCCGCTCGGTGCCGCCATAAAGTTTCGGAGGGATCGCTTCGGTCAACGGGGCCACTTGCGCGATGCGCATCGGGAAGTCCTCGGTCACACAACACCGCCCGCGTTGCCCCGCAGCCGCACACCTAACAAAACAGACCGCCGCCTGGTTCCCTATCACACAATGATTCACATTGTGTCGCTTCGTGAGCATGCCCGCCGCGACCGGCTGACGCGGATTTGCGCGCGAGCCATGGCGGCGCCGAATGGCGTGCTTGCGCGTTGTCGGTTGCGCCTCGTCGAACGATCGATCCCACCCGAAGATCCGCGGGACTCCTGACATGAACGGCATATCGGAACTCGGTAATCGACCGACCGCGTTTCTCCTGCGATACGTCGGCATGCGGTCGTTTGCTCATGCGACAATCCTGGCCGTGGTTATGGCGGCGGTCGCCTGCTCGGTCGCGGCGCAATACAGCATCAAGTTCCTGGTCGATGCGCTTTCGCAAGGCGACACGTCCTCGCCCCGGCCATGGCAGGCGTTTGCGCTGCTCGTTTCGCTCATTGCCGGCGACAGCCTGCTGTGGCGGGTTGCGGGCTGGTTGTCGGGCAGGACCTTGGTCGCGGTCACGGGCGACGTGCGTCGCGAGCTGTTCCGTCACCTTACCGGCCAGGCCCCGGGTTTTTTCGCCGAACGCCTGCCCGCGACCTTGACGAGCCGCGTCACCGCCGCCGCCAATGCGGTGTTCGCGGTGGAAAAGACGTTTGTGTTCAACGTCTTGCCGCCATGCGCCGCGACCCTAAGCGGGATCGGCTTTGTTTTCACCGTCAGCACGCCGATGGCGGCGGGACTGGCGCTCGTCGCCGCGCTGATGGTGTTGGTCCTGTTCCGGCTCGCCGCGGCGGGCCGCTCCCTGCACCGCGAATTCTCGGCGCGGGCGGCGGCCGTCGACGGCGAGATGGTCGACGTCCTCGGCAATCTGCCCGTCGTCTGGGCCTTTTGCGGCCTGGGTCACGAATATCGGCGCTTCGACGCGGTCATCGACCGCGAGATGGCGGCCCGGCGCCGCAGCCTGCTCTACCTTGAACGGCTGCGCGCCGGACATGCTCTGGTCATGCTCGCGCTGGCGGTCGGCCTGCTCGCCTGGGCGCTCATGCTGTGGGAGGAGGGCCGGGCGACGGCGGGCCAGGTGGTGGTGGTTTGCACGCTCGGTCTCTCGATCATGCACGCCACGCGCGACCTGGCGGTGGCGTTGGTGGACGTGACCGAGCATCTGGGGCGTTTTGCCGAGGGGTTGTCGGTGCTGCTGGCGCCGCACGGCCTGCGCGACCATCCGCAGGCGCAAACGCTGGTGGTCAAGCGCGCAGCGATCGTTTTCGACGATGTGTCGTTCCGTTATCCCGGCCGCGACTTCGTCTTCAGGAACTTCAACCTGCGGATCGAGCCCGGGGAACGCGTCGGCCTCGTAGGGCCGTCAGGCGCCGGCAAATCCACGATCTTTGCTCTGCTGCAGAGATTCTACGACGTGGAGGGCGGCCGCATCATCATCGGCGGCCAGGACATCGCGCGTGTGACGCAGAACAGTCTGCGCGCGGCCATCGCGGTGGTGCCGCAGGACTTATACCTGTTCCATCGTACGCTGCTGGAAAACGTCCGTTATGGGCGGCCGGATGCAAGCGACGAGGAGGTGAGGCGAGCTCTGAGTGCCGCGCGTTGCGACGATTTCGTCGATGCATTGCCGCTCGGCGTTCACACGGTGGTAGGCGACCGCGGTGTCAAGCTTTCGCCGGGGCAGCGGCAGCGGATCGCGATTGCACGCGCGTTTCTGAAAGACGCGCCCATCCTGCTGCTCGACGAGGCGACGTCCGCGCTCGACAGCGAGTCGGAGGAGGCCATCCGGCAGGCCTTGGACCTGCTCATGCGCCGGCGCACCGTCATCGCCATCGCCCACAGGCTGTCGACGCTGCGCAGCTTCGACCGTATCGTTCTGCTCAAAGACGGACGGGTGCTCGAGGAAGGGCCGCCGGCAAGATTGGCGCGGCTCGGAGGCACGTTCACGGAAATGATGAGGCGGCAGATGCCGCCTCTCCCTGCCGAGCGGGCCCGCTTGCGCGCGTGAGGTCTCCCCCGAGGGCGGCGCGGGCTTAACGGATCGTTAAATCCGCGCGGATTGCCTCGCTGCCGCAACAAAAATTAAACGCTTCGTCGACACACTGGGCCGCTGCGGACGAGGGCCACAGACGGGGCGGAATCCCGTCGACGAAGGCGTGTTCAATGGACGATCTGCTGCGGGAGTTCGTGACCGAGACCAGCGAAAGTCTCGACGTCGTGGACGTCGAGCTCGTCCGTTTCGAGCAGGAGCCGAACAACGCCGAGATCCTTGGCAACATCTTCCGCCTTGTGCATACCATCAAGGGCACATGCGGCTTTCTCGGCTTGCCGCGACTGGAAGCGCTGGCACATGCGGCCGAGACGCTGATGGGAAAATTCCGCGACGGCGCGCCCGCGACCAGAGAAGCCGTCAGCGTGATCCTGGCAAGCATCGATCGCATCAAATCGATTATCGACGCGCTCGCGCGCGACCAGCGCGAACCGGACGGCTCCGACGCCGATCTCATCGGCGAACTCGAGCGGCTGTGCCAGCGTGTCGGCGCGCCGGCTGCAGGCGTGGAGAGCAAGCCCGCCGTGACCACGTCGCAGGCGATCGAGATCGAGGACGTCGCGGCGCCCTGCATGGATGGCACGCAGCCGGCGGGTGAGGTCGATACCGCCGAATCCGTGGCGAAAGCGGAGCCGAAGGGCGGCAACCAGTCGATTCGCGTGGCCGTCGACACGCTCGACCACCTGATGGACATGGTGTCGGAGCTGGTGCTGACGCGCAATCAGCTCCTGGAAATCGTGCGTCGGCATGAGGAGTCGGAATTCAAGGCGCCGCTGCAGCGCCTTTCCAATGTCACCGCGGAGCTGCAGGAAGGCGTGATGAAGACGCGCATGCAGCCGATCGGCAACGCCTGGCAGAAGCTGCCGCGGATCGTGCGCGATCTCGCGGAGGAGCTGGGCAAGCAGATCGATCTTGAAATGCACGGCGCGGAAACCGAGCTCGATCGACAGGTGCTCGACCTGATCAAGGATCCGCTCACCCATATGGTGCGCAACTCGGCCGACCATGGACTTGAGACCCCGGCCGAACGCCGCGCCGCCGGCAAGCCCGAATGCGGCCGCATCCGCCTTTCGGCCTATCACGAAGGCGGCCATATCATCATCCGGATCGCCGACGACGGCCGCGGGCTCGACACTGCCCGCATCAAGGCCAAGGCGATCGCGCAGGGCCTCGTCAGCGAGGCCGACGCGCAGAAACTGAGCGATGCGCAGATCCACAAGTTCATCTTCTTTCCCGGTTTCTCGACCGCCGCCACGGTCACCAACATCTCCGGCCGCGGCGTCGGCATGGACGTGGTGCGCACCAATATCGATCAGATCGGCGGCACCATCGACGTGAAGTCGGTGGCGGGTGCCGGGGTCAGCTTCACCATCAAGATTCCGCTCACATTGGCGATCGTCTCCGCGCTGATCGTGACGGCGGGCGGCGAGCACTTCGCGATTCCGCAGATCGCGGTAGTCGAGCTGGTGCGCGCGCGCGGCGGCAGCGATCATCGCGTCGAACGCATTCGTGACACCGCGGTCCTGCGTCTGCGTGACAAGCTGTTGCCGCTTGCGCATCTTGCCACGCTGCTCGGCCTCGGGAACGGAAGCGATCACGAGCAGGGATATATCGTCGTGCTGCAAGTGGGCAGCCAGTGCTTCGGTGTCGCCGTGGACGGCGTGTTCCATACCGAGGAAATCGTGGTCAAACCCATGTCGAGTCGGTTGCGCCACATCACCATGTTCTCGGGCAACACCATCCTGGGAGACGGGTCGGTCATCATGATCGTCGATCCCAACGGGATCGCGCAGGCGATTGGCGGCACGGTTTCCGGCCAGCTGGCCGCCGCCGAAGTCGCCGAGAGCAAGCCCATGGAATCCTCGGCCGCGGAGACGACCTCGCTTTTGGTGTTCCGTGCCGGCTCGCCGCACGCGAAAGCCGTACCCTTGTCGCTGGTCACGCGGCTAGAGGAGATCGACGCGAAGACTATCGAGTTGTCGAACGGTCGTCACATGATCCAGTATCGCGGCCAGCTTATGCCGCTGATCCGCATGAACGAGGACGTGCGGGTGAAGGGCGAGGGTCCGCAGCCGCTGCTGGTGTTCTCGGATGGAAGCCACTCGATGGCGCTGGTGGTCGACGAAATTGTCGACATCGTCGAGGATCGGTTGGATATCCAGGTTGCCAGCGACACGCCGGGCGTGCTCGGTTCGGCGATCGTCAAAGGGCAGGCGACCGAGATCATCGACGTCGGACACTTTCTGCCGCTCGCGTTCGAGGACTGGTTCCGCCGCAAGGACAGGCCGGCCCGCGTCGAGCGCCGCTCGGTCCTTCTGGTCGACGACTCACCATTCTTCCGCAACATGCTCACACCGGTGCTGCAAGCGGCCGGTTTCAAGGTCGCGGTCGCGTCCTCCGCCCCGGCAGCGTTAGAAATGATCAACGCCGGCGAAACCTTCGACGTCATCGTCACCGATATCGAGATGCCGGAGCTCAACGGGTATGAATTCGCCGAAAAGCTGCGCGCCGATCCGCGGACGGCCGCGATCCCGGTGATCGGCATCTCCTCCACGGTGTCCGCGGAAGCCGCCGAACACGGCCGCCGCGCTGGCTTCCATGACTTCGTCGCCAAATTCGACCGCCAAGGGCTGATTGCGTCGCTCAAGGAGCAGAGCGAGCTGGATCGCGTGGCATAGAAACCGAGCCATGAGGAACAAGACGGACAACATCAACACGGGAGAGTACGTCACGGCAACGATCGACGGTCAGTTGTTCGGACTGCCGATCTTGCGCGTGCAGGACGTTTTCATGCCCGAGCGGGTGACGAGGGTGCCCCTGGCGCCTCCGGAAATTGCCGGCGTGCTCAATATGCGCGGGCGCATCGTGACCCTGATCGACATGCGCCGGAGACTCGGCCTGCGCCCGCGCGAATCGGACACGGCCGCCATGGCGATCGGCGTCGAGACGCGAGGGGAGTCCTACGGGCTGCTGATCGATGCCGTCGGCGAGGTTCTCAAGCTCGATGACAATGCGCGGGAGCAGAACCCGGTCAATCTCAGCCCGGAGCTCGCGCGCGTGTCGGCCGGAATCCACCGGCTCGAGGAACAGCTGCTGATGGTTCTCGACGTGGATCGCGTGCTCGACATCGACGCACGCGCGGCGGCGTGATCCGGAGCGACGGCGTCGACAAATTCGGTTGGAAATGAGCAAGACTTGGCGAGGGTTCGACATGAAGACATGTTTGGTCGTTGACGACTCCAGCGTGATCCGCAAGGTGGCGCGCAGAATTCTCGAAAGCCTCGATTTCAAGATCGTCGAGGCCGAGGACGGCGAACAGGCACTCGACGCGTGCCGGCAGCAATTGCCGGAGGCAATTCTGCTCGATTGGAACATGCCGAAGATGGACGGGTATGAGTTCCTGCGCATGTTGCGCCGCATGCCGGGAGGGGACAAACCGAAAGTGGTATTCTGCACGACGGAGAACGACGTCGCCCATATTGCGCGCGCGCTGCATGCCGGCGCCAACGAATACATCATGAAGCCGTTCGACAAGGAAATCGTGGAAGCCAAATTCCAGGAAGTCGGCCTGATTTGAATTCTTCGCAGTAACGGGCCGCCTCATGAGTTGTGCGCTCGAGTCGACGTCCTCGTTGGCCCTGGCCGGCCGGCGCATCCGCGTGATGATCGTCGACGATGCGGTCGTGGTGCGGGGACTATTCGCGCGCTGGGTGGAGGCCGAAGCCGATCTCGAGCTGGCGGCAACCGTGCGCACGGGTCACGAGGCGGTTAGCCGACTCGAGGAGCTCGACCCCGACGTCGTGGTGCTCGACGTCGAAATGCCGGGTCTCGACGGCATCGCCGCGCTACCGCTTCTGCTTGCCAAGAAGCGCAACCTCGTCGTCATCATGGCGTCGACGGTCACCCGCCGTAATGCCGAAATTTCGCTGCGCGCGCTGTCGCTGGGTGCCGCCGACTATATTCCGAAGCCGCAGACCACGCGCGAGGTGACGACATCGACGGACTTTCGACGCGAGCTGATCGAGAAGATTCGGCAACTGGGCCTGCGTGCGAAGCGCCGTCGGCTGGGTCCGGCGCGCAAGCCGCGCAGCGGCGGCCCCGAGGCGCTGCTTCGCCCGGTCCCGCCGTCGCTCGCCGAGCGCGTGTTCACGCTGCGGCCGCTGCCGAACGTCCCGCCGCGGGTGCTGCTGATCGGCGCGTCGACCGGCGGACCGCAGGCGCTCAACGCGCTGATCCCGAAGCTCGGCGAGGTGATCGACCGCGCACCGGTGCTGATCACCCAGCACATGCCGCCGACCTTCACCACCATTCTCGCCGAGCACCTTTCGCGCCTCGTCCGGCATCCGGTGCGGGAGGCCAAGGACGGCGAGGAGATCAAATCCGGCGTTGTCTATATCGCGCCCGGCGGTCGGCATATGCGGGTCGAACGTCGCAACGGGATCGCGGTTACGGCACTGGGCGACGATCCGCCGATCAATTTCTGCAAGCCGAGCGTCGACCCGCTGTTTTTTTCCGCCGCGGAAATCTGGGGCAGCAAGGTGCTCGCGCTGGTGCTGACCGGCATGGGTTCCGACGGGTTGAACGGCGCGCGCGCCTTGGTCGCGGCCGGCGGCCATGTCGTGGCGCAGGATGAGGCCTCGAGCGTGGTCTGGGGCATGCCCGGTCAGGTCGCGCATGCCGGGCTCTGTTCGGCGATTCTGCCGCTTGCCGGCATCGCATCGCAGCTGACGCAACTGTTCGGAGGGAAGCCCGCGTGACTCCCGAGGATTTCGACTATCTGCGCAAGATGCTGCGCGAGCGCTCCGGACTCGTGCTTTCGGTCGACAAGCAATATCTTGCCGAGAGCAGGTTGCTGCCGCTGGCGCGGCGGCACGGGTTTGCGTCGGTCGGCGAACTGGTGGCGCAACTCAAGATGCCGTCTTGTACCCTCGCGACCGAGGTGGTGGACGCCATGACCACCAACGAGACCTTCTTCTTCCGCGACAAAATCCCGTTCGAGCTCCTGCGCGACAGCGTGATGCCGGCGCTGCTCGCGGCACGCTCGCATACCAAGCGCGTGCGTATCTGGTGCACGGCGGCATCCACCGGCCAGGAGCCCTATTCGATCGCGATGACCTTGCGCGAAATGGGCGCCCGGCTCGCCGGCTTCCAGGTCGACATCCTGGCGACCGATCTCGTGGTCGGCGCGCTCGATCGCGCCAGGAACGGACTCTATACCCAATTCGAGGTGCAGCGCGGCCTGCCGATCCAGCTCCTGATCAAATATTTTACCAAGGTCGGCGAGATGTGGCAGATCGCGCCCGAACTGCGCGCGATGGTGCAATTTCGCCCGCTCAATCTGCTCTATGATTTTTCCACGCTGGGCCTGTTCGATCTCGTGTTCTGCCGGAACGTGCTCATCTACTTCGACCAGTCAACGAAAGTGTCGGTCCTCGACCGCATCGCCCGGCAGATGCCCGACGACGGTTTCCTCATCCTTGGCGCCGCCGAGACCGTCGTAGGCTTGACCGAGGCATTCACTCCCCATCCCGACAAGCGCGGGCTCTATCGGCCGAGCAATGCCGGCGCGCCCGCGCGCCTCGGAGCGCCGAAGCTCGCGGTGAGGGCCTGAGGCGGGGTTTGCCCGGGCCGCGGGCAGGGCACGCGTCGAGGCCCCGCATGTGCACGGCGGAAATTTCTGGCGATGCGTGCGGCCAAAACGCCGACCGCGCGGGAGGA
>JADGGK010000195.1 GCA_019689975.1 Pseudolabrys sp.
AGCGCTTGGAGAACTGGAACGAGCGTCGCGCTTTCCGGCGCCCGTATTTCTTGCGTTCGACCACGCGCGGGTCGCGGGTGAGAAAGCCGGCACGCTTCAACGCGCCGCGCAATTCCGGCTCGTAATAAGTGAGAGCCTTGGCCAGTCCGTGCCGCACCGCGCCGGCCTGTCCCGAGAGGCCGCCGCCGGACACGGTGCAGACGACGTCGTATTGCCCGTCGCGGTTGGCCGCGATGAGCGGTTGCTGGATCAGCATGCGCAGCACCGGTCGCGCGAAGAACTGCTCGATCGATCTGCTGTTGACCGTGATCTTGCCGGATCCCGGCTTGATCCAGACGCGGGCGACCGCGTTCTTGCGCTTGCCGGTCGCGTAGGCGCGGCCCTGCGCGTCGACCTTCTTCTCGTATTTCGGGGCTTCCGGAACCGTTTTGAGGCTTGCCAGCCCCTCGAGCGACTGTACGGTCTCGGCCACGGTCAGGCCCTCCTCGCGTTCTTTCGATTCATCGCGGCAACGTCGAGTGCCTCCGGCTGCTGCGCCGCGTGCGGATGATCTGGACCCGGATAGACCCGCAGATTGCCGAGCTGCCGACGACCGAGCGGTCCGCGCGGCAGCATGCGCTCGACGGCCTTCTCGACGATGCGCTCGGGAAACCTGCCCTCCATGATCTGCTTCGCGGTCAATTGTTTGATGCCGCCAATGAATCCCGTGTGATGATAGTAGACCTTGCGTTCACGCTTGCGACCGGTGAACACCGCCTTGGCGGCGTTGATGACGATGACGTTATCGCCATCGTCGACATGCGGCGTGTAGGTCGGCTTGTGCTTGCCGCGCAGCCGCGCCGCCACGATCGCGGCGAGACGCCCCACCACCAGGCCGGTGGCATCGATCGTGATCCATTTCTTCTGCACTTCCGCTGGCTTGGTGGAACGAGTCTTCATGATCGATCCCGGGCAGGCGGCGCCCGCGGCGCCCGCCGTCCCTCTAGCCCAGCGATGGCCTGCGGTCAATCCGGCAGTGAAAGAAAAATCGCGCAGTAAGAACGGGTTGGCGTTGCGGTATTAAATTACCTTAGATTTGCGCATTGTCATTGGGAACGGAATAGATCGAGGTGACGTGGGCTACCGGCTCGTCCGCCCCGGGTGGGAAAAGGGTCACCTGACCGGCAATCAGGCGTTTGCCGGTCTTCATCACCTTGGCCTCGGCCACCAGGTCTCCGGCGGCCGGCCGGCGCAGGAAATTGATGGTGAGCGTGGCGGTGACCGCGCGCGGCTGCGGGCCGATGACCGAAAATACCGCGACATACATGGCAAAATCGGCAAGTTCCATCATGGCCGGACCGGAGATCGTTCCGCCCGGCCGCAAATGGTTGTCGCGGAAGGACCGGCGCACGCGCACCTCGCCATAGCCGACATGCTCGATCGAGAGCCCGCAGCCGGGATGGAACACCTGCGGGAATTCGGCGCGGAGCAGCGCGGCGATCTCGTCGGCGGTCATTGCCGGTGCGGGCATGGCTTCCCCCTCGTGCCGACGTCGCGCCGGCGCATCTCTCTTAGGCCAGGTTCCGTTTGGATGGAATCGGCGCCCGCAGGACAAGCAACCCCGCAAGCGGCACCGAAGCAACCCAGACCCTGCGGCAGGCGCAAGGCATGCATCTGTGGCCGCGCATCGCCGCCGTCATTGCG
>JADGGK010000196.1 GCA_019689975.1 Pseudolabrys sp.
TGCTGGCCGAGCTCGGCGATCGCGATCTGGTACCATTTCGGGGTCATGAGTGGTCCTCCAAACAAGAAGGCCCGCCGGAGAGGCGGGCCGTAGCGGTCGCGGAGTGCGTCGCGCTCAGTGGCCGTTGCCGAACAGCCTGAGCTTGATGGCGACGCCGGCGATGAGCGCGAGCAGGATACCGGTGGTCATCAGGCGCACCGCCGTCTGCACCGCAGTGCGCCGCACGAAGCGGATGCATTCGATCAGCGAGCGCAGATCGCGGATGTCGAGCGCGGCCTCCTTGCCTTCGAGGCCGACATCGGCGAGCGCCTTGCGCGCGCCGCGCTCTGCAGCGCAGGCGAGCAGCTCTTCAATCTTCGCTTGCGTCATGCAAACGTGATTGTCGTCCGACAAGGGCGTCATGGCTCACCCGAACATCTTGTCGTTCATCAGCACCCCGAGATTGGGGTCGATGGCGACGTGGCCGAAGACGAAGCGCGGCATCGCGAAATAAATCTGCGCGCCCGCCGGCAGGATCACGTCGAAGGCTCGGTAATTGTAGAAGAACTGGTTCGGGCCGGACTGCAGATTCACATATTTCCAGCCGTCGGCATTCTGCAGCACGACGGGCGCCGACCCGCCCGGATAGAGCACCCCGTCGAGATAGGCGCGGCCCTTGCCGGCCGCCGGCACCACGATCGCCGCGCTCCCGGTCTTCACCTTGACATAGAAGCCCGCCGTGTATTTCCGCGGCAGGGCCGTGAAGGTGTTGGTGAACGCCAAGCCGTAATTGGTGCCTCCGATGTTCTGCGCCTCGGAAAGCGACCCCGTCGTCTGTGTGATGAGCAGCACGTACCATTCCGGCCCGTAGCGGCGGTCGCTCGCGTTCGGCCTGATCTTGCTGATGAGGGCATTGACCTCCGCATCGAGCGCGCTGCCCGCGCCGCCATAGGTGCTGTTGTCGTGAATGAACTTGGCGTGCGCGGCAATCGCGGCGCCGCTTGCCGCCGAAAGATAGGTCGGCGCCGTATAGGCAATGCCGTTGAACTGGATGTTGTTGGCATTGCCGTTGAAGCGCCCGCTGTCCGGCAGCGCGTTGATGACGGCGTCGCGCCCGACGCGGAAGCCGCCGACGTCGACGTCGCCGGTGTTCCGGTCGACAATGAGCGCCTCCGTCCAGTTCGTGCCGTCCGGCGAGACCTTGACGTGGAGGTCGTCGTCGCCGGCCAGCCCGATCTCGGCGCGGCCGGAGAAATTGGTTTGGAACAGGAGGGAGAGCGTGTTGGCCGCCGCTTCCTTGCTGATCTTGTAGCGGATGTCGCCGCTGCCGCCTTCGGCCGTGGTTTTTGCGACCCACAGCGCATTGTTGAGTTTGGCGGCAAACGGGTTCGTCGCGTCCGCGGTCGTACCGACGCCGAGGCGCGTCAGATTCTGCAACTCGGTCGCGCCGCCACCACCGCCGACGCCTTGCCACGCCGCGCCGTCCCAGACCGCGAGGAGCGCCTCGTCCGCGATGTAGGCGATCCAACCCGGCCGCGGCGCAAAGAAGGCCCAGGCGCCGTCCTGCCAGGCGGCGATGTGGTTCGCATGCCCACTCCAGGCGCCGGTCGGCGCTGCGCCGACAATCCAGCGCTCACCTTCCTGCGGCGTGGCAGGCGGATCGGAAAGATCGCGATCAAGCACC
>JADGGK010000082.1 GCA_019689975.1 Pseudolabrys sp.
CCTAGCCATCCATTCCTCCGGGGTGCCGCCAATCCGCGGGCGGGGCCAGCCGGTCGGAGCCAGCCGGTCCCGAGTTCCTCCGGGGCGCAGGATGCGCCTGTCGGCGCTCGAATCCGCCCGGACGGCCATCACTTGCCCCGCGCATGGGCCTTTCGCTATAGCCTCACCATGACGCGGCCGACGGTCGGAATGGCTCTTACGTCGCCATTCGTACACGATTGAGCGGTAGTCGAGGCTGCGGGTTGAAGGCCCCCGAGCCGAACAAGGACATCGAAATGCGTGGCGCGCTTGGCGGTCCGCGTGTGCTTTTGCGAAGGCTCCGCGAGGTGATGGCGGAGCCGGTCAGCGCGCAGGAGCGCCTTGACAAGATCGTGGTTCTGATCGCTGCCAACATGGTGGCCGAGGTCTGCTCCGTCTACGTCCTGCGCGTGGACGGAACGCTCGAGCTTTATGCCACGGAAGGCCTCAAGCGAGAGGCCGTACACCAGACCGTGTTGAAGGCGGACGAAGGGCTGGTCGGCCTCGTGGCGCGCGAAGCCAATCCGATCAACCTATCGGACGCTCAGTCGCACCCGGCCTTTTCCTATCGGCCAGAGACGGGCGAGGAAATCTATCACTCCTTCCTTGGCGTGCCGATCCTGCGCGCTGGCAATACGCTCGGCGTGCTTACCGTGCAGAATCGTGCACGCCGCACTTATACCGAGGAGGAAGAGGAGGCCCTGCAAACTACGGCGATGGTACTCGCCGAGATGATCGCCTCCGGCGAGCTGTCGTCGCTTGCCAAGCCCGGCGCCGAGCCCGCCGCGCGCCATGCAATGCATGTGACCGGAACATCGCTGTGCGACGGTATCGCCCTTGGTCACGTCGTCCTTCATGAGCCGCGCGTCGTCATCACGAATGTCATCGCCGACGACGTGCCGCGCGAGTTGAAGCGCTTGGATGCCGCCATCGCAACCTTGCGTGAGGATCTCGACCGGATGGTGGAGCATCGCGATCTGGCCGATGACGGCGAGCATCGCGACGTGCTCGAAGCCTATAGAATGTTCTCCTATGACCAAGGCTGGTTGCACAAGATCAGGGAAGCGGTTTCGACCGGGCTGACCGCGGAAGCAGGCGTCGAGCGTGTGCAATCCGACACACGCGCGCGCATGCTGCGGGCATCGGATCCATATCTGCGTGAGCGTCTGCATGATCTTGACGATCTCGCCAATCGCCTGATGCGCGTGTTGTCGGGAAAAGATCATGCCCCGTCCAAGGAGCAGCTGCCCGACAACGCGATCATCGTCGCCCGGTCGATGGGTCCTGCGGCGCTGCTCGACTATGATCGCAAAAAACTGCGCGGGCTGGTCTTGGAAGAGGGAGGCCCCACTTCCCATGTGTCGATCGTGGCTCGCGCGCTGGGCATCCCGACCGTGGGCGAGATCGAGAACGCCACCGGGCTGGTCGAGCCGGGCGACGCAATCATCGTCGATGGTTCGTCGGGACAGGTGCACATGCGCCCGCCTCCCGACATTGAGGCATCCTACGCCGAGCGCGTCCGGTTGCGCGCACGGCGACAGGCCCAATACCGCGCGCTGCGTGACCGCCCGTGCCGCACCAAGGACGGCCAGGATATCACGCTCATGATCAATGCCGGGCTTGCCATTGACCTGCCGCACATCGAAGAGACGGGCGCCGCGGGTATCGGCCTGTTCCGCACCGAATTGCAGTTCATGGTGGCAAACGCATTTCCGCGCACAAGCGAACAATTGTCGCTTTATCGCTCGGTGCTCGACGCCGCGGGGAAACGGCCTGTCACCTTTCGCACGCTTGATATCGGCGGCGACAAAGTGGTGCCCTATCTGCGCAACATCGAAGAAGAAAATCCCGCTCTCGGCTGGCGCGCGATTCGTCTCGGGCTCGACCGGCCCGGCCTATTGCGCAGTCAGGTGCGTGCCATGCTGCGCGCGGCTGGCGGACGACATCTGCGCATCATGTTCCCGATGGTGGCCATGGTCGAAGAATTCGACAAGGCCAAGGCCTTGGTGGAGGTCGAGCTCACTCATCTGCGCCGCCACGGCCATCCGCTACCGGAACGTATCGAAATTGGTGCCATGCTGGAGGTGCCGGCGCTGCTGTTCCAGCTCGACGAATTGCTCGAACGGGTCGACTTTCTTTCGGTCGGCTCCAACGATCTTATGCAGTTCCTTTACGCCGCCGACCGTGGCAACAAACGTGTTGCGGAACGATTTGATCCGCTTTCGGCACCGATGCTCCGGGCTCTGAAGGACATCGTCGACAGGGGGCGTAAGCACAACAAACCGGTGGCGCTGTGCGGCGAACTCGCCTCCCAGCCGATCGGCGCATTGGCGCTGGCGATCGTCGGATATCGGACGCTGTCGCTCGCGCCTTCAGCGGTCGGGCCGGTCAAAGCGCTGCTCGTGGAACTTGACGTAAAAAAGGGAGAAGAGGCAATTCTGCCGCTACTCGATCGGCCGGCGGGCAGCATTTCGATCCGCCACCAGATCGAGAGCTTTGCGGCAGCCGAAGGGCTCCAGCTCTGACGCCTGATTTTTGCAAGCCATGCCGGCGAGCGGCGTATCGACGGACGCCACTCGGCAAGGGAAACGGGTACCACCGCGCCAACGGCCCTACGAAGACCACATGCTCTTGCCCCAACAGAAGCTTGATGCATTGCTGGCGCGCTATTCGCTGCTCGAAAGCGAGCTGGCAAGCCCGTTGAGTCCCGATGCCTACGTCAAGCTTTCGCGCGAATTTGCGGAGCTTGGTCCGGTGGTCGAAGCGATCAGGGCCTTTCGCGCTGTTACAGCCGAAATCGCCGATCTCGAGGCGCTGATCGCGGATTCCAAAACCGATCCGGAGATGCGCAGGCTCGCAGAATCCGAAAAAATCGAACTCACCGAGCGCCGCGACCACCTCGAGAAACAGATAGGACTGGCACTTTTGCCCAAGGACGCGATGGATGATCACAATGCCATTCTGGAAATCCGCGCCGGGACCGGAGGGGACGAAGCCGCGCTTTTCGCCGGCGACCTGTTCCGCATGTACGAACGCTATGCGGCTACCCAGGGCTGGAAGGTCGAGGTACTTTCGCTGAGCGAAGGGACTAAGGGCGGTTTCAAAGAGATCATCGCGGAGGTAAGCGGCCGCGGCGTGTTCGCCAAGTTGAAGTTCGAATCCGGTGTCCACCGAGTCCAGCGCGTGCCCGCTACGGAAGCGTCAGGTCGCATCCATACGTCGGCGGCGACCGTCGCCGTGCTTCCGGAGGTCGAGGACGTCGACGTCGCCATCGATGAGAAGGATCTCAAGATCGATACCATGCGCGCCCAGGGTGCCGGCGGCCAGCATGTCAACAAGACCGAGTCCGCCATTCGCATCACCCATATTCCGACCGGTATCGTCGTTTATGCGCAAGAGGAGCGCTCGCAACATAAGAACAGATCGCGAGCCATGACCATGCTGCGAGCTCGGCTCTATGATGCCGAGAGAACCAAACGCGACGCCGAACGCGCGGCCGAACGGCGCGGGCAGATCGGCTCAGGCGACCGCTCAGAACGCATTCGCACCTACAACTTTCCGCAAGGGCGGGTCACCGACCATCGCATCAACCTCACCCTTTATAAACTGCCGGAAGTCATGGAAGGAACGGCGCTCGGCGAGATCATCGATGCGCTCGTCGCGCAACATCAGGCGGAACTGCTGGCGGCCGAGGGGGCACAGTGACGATCATGGTCGGCATGCCAGCCGGTATCGCCGTCGCCGAGGCGTGGCGGCGCATGGCAGCATTGTTTGACCGCAACGGCATTGCCGAGGCGACTGCGGACGCGCGCATTTTGCTCGCGCATGCCCTGGGCCTCAATCGCACCGAGCTTGCCATACAGGGTCGACGCACGCTTGAAGCGTGCGAGCTGGAACGTATTGGCCAGCTTGCGGCGCGGCGCCTGAGGGGAGAGCCGGTCGCGCGGATCTTGGGGCAGAGGGAATTCTGGAGCCTGCCCCTAACGGTTGCACCAGCGGTTCTGGTGCCCAGACCGGAGACCGAAACCGTGGTCGAGGCTGCACTCGATCACATCGAGCGCGAGGGCTTGAAACGCGCACAACTGCGCCTGCTCGATATGGGCACTGGATCCGGTGCGTTGTTGTTGGCGTTGTTGTCCGAACTTCCGAATGCGACCGGTATCGGCACCGACATCAGCATTGGCGCGGTCGCCTGCGCGCGCGCCAATGCGGCAAGGAACGGTCTCGCGGCGCGTTGTGACTTCGTTGTCGCCGATTTTGCCGCAGGCTTGCGCGGTTCCTTTGATCTAATCGTGTCCAACCCACCGTATGTTGCTCGCGGTGACATCGACAAACTTCCCCGTGAGATCAAGGACTACGACCCGTTACTGGCGCTCGACGGGGGCCGGGACGGACTTGACGCCTTCCGCGCAATTGCCGCCATGGCGCCCTCCTTGCTTGCGCCTCGCGGCTGCCTGGCGGTAGAAATGGGTGCCGGGCAGGAATCGGCGGTGCGCGGTTTGTTCAATACAATGGGCCTTAAGGTGAGCGAGGTCCGTGCGGACTTGGCGCAGATACCTCGCGCCCTTGTTGCAATCCGGGCATGACCGGCATGTTTTACCATTGGGCGAAAGCCGAGGCCGGCGATTTTGCGAAAAAAGACTTGGATTATTCCCCGGAAACGACTAGCTTCCCGGTTACGGAATCGACCCGTGACGGTTGCACGGCATGAACCCGGGGCCCTGACGGCTCTGTGAGGCTGCCGCGCGAGGCGGATGACGAGGCACCGTAAAAAACGGCACAGGAAATCGCCAGCACGGGCCTGGACGCTTCACCGGTTGGGCGCAACAGCCTTCGTGACCGAAGGGTTGCGCGTAACGTGAGGTTGGCAACGCCGCGGTATGGCCGCGGGGGATGGGGTTGCTGCGACTAAATCGATCGGCGATTGCAGCACGTTTCAATTTTTTTGCCGCAGACGGGCGTTCGACGAGGCGGGCTGCGGGAGATATGGCGTGAATCCGCGACGAGAGTCGAGGCGCTTGACACGACGGCAACAACATGCGGGGCGGAACCCGCGGAACTACAGCGAAAGGTGACAGGCATCATCATGAGAAACGGGCAAAAGCGCATGCGGGGACGTAATCACCGCAAAAGCCAGAATCCTTTGACTCGAATCTACGAGTCCAACGGTCCAGACGTGAAGATTCGAGGCACCGCCTCCCATATCGCTGAAAAATACATCCAGCTCGCGCGTGACGCGCAGGGCTCTGGCGATCCGGTCGCCGCGGAAAACTACTATCAGCATGCCGAACATTATTTCCGGTTGATCGCCGCCGCGCAGGAACAACTCCGCCAGCAGAACGCCTACTACAACAACCAACAGCCGGCACCCGGCGGCGTCCAGGCGGGAGTCATTGACGACGGCGACGAGTTCGGCGACGACGATGGCCAGCCTTCCTATCTCGGACAGAACGAGCCGAGCTATGCGCCGCGTGACCCGCAACCCTATATTCCGCGCGACGCCCAGCCGTTTCCTTCGCGTGAACAGGCCATGCCCCAGGCGAGCCGGGCACAGAATTCTCCGCCGCATGGCCAGCAGCCGGAACCCGACGACGGCCAGGACGGTGGGCTACCCGCTTTCATAACCGGGGGATCCCCCGCATCGCCTCAGAATGCCGCAAACCAGAACGGCGGCCACGATCAGGAACGCTTCGGCGGCATGCATCGCCGGCGGCGGCGACATCGCGGCGGCTATCGCGGCGAGTACGGTGGCAGCCCGCAGACCCAAGCGCCGCACCCGACGACGGGCGAAGGCGAGGATCGGCAGCCGGATTAACCCCGCTCAGTTTCGCTTTTTTGCCGTGGGGTCACTTGCATGGATCCCATCCCGCCGTCTGTCGTGCAGGGCGAAAAAACGCGCAGCGGTAGGATGGGTGCGCGAGACAGAGACGCGGCATCCGACCCTTCGCCGGTAAGAGAAGGGGTTTGGGCGCGGGGTCGTTACGTTTCGATCCCGATTCCAGATCCGGGGTATGGTCCCAACTCGTGGGCGGCGCTCGGGGGGCCGGCTGCGCGCGAGGATGACGGTGCACGAACTCCGCTTTCGATTCGCAACCGCGCGCGTCAGGTGCCCGGCGACGGGGCGAGCGCAGGTTCAAGAGCCGGAACCAGTCTGCGTTTCTCGCGTCGGGCAGGGATCGCGCGATAGACCTGTTTTACCGCTTCCACCAGGTGCACCCCGGCAAAGGGTGCCGATACTGTTGCGCCGGCCCGCTCCCAGGCAAGCGCCGTGCGCAGGAACCAACCGCGCTCGATCGGCGGGACATAGAGTGCTTCCCTCCACCCGGTCGGGGTGAACCAAGTTTCGCGGAGCAGTTGGTTGATTTGCGCCCGCGAATAGGGTCGACCATGGCCGAACGGGGTGGTATCCATGCGCGCCCACAGACCGCGACGATTCGGCACTACCACCAGCAGCCGCCCGCCGGATGCAAGCACGCGCCATACCTCCCGCAACAGCACTACAGGGTCGTTCGTCATCTCGATCGCATGAACCAGCATCACTCGGTCGACCGCGCTGTCGGGCAGCGGCAAGTCGTTTTCATCGGCAAGGGCGGACAATGTCGGTCGCGCCGTCGGCCACTTCACCACACCCTGTCGTGCCGGCATGAGCGCGAGGCAGCGTTCGGCGTCCTCGCGAAACAGGCCGAGATAGGGCGTCGCGTAGCCGATTCCGAGCACCCGCAAGCCCCTGGTATCGCCCCACAACGAACGGATCCCGCGGCCGACAAACCGTCGAGCCACGACACCCAAGCGCTGGCCATAGAAATTGCGCAAATCGACGACGTCAATCGACATGCCTTGAAATTACCATGAAACGTTTAGCCGGCAGCACGCGGCGCTGAGCAGGCGGCATGCCAAGGCTGTCGCCCACATGATAAAATCGACGCGGAGGGATACGAAATCCATGTCTGCCGCAACCCATCTTTTTCTCTGCCTGAAAGACAATTATGGCGTGCTGCTGCACGATTCCCAGAGCGGCGCGACCGCCGCCATCGACGCGCCCGAAGCCGCCCCGATCGAGGCCGCGCTCAGGGCGACAGGCTGGACACTCACCGATATCCTGGTGACCCATCATCATGCCGACCATACCGGCGGCATCCGCGAGCTAAAAAGCCGGTACAAATCCCGGGTGGTGGCGCCGGCTCGAGAAGCCGCAAAAATCCCCGAAGTGGATGAGACCGTGCGCGAAGGCGACACGGTGTCCATCGGCAAATTGAGCGCGGCAGTGATCGAAACACCCGGTCACACGCTCGGTCACGTCGCATACTGGTTTCAGCATGATCAGCTCGCATTCGTGGGCGACACGCTGTTCTCGATCGGCTGTGGCCGTGTCATCGAAGGCACGCCCGGCATGATGTGGGATTCGTTGAAAAAACTGCGTCAACTGCCCAATGACACGCGGATCTATTGCGGTCACGAGTATACGCTCGCGAACATCAGATTCGCGCGGACCATCGAGCCGGACAACCAGGTGCTCGCCGCGCGCGAAGTGCAAGCGATGCGACAGGTCGCCCAATCCGAGCCGACGATTCCGGTTACCGTCGGAGATGAAAAACTCGCCAATCCTTTTCTGCGCGCCGACCTCCCGGACGTCGCCGCCAGCGTCGGCATGATCGGCAGACCGGCCGCGGACGTATTCGCGGAAATCCGGGCGAGGAAGAACAGGTTCTAACAATGCCGCTTCCCACCGCCGAGGAGGTCATTCGCGCGCTCAACCTGAAACCGCACCCGGAAGGAGGCCACTATCGCGAGACCTTCCGCGACTCCCGTCAGACCGACGGACGCGCGGCGTCGACCGCCATTCTGTTTCTTCTCAGGCGCGGAGAGCGGACGCGCTGGCATCGCATCGATGCCGCGGAAATCTGGCATTTCTACGCCGGCGCGCCGTTGAGACTCGATATCGCCGACGGCAACAGCGAGGAGAGCATCTGCCTCGGTGGCGATATTTTAGCAGGACAGAGGCCGCAAGCCTGCGTCCCGGCCTTCGCCTGGCAGACGGCGAAAAGCCTGGGTGATTGGTCGCTCGCAGGATGCACTGTGGCTCCCGGCTTTTCCTTCGACGCGTTCGAACTCGCGCCGGCCGGCTGGTCGCCCCCCGGCGCCTTGCGCTAGAACCGAGCCGCGTCAAAATAGAAAGGATAAAACCCGTGCCGACCAACCTTGCCGAGGCGCGCGAAAGGCTTGCGCGCGCAAACCGTCTGATTGCCAACGAAGGCGTGCTCGACGCCTTCGGCCATGTGTCGATGCGCCATCCGACCGACCCGACGCGTTACCTTTTGTCGCGATCGCGCGGACCGGAGCTGGTGCAAGCCGACGATATCCTCGAATTCGATCTGGATTCACAGCCGGTCAAGCCGCCAACCGCAAGGCTCTACAGCGAACGGGTGATCCACGGAGAAATCTACAAGGCGCGACCCGACGTGAACGCCATATGTCACCATCACGCGCTGTCGATTTTGCCGTTTTGCATTTCCGGAATGGAGCTCAAGCCGGTCGACCATCTCGGTGCCACAATGGGTGAAACGGTACCCTTCTGGGACAGCCGCGATGAATTCGGCGAAACCAATCTCCTGGTAACGAAACCGGCCGAAGGCGCCTCGCTCGCGCGCGCACTTGGTTCCCATTGGACAGTGCTGATGCGTCGCCACGGCGCAACGGTCGCGGGGCGCACGCTGGAAGAAGTCGCGTTCCGTGCGATCTACACCGTGCGCAACGCTGCATTGCAGATCCAAGCCCACCTGCTCGGGATGGTAGCGCCGCTCACCAAGGAGGAGACGCGACTCGCAGGCGACCACAATCTGGCACCTGGACCGGTCATGCGCGCCTGGGAATATTGGAATGCGAGGCTGGATAAGGCAGAGGGCCGGGCACCCCGTGCACGCAGGAACGAGGCTAGGCCACGGTCGCGGGCGTCAAGCGCCGGTCGCAAGATCCGAGGCGGACGGAAAAAATGAGCGCTGTTCAC
This sequence comes from Pseudolabrys sp., assembly GCA_019689975.1. Classification (GTDB taxonomy): domain Bacteria; phylum Pseudomonadota; class Alphaproteobacteria; order Rhizobiales; family Xanthobacteraceae; genus Pseudolabrys. The sequence goes on from JADGGK010000082.1 coordinate 9,023, forward strand.
GGAATGATTGCGGTCGACAAGATCGGCTGCCAGATCCTCTTCATCAATCCGCATACCTACCAAACGGAAATCGCCATCGGCGGCTTCCAGCGCACGGTTCACGAACTGCTGGTCATACCGGAGGCCGGGCGAGCCTATGTGCCGATTTTCGGCGACGGCATCCACGGTCGCAATCCAAATCCGGGTCACGTCGTCTGGGTAGTTGATCTTCTTGAACGCAAACTCGTCTGCCCGATCGACCTGTCGCCCTATGTCGCGCCGCACACGCTGCGCCTTTGTTCCGACGGGCTGATTTACGTCACTTGCGAAAACAGTGCAAAAATTGCGGTCATCGATCCGCAGGCAAACGCTATGATCGACGCAATTGATAGCGGATCAACCAATGGTCATCGGCTTGCAATCTCAAGCGATGGTCAACGCATCTACGTTGAAAACGAAGAAGACGCCACCATTTCCGTGATCGACGTGCCACGTCGGAAACTCGTCGACAAGATCCAAACGCCGCAGGCGTTGGCAGGTATCGCCGTCTCCCCCGACGATCGGACGGTCGCGGCGGTGAGCGACGAAAGCCCGGTCGTGTTCTTGACCGATCCGCTTGCCACCGGCAGCCTGCGCACCCTGCCGCTCGAAGGCGTACCGAAACCCGCGCAGATCGCCCGCTATTCGCCTGACGGGGAACTGCTCGTCGTTTCGAGTCTCAACAGCGATACCTTGAGCCTCATTCATGTGTCCTCCGGCCGGCAGACCGCGATCCGCGTCGGGCACCAGCCGATGGATTTCGCCTTTCGCGATGATGCCATCTTTGTCGGCTGTCAGGGCGACGGTACCATTCACGTGGTCGACGCGGCGCATCGCCGGCATAAGCACAGCTTCAAGGCCGGAGCCGGATGCGAATCCGTTGGATTTTTTTAACGTGAATTTCGATGAAAGTGGCACGTCATTGCGGGCCCGAGTTAAGCGGGGGCGAAGCGGTCCAGAATTGAAGGCTCACGCCTCGATTGCGTCGTTGCCCCTCTCGGGGCCCTCCGCCATGACGCCTCCCGCGCAATGCGATCGCAACACATCCGCGCCGAGATGCCGCCTCAAGCCGAATTCGTCGGTTGTCGACAACCCGTTACATGCCTTGCCTGCGCCTTGTCGTGACAGGAAACCGGGGGAAGGACGCGTAAAGCCAACGACCTCGGTTCATGTTGCGGCGGTTTCGGGGCTTTGGCCGATTTTCCATGCTAGGTCACGGCCGCAGGCGCAAATCGCGCCATCCGCGGACCAAATGTCGCCTCCATCTCCCGACGCGTCCTCACCGCCGAATTGCTGGGATCAATATCGACGTCCGACCATCGAAGCGGTTCACCCTCGCTGATGTCGCGCTTGAGCTTGACATCATTGGCAAGACCCATCGGAAGCAATTCGTTTCTCAACGAAAGCTCTGCCGGCGCCTGCCGCCCCCAAACGCAGAAACCACCTTCACCATCGAGCCGCTCGCCGGCCTTCAGCGCGCGTTTTGCGATCGCCACCACATCCGAACGGAAGCCGCTCGGCGCGCCCGTCGGTTCGCGGCGTAATGCGCAGCTCGCGATCGAGATTCCTAGTTCGAGCCCGATCATGTGTATCGGTCGATACAGCGCAGCGTAGCGACCGCTTTCATCCGGCAGCATGGCATATTCCTTGAAACAGCGACGCGCGTAGTCGGTCTCGCCTTCGACGACGACATAAGTGCCGAGCGCGAGATGATGCGGCACATCGCGACCGTCGCGGTAGACTGACGTGACGACTTCCGTGACGCCCTCCTTCTCCAGCATACCGCCGGCACTCGCCGGCTTGCAGATATCGGCAAGTTCGAACCGCGTCGCCGCCGGGAACCCGAGGCCGCACGTCTGCGGCACCAGGCCGGTGGCATTGCAGACCGCAGTCATCTCGACGGCCGATTTGGTACCGTCGATGAATGAATTGAACATCTTCGGATTGATCGACGCGCGATCCGCGATGCTGAGATATCGGTCGAGAATCCCCCATACCGTGTCGGGATTGGAGGCGTGATAATGCGGTTCGTAACGCGTGCCCTTGCCGGCACATACCACCTTAAAACCGGCCGCACGCGCCCAATCGACGTGCTCGCAAATAATCGCCGGTTGATCACCCCAAGCAAGCGAATAGACGACGCCGGCGGCCTTCGCCTTGTGCGCCAACAGAGGCCCGACGAGCGCATCGGCTTCGACATTGACCATGACAATGTGCTTGCCGTTGGCGATTGCCAGAAGGCAGTGATGGATGCCGACATCGGGAATACCCGTCGCTTCCACCACTACCTCGACCCGAGGATCACGGAGCAGCGCCTCTGTGTCGTCGGTCACGAATGTCGTGCGTTGCGAATGCGCCTCATCGAGCGAAAGAGCGCCAAAGGCATCGCCGGGCCAGCCTGCCATTTGCAACCCGCGACGTGCCCGAGCAACGTTGAGATCGGCTATCCCCACGAGGTGCATGCCCCTTGTCAGACGCACCTGCGCTGCGAACATCGTGCCGAACTTGCCGGCGCCAATGAGAGCCACCGTCACTGGCTTTTCCGCGGCTTCGCGTTCAAGCAATTTGGCGTGCAAATTCACGCAATCCTCCTCGACGGTTTTTTGCGCAAGGCAAACATGGCGCAGGCGCCGTGACAAGCGCGTCGGTGACCAGATTCACTGGCAGAGCGCGCGGGAAACGAACGTTTCCGTCGTGCAGCCGGGGCCGCTGGTACGGCCGGCCAGATAGACGGCCGGCGGACAGACCTCCGCGGTCGTCATGTCGAGACTGGTTCCGGAACCGAAGCCCTTGGCGGCGCAAATCGCGGTCGCGGCCGCAAGGCAATCGGGTGCCCCGTTGGGCGCGACTTGACATTTCTGGTGTCCCGACACGATGCGCGCACGCGGCAGGCGCACGACCGCGTCGGCGGCGCCCTTTGCGCCTTCGACCGTGGTCCGCGCGGTATCCTCCGCCTTGGTGCCGAAGTTTTCCACGGCTCTGCCGGCGTCCTTGAAGGTCGACGCGATATTGCCTGCCTGCTCGGAGAACCATTGGCTGACGGCTGCGATGAAGCCGGGGCGCTCGGAAGGAGACGTGGAATCCTGCGCAAAGGCCGGGGCGCAGGTGCATGCCAACGCCATGCCGAGCGCCCGGGCGCGCAACCCGGACGACTTGCTTCGACCGATCAAACCCAATCTTCTGCCCATGGGTGGTCAAAGCCGGCATTTTCGCCGGCCGCTTCGCTCCCATGCAAACACGACCGGCACCTGCGCCGCAACGGTATCTAG
>JADGGK010000197.1 GCA_019689975.1 Pseudolabrys sp.
GACGGCGATGGGGTTCGCCGCAACCGCCGAAAAGGCTGATGACTCCTACATGGCGCGTGGCGTCTTGGACGCGTGACGCCGGTAGGAGTGGTGTTTTCCTTGCTCCCGCTCCTCCAAGAAATAGTTCGCGCCGACACGTCGTGGCACGCGACGCGACGTGTTGGATGACGCAAGGAACGGTTCGGGCTGCATGAAAGTGCAGCAGGAGGCAGTGGGATGACCGGTGTTTGGGCTCTTGCAGCGCTCTGGTTCGGGCTAGCCCTGATCGCAAGCCTGCTCTCCGCCTGGTTTCGTGTTTCGACCGCGTTGTCGGAAATCGTGGTCGGCACGATGGCGCAACTCCTTCTCGGCACGGCGGTGGGGTCCGCGGTCCTGGGAACCGACGAGCCCTGGGTCAAGTTTCTCGCCGGCCTCGGCGCGATTGTCCTGACCTTCCTCGCCGGCGCCGAGCTCGATCCGGACGTTTTCAAGCGGAAATGGAAGGAGGCGACAGTGATCGGGCTCGCCGGCTTCTTCTTCCCGTTCCTGGGTTGCGCCGCGGGCGCCTACTATGTGCTCGGCTGGGACGTCATGCCGAGCTGGCTCGGCGGCGTGGCCTTGTCGACGACCTCGGTGGCGGTCGTCTACGCCGTCATGATCGAGTTCGGGCTCAACAGGACCGAATACGGCAAGACGGTTCTTGCCGCCTGCTTCGTCAACGATCTCGGGACGGTTCTCGCGCTCGGCTTTATTTTTGCGCCTTTCACGGTGAAGACCTTGATTTTCGCCGCCGTGGCCGTGGTCGTCTTCGCCATCCTGCCCTGGCTCACGCCGCGCTTCTTCCGCCGCTACGGCGACCGACCCTCGGAGCTGGAAACGAAGTTCCTGCTGCTCTGCCTGCTTGCCCTCGGCGCGCTTGCCGGCTGGGCCGACAGCGAAGCGGTCCTTCCCGCCTATATCATCGGCATGGTGCTTGCCGGCACGGTGGGCAAAGACCATGCACTCGTTCGGCGCCTGCGCACGCTAACCTTGGGCCTGCTCACGCCGTTCTACTTCATCCGCGCCGGATCGTTCGTATCGATTCCGGCCTTGGTAGCGGCACCTTTCGCGTTCGTCTTCATGCTTCTGACGAAGATGGCATCGAAGTTTGTCGGCGTCTATCCGATCACGCGCGCGTTCAAGACGCCCAATCCGGAGTCCATGTATACGACGCTGCTGATGTCGACCGGATTGACCTTCGGGACGATCTCGTCGCTCTACGGTCTTTCGCATGGAATCATCGACCAGTCGCAATATTCGATCCTCGTCGCCGGTGTCATCGGCAGCGCCGTCTTGCCGACGCTCATCGCCAATGCCTTCTTCCTGCCCCGTCACCTGCTGCCGGAATCCGAATCGAGGGATGTCGCGACACCGCGGCCCGAAGCGGTGACGCCGCTGCGAAATGCGGCGGAGTGAACCGGGCAAGGTTTTTGGACGGACATGATGATCATCGCGGGAGGACAGTCGGTGTTCGGCACGATCCTGCACGCCAATGACGGTTCCGAGCATGCGTTCCGCGCCTTGTCGCTGGCCTTGGCGATTGCGCAGGATAACAAGGCGGAGCTGCACATGGTGTCGGTGGAGGAAGTCGATTACATGCCGGAATTCAT
>JADGGK010000022.1 GCA_019689975.1 Pseudolabrys sp.
GCGCGCGCAGGTCGCGGCCGTCGCCAAGCTGTTCGGCAACAAGCCGGTGAAATGAGGCGCGCAGGAGGCCGCGCCGGCTCTTAAAGTCCGAAACGCGCCCACAATGCGCGCGCTTCCAGCGCCGAAATCAAGTCCTCGGCGAGCGCGGTCCGGCGCAGGCCGCCTTCGCCCAGTTCGACGCCGGGAACCCTGCGACCGAAGAAACCGCGCTCGATCGACACCAGCGGCATGCGCACCTTGTCGCCGAATCGCTCGCGCAGAACTCCCCGCAAATCGCCGATGCGATCGGCAAGGCCGAGGCTAACCGCCGTCTCCGCAGTCCAAAATTCTCCCGAGAACAACACCGCGTCCTCGCCCTTGAGGCGGCCGGCTCGTCGTTCCTTCACCAGCGCGATGAAATGCGCGTGGATATTCTTCTGGATGGCTTTCAGGCGCTCCACGTCTTCCGGCTTCTCCGGCTGGAAGGGATCGAGCATCACCTTGCGCTCGCCCGCCGTATAGACACGGCGCTCGATGCCGAGTTTCTCCATCAGCTTGGGAAAACCGAAGGAGCCGCCGACCACGCCGATCGAACCCACCAGGGAATACTGATCGCAAACGATTTCATCGGCCGCGCAGGCAAGCATATAGCCGCCGGAGGCCCCCACATCCTCGACGAAGGCGATGACCGGGATCTTCTTCTCCTCCGCGAGCTGTCGGATGCGGCGGAAAATCAGATGCGACTGGGAGGGCGAGCCGCCGGGCGAATTGATCGCCAATGCCACCGCCCGTGCGTTGCGCATGGAGAAGGCGCGTTCCAGCGAACGCGCGACCGAGGACAGCGTCAATCCCGGACGCAGCGGGGTTGCAAGGCCGATCACCCCCGCAAGGCGCACCACCGGCACCAACGGAACACCGGCACGCAACCGCGGCGGCAGCAGAGGTTCCAGCAAGGCGACGATGGGCTTTGCGATGTCGGCCATGGATTGGCTCGCCGTTTCCGCCATTACGCGACTGCCGATATCGGAGTCAAAGCCTGTTCCTGTGTACGTCGCCCGCCTGTTGCCAAAATTTTAACCTTGGAATGGTTCTTGCAGCGGGTTGGGGAGCCGCGGGCTGCAACGCGGCGGTGACGAGGCTCGCTATGGATCCAAAGCTTGCGCTTCTCTTCATGTTCGTCGCCACGGTGATCGCGCTCTCGCATATCGGGGGCGAACGGGCCCGAACCATGCAGCGCCTGTCGATTAGGCGCCAGTGGCGCGCTTTTGTCCTCCTCCGCCGCAGATCCTGAACCGCGCCGGGCCGGCATCGGATGGCCTTGTCGGCCGGATGCCGTCGCCGCGCATGATCACTGTCCGAGCGGCGGACGACGGCCCGCCGGCCTCTTAGGGGCATGCGAGGCTGAGCGTGCCGCCGCCGCGCAGTACGGCTTCCGCGGCCGCGGAGGGGCGACCATCCGCATCGTTGAGCACGAGCGGGGCGTGATCGGCGCGGGAGCGATCCCCGCCCTTCACCGCGCGCGCCAGCACACGGATTGCCCGCCTGCCAGGCCGCGGATGAATCCGCAGCAGCGCGACCGCGCCGAAACCTCGGCCGAGCGCGTCAAGCAGCCGCGCCTCCGCGTCCGCATGCCACAGCACGGTGAGCACGCCGCCCGGTTTTAGCAGGGCATGGGCGGCGGCAATCCAGCGCCCGAGCAGTCCCGGATCGCCGGCATGGGCAAGACGCCGGCGCGCGTCGGGCGAAAGATGCGCGCGCGTCGCGTCGCGAAAGGGCGGGTTCATCAACACGCGATCGGCGCTGCCGGCGGCGATGCCGGCGGATGCAAGCGCCGTCAGATCTTCCGCATCACAGGCGACCGCCCGCACTCGATCGTCGAGACCGTTGCGCCGGGCATTCTCGGCGGCAAGCGCGGCGAGGGTTCCGTCGATCTCGACCAGCACGACCTGCAGTCCGGCAACGCGCGCCGCGAGCGCCAGTCCGGCAGCACCGACACCCGCGCCAAGCTCGAGCGCGCGCTCTCCCCTGCGCGCTCCGGTTGCCGCGGCGAGCAGGATCGCGTCGTGACCGACGCGATGACCGCCCAGCGGCTGGCGCAGCCGCAGCCGACCCCCGAGCACGCCATCGATGCTGGTTTCCGGTTCATCCATCGTCGGGCCGCAATTCGTGACCGAGGCCGGCTTCGACCAGCAGGCGTCGCGCCGCGGCCGCATCCTCGTCTGCCACCAATATGCGGCGCGGCAAGATGCCGAGCGAGCCCTCCAGCACGCTCATGTTCTGGTCGAGCACGACATATCGAATTCGTGCGCCAGCGAGCAACGCTCCGACCGCCGAGACCAGCACGGCATTGTTCGTCCGCACGAGCTCCCGCAAGCTGCCGTCCCCCGCTCCCTGGTTCATCCTTGGTCGGCCGAGGCGTCGAGCATATTGCCTGCGGCGGCCGCGTTCCATGCTCGCCCAAGGGGTGAAACGGCCACTCCCTTGCCGCCCTTGACGGGGGTTTATATGCTCGCGAGCCCGCGTCGGAGTCCGTCTTGGCCGTCATCGTTCCCTTCGAAAGTCCACGCCCCGCCTCGCTCGATCGGTTGAGCGAACTGGTCGCAGCGGACATGGAGCGCGTTAACGCCACCATCGTCGCGCGCACCGGATCGCAGGTGGCGATGATCCCGGAGGTGGCGAACCACCTAATTTCGTCCGGCGGCAAGCGGCTGCGGCCGATGCTGACGCTGGCGATGGCCGCGCTCGCCGGCTATTCCGGGGACGGTCACATCAAGCTCGCCGCTGCCGTAGAATTCATGCACACGGCGACGCTTCTTCATGACGACGTCGTCGACGAGAGCGATATGCGGCGTGGCAAGCTTGCCGCGCGCAAGCTATGGGGCAATGAGGCAAGCGTCCTCGTCGGCGATTTCTTGCTCGGCCAGGCATTCAAGATGATGGTCGAGGTGGGAAACCTGCATGCGCTCGAAATCCTTTCCTCCGCCGCGGCGGTGATTGCCGAAGGCGAAGTCATGCAGCTCAATGCCGCCAAGAACACCGCTACCAACGAAGACGAATATATGGCGGTGATCCGCGCCAAGACGGCGGAGCTTTTCGCCGCCGCTTGCGAGGTCGGCCCCGCACTCGCGGGCAGGCCCAAGGCGGAGCTTTCGGCATGCCGGTCCTTCGGCCTCAATCTCGGCATCGCCTTTCAGTTGATCGACGACGCGCTCGATTACGGCGGCAAGTCGGCCAAGCTCGGCAAGAACGTGGGGGACGATTTCCGCGAGGGAAAGATCACGCTGCCCGTGGTGCTTTCGTTCCGCCGCGGCTCCGAGAGCGAACGCGCCTTTTGGAATCGGACCCTGGCGGCAGGCGATATCCGCGACGGCGACCTCGAAACGGCCATCCGACTGATGGCCAAGCACCACGCCATCGAGGATACCGTCCGCCGCGCGCGCCATTACGGCGCCATTGCCAATGACGCGCTGGCCTTGGTGCCGCCCTCCACGATGAAGACCGCGCTCGAGGAGACCGTCGATTTCTGCATCGCCCGCGCGTTCTAGCGCGGGCCTTGCCGATATTGGTCCCTCATTGCGGGCGCACTGCACGCACCGCGCGCCCCTTCCCGTCATGGCGAGCCCGAGCGCGGCGCGGGCGAAGCGATCCGGAATCGGCGCCGCGACGATGACCGCGCGGTGCGCCCGCGGCACGCCAGGGACCGGATTACGGGGTCGCCGCTTGTGGGGCTCCTCGCCACGACGAGGCCGGCCGGAATCCGATCGGACCGGCTTCAGCGCGCAAATTCCGTGGCGTAACCGGTCGCGGGATCACGCCTGAGCTGCAACCTGATGTAGGGGTCGGGGTCCTGCCCGACATAGCGGCCATATTCATAGACCGGCGGCGCACATCCGTTTGGCCGCGGGGCCGGATTCGTGAAGATGCCCGAGAGGGAAAACTCCGCCGGTCGGTCGACGCAGCGCGGCCCTCCCTTGTGCCGCAGCTTTGCCGACACGGGATCGGACGCGGCGAGCAGGACAAGCCCCGCACAGGCAACCGCCAGCCATCGCTGTTTCATCGCACTCTCCCTGCGGTATTGCCGACGAACGCATGATCGCCACGGGCGGCGACCGGCTCGCGAAGGAGATCATGCGCCGCGCGGACAAGCATGGCGAGCAAACCCGAACGACCGCGCCTTAACGGCAAATCGGGCAGCGGGCAACGGACCCTCTTCATCGCGACACCCGTTCCCTATGCGACCGTCGCCGCGCATACCCACCAATCCCGCTGCTCGCGCTTCAGGCGACGCGCCGCCTCCGCGGCTTGCTCTCGCGAGCCGAACAGCGCGAAGCAGGTGGGACCGGAACCCGTCATGCGGGCCAAGCGCACCCCCGGCAAGGCGCGCAGTGTCCTCAGCACGTCGCCGACCGCCGGCACGCAGCTTACCGCCGCCGGTGTCAGGTCGTTGTCATGCTCGAGCAGGAAGCCTATGAAGGCGTCCTCCCCGCACGGCACCTGCTGCATGCGTTTCGCGCCGCCTTTGCCCGCGAAGCGGATGAAGACCTCGCGCGTCGGCAACGGCACGCCGGGATTGACCAACACGGCGGCGAGCCGCGGCAGCGCGAGCGGCTCGGACAGAATATCGCCGATGCCGCGGATGATGCGCGATTTCGCCGCAAGGCAGACCGGCACGTCGGCGCCGACGGCAAGCGCGGCGGAAGCCAGGCGTGGATCGTCGAGCTTCAGCCCGTTCGCCCGCGCGAGCAATCGCAGCGCTGCTCCCGCATCGGCGGACCCTCCGCCGAGACCTGCGGCCACGGGAATGCGCTTGGCGAGACGGAAGCGTCCGGTCTTGAGAGGCCCGATACGCTCGCGCAGCGCGGCGGCGGCCTTGATCACCAAATTGCCGCGCGTCGCGCCGCAGGCCTGCGCGAATGGACCCGTCACCTCGAGCACCTCGGGCTCGTCCGGCACGAGGTCGAGATCGTCGGCGATGCTGGCAAAGGCCACGAGGCTTTCCAGCTCGTGATAACCGTCCGCACGGCGGCAAACCACGCGCAAGGTCAGGTTGATCTTGGCCCAGGCTTTTTCGGCGAGGATGGTCAATGAGCCGGCCTCAGCCCCCGTCACCGCCCTTTTTCTCGGGCTTGGCCTTGGCCTGCGACGAAGTCTCGTCCGGCAATCCATTCTTCAGCTTGGCCTCGATCTTGGGCAACTCCTCGGGATCGGGCTTGAGATCACGCGCGTGCGCCCACTGGAATCGGGCCTCCAGCGTTCGACCGACCCGCCAATAGGCATCGCCGAGATGGTCGTTGATGGTGGGATCTTCCGGCTTGAGCTCGATCGCACGTTCGAGCTGCTTGACCGCCTCCTCGTAGTTGCCCAGCCGGTAATAGGCCCAGCCGAGCGAATCGACGATATAGCCGTCGTCCGGCTTCTGCTGGACCGCCCGCTTGATCATCGCCATGCCTTCGTCGAGGTTGACGCCCTGGTCGATCCAGGAATAGCCGAGATAGTTGAGGACGTGCGGCTCGTCGGGGAACAGTTTCAGCGCTTCCTTGAGATCCGCCTCGGCTTTCGGCCACTGCTTGGAGCGCTCGTAGCAGATACCGCGAAAATAGAACATGAGCCAATTGGCCTTTTCCGGCTGCGCGATGGTGGCGATTGCCTTGGAATAGACATCGGCGCATTCGGAGAACTTCTTGTGCGCGCGCAGCACGTTGCCGAGCGCCATGATGGCCTCGACGTCATCGGGACGCTGCCTGATGAGCGTCTCGAGGTGCTTCTGCGCCTCCTCCGAGCGGTTGAGCGCGTCGAGATCCATCGCCATCTGGATCAGCGCATTGCGGCGCAGCGGCGAATGCTCGCTCACGCGTTCATAGGCTTTGATCGCGAGATCCGGTTTTTTCAGCGACTCGTAGAGGTCGCCCAGCGCGATCAGCGCCAGCGGCTGGTTGGGAGCGAGATAGAGCGCAAGCTGCAGATAGACGAGGCCCAGATCCTCCCCGCCGCGACGCCCGAGCGACGCGCCGAGCCCATATAGCGCTTCCGCCGCCCCGGCCTGCGCGCTGCCGACCGGCGGCGGCAACCGCTCGCCCTTCTTGAGCCGATCGATGGCCTCGGTCACCAGCGGGTGGTTCGGAAGCTTCTTGTTGAAGGCCTCGTATATGGCTAATGCGTCCTGCGGCGAATGATTGCGCGATAGCCAACTGGCATAGGCTTCCACGACGCGCAGCGCGCTGTCGTCGAGCTTGTAAGCCTGCTCGAGACGCTTGCCGGCCTCTTTCCTGTTGCCCGCAAGGTCGAGGATCAGGCCGGCATGCAGGTCCTTGAAGATCGCGTACCAGTCGGGACCCGTGAGCCGATCGATCTCGGCCACCGCACCCTTGCCGTCGCCGGCGCCGTAGCTCGCCCAGGCGCTGAGCAGCGTGGCGGTCAGATCGGTGATCGGCCCGCGCACCGAGGCAGCGAGATTGCGTCGCGCCACGCCGTAGCGCTTCTCCTTCAGTCCGTGCACGCCCAAAACCAGGCGGCCGAAACGATCGTTCTTGTCCGCCTTGACGACGCGCTCGGCATATTTCACGGCTTCGGCGATATCGCCGTCCAGCACCAGCGAGAGGAAGGCGCGATCGACCAGCTGGTCATTCTTCGGATCAAGCCTCGCCGCGGCGCGATAATAGGCCGCCGCCGCCGCGGCGTCGCGCAGGCGTTCCGCGTGGCGCGCGGCAAGGTAGCTGCCGGACACCGTGATGCCGGTGAGATCCCGCGGCGAAGGCGCCTGAGCCGCAAGCTCGAGGGGAGAGAGCGCAAGCAGCGCGGCCGCGGCACCGCCGACGGCGAATCGGCCAAAGCTAGAAAAATTCACTGATGATGCTCCACTCGGGCGACTGTCCGCGCGGTCGCCGCCTTTGATTTGCGCCGAGAATGAACTTTTTGCGCCACCTGCGCAACACCGCTCCATGCCGGATCCATGCCGGAGCGCGGGATCGCTTCAAGGCCGCGATCAAGGCAGCATCGTGGCCGGAACTCGGCGCCGCCGTCACATATTGGCGTAGTTGGGCCCGCCGCCGCCCTCGGGCGGCACCCAGGTGATGTTCTGATTCGGATCCTTGATGTCGCAGGTTTTGCAATGGACGCAGTTCTGGGCATTGATGACATATGTCGGGACGCCGGCTTGCTCGATCCATTCGTACACGCCCGCGGGGCAGTATCGCGCTGAAGGGCCCGCGAACACCTCGTATTCAGAGGATCGCTGCAAGGCGAGGTCCGTTACACGCAAGTGCACCGGCTGATCTTCCTCGTGGTTGGTGTTGGAGAGGAAGACCGAGGAGAGCCGGTCGAAGACAAGCCGGCCGTCCGGCTTCGGATAGGCGATCGGCCTGCATTCGCGGGCCGGCTTGAGCGCGGCATGATCAGGCGTTCCGTGCTTCAACGTGCCGAAGGGCGAGAAGCCGAGCGTGTTGCACCACATATCGATGCCGCCGAGACCGATGCCGAGGACGGTGCCGAATCGCGACCACAGCGGTTTCGCGTTGCGCACCTTCCACAGATCCCTGCCGATCGCCGAATTGCGCCAGGCCGAATCGTAGTCGGCGAGTTCGTCGCGGCTGCGTCCAGCGCCGAGAGCGGCGGCCGCCGATTCCGCCGCCATGATGCCCGAAAGCATCGCGTTGTGACTGCCCTTGATGCGCGGGACATTCATGAAACCGGCATCGCAGCCGATCAGCACGCCGCCGGGGAAGGCGAGCTTGGGCACCGACTGCCAGCCTCCTTCCGTCAGGGCGCGAGCGCCATAGGCAAGCCGTTTGCCGCCGGCGAATGTGTCGCGCACCAGCGGATGCGTCTTGAACCGTTGGAATTCCTCATAGGGCGAGAGATAGGGGTTGGAGTAATTGAGGTGCACGACGAATCCGACCGAGACGAGGTCGGGGTCGAGATGATAAAGGAACGAGCCGCCGCCGGTGCGGTTGTCGAGCGGCCAGCCAAAGGAATGCTGCACCAGACCCCGGCGATGCCTTTCGGGCGCGACCTGCCAGAGCTCCTTCAAGCCGATGCCGAATTTTTGCGGCTCGCGACCATCGCCGAGCGCAAAGCGGGCGATGAGCTCCTTGCCAAGATTGCCGCGCGCGCCTTCGGCAAAAAAAGTGTATTTGGCGCGCAATTCCATGCCGCGGGTGAATGACTCCTTGGGCTTGCCGTTCTTGCCGACGCCCATGTCGCCGGTCGCGATACCCGTCACCGCGCCGTTCGCGTCATACAGGACTTCCGCCGCCGCAAATCCGGGATAGATCTCCACGCCGAGGGCCTCTGCTTTGCCCGCGAGCCAGCGGCAGACATTGCCAAGCGAGACGATATAATTGCCGCGGTTGTTCATCAGCGGCGGCATGATGAAATTCGGCAGGCGGATGCCGCCGCGTGCGCTCAGCCAGTAGAAACGGTCATCGGTGACCGGCGTCTTGATCGGCGTGTCCTCGTCGCGCCAGCCGGGCAAGAGGCGGTCGAGCGCCACCGGATCGATCACGGCCCCGGAAAGAATATGGGCCCCGACCTCCGATCCTTTTTCGACCACCACCACGGCAATCGAAGAATCGATCTGCTTGAGGCGAATGGCGGCGGCGAGACCGGCGGGACCGGCGCCGACGATCACCACGTCGAAATCCATCGCTTCGCGTGCCGGCAGCTCGCTCATGACAGGCTCCCTATCCGCCATTCCTCATTTTTGCAACACGGCGGCAATCCTACGGTAATGGTGGTAGAATGAAGAAATGACGTCCTTCGATCCGCGAAAAGCGCGCGAGCTGCTGGACTTCTACCTGGACAGCGGGGTGGAGACGCTTGTGGGCGAAACCCCGGTGATGCGGTTCGCCGCCGCGACGATGGCCTTGCCGGCAGGGAAAGACCCGCCGCGCGCGATGGCCGCGCCGGGTTCCAGCGTCGACCTTGCGCGGGCCGCGCCGGGGGCGCGACAGGCCAATGCGCTGCCCGCCCCGGAGGAAGCGGTGATGGCGGCGCGCGAGGCGGCCAAAAGCGCGGCGACGCTCGATGAACTGCGCGCGATTCTGGACCGCTTCGAGGGCTGCGGGTTGAAGGCGACGGCCACCCAGCTCGTGTTCGCCGACGGCAATCCGTCCGCGCGGCTGATGCTGGTCGGCGAGGCGCCGGGACGCGACGAGGACATCGAAGGCCGTCCCTTCGTCGGCCGCTCCGGCAAGCTGCTCGACCGGATGCTTGCCGCGATCGGGCTCGATCGCAGTTCCGTCTATATCGCCAATGTGGTACCGTGGCGACCGCCCGGCAACCGCGAACCCAGTCCGCACGAAACCGCGATCTGCCTGCCGTTCATCCGCCGGCAGATCGAGCTCTGCGACCCTGAGATCCTGGTCTGCCTCGGCAAGCCGTCGATGCAGACGCTGCTCGAGATCAACGATCCGATTTCCAAGGCGCGCGGACGATGGTTCTCCTATCACACGGGCAAACGCGAGATCCGCGCGATGGCAACCTTCCATCCCGCGTTTCTTCTCCGCAGCCCGCTGCAGAAACGCTTGGCCTGGAGGGATTTCCTGGCGATCAAGAAGGCTCTCGACGGATGAAGGGGCGGCCCGCGCTATCGCTTTCGCGCGACCGCGGGAACCGTGCGGTCGCAGGAGAAAATCGCCCGGCGACCGTGCGGCATCGCCATGGGCGGCGCAACGCGGCCGCAGGCGATCGGCCTGCCGTCACGGGCGGGCCGGGCGGCTGTGGCCGCGCCGTGCCGGATTGCGGGGACGCCGAGCGCTAGGGGAGGCGATGATGGACGTCGATTCCTTGCTTCTCTCGCGCCTGCAATTCGCCTTCACCATCACCTTTCACATCATTTTTCCCACCTTCACCATCGGTCTGTCGGCCTACATCGCCACGCTCGGCGTCCTGTGGCTGCGCACGGGCGACGAACGCTATCGCCGGCTGATGCGGTTCTGGACCAGGATCTTTGCGGTCTCTTTTGCCATGGGCGTGGTCTCGGGCATCGTCATGTCCTACGAGTTCGGGACCAATTGGAGCCGTTTTTCCGCGGCAGTGGGCAACGTGGTGGGGCCGCTGATCGGCTATGAGGTGCTGACGGCCTTCTTTCTTGAAGCGACCTTCCTCGGCGTGCTGCTGTTCGGCTTCGGTCGGGTGCCGCCCTGGCTCTCCGTGCTGTCGGCCGCCATCGTCGCGCTGGGCACAACGATGTCGGCGTTCTGGATCCTGTCGGCCAATAGCTGGATGCAGACGCCGGCCGGCTATGCGCTCAGGGACGGCGTTGCCTATCCCACCGACTGGCTGGCGGTGATCTTCAATCCGAGCTTCCCTTACCGCTTCGCTCACATGGTCAACGCCGCCTATCTGACGACGGGCTTCGTGGTGCTGGCCGTGGGGGCGCGCTTCATGCTCGCGGGCCGCCACGTCGACGAAGCCCGCACGATGTTGCGCATGGCGATCGGGCTCACCGCCATCCTTGCGCCGTTGCAACTGCTGATCGGCGACCGGCACGGCCTCAACACGCTCGCGCATCAGCCGATCAAGATCGCGGCGATCGAGGCCCATTGGGACGGCTCCAAACCGGGCGATTTTCATGTCTTCGCCTGGCCCGATCAGAATGCCGAGAGGAATGCGCTGGAGATTTCGATTCCGCGCGGCGCCTCGCTCATCCTCACACACGATCCGAACGGACTGTTTCCCGGCTTGACCAGCGTGCCGCCGTCCGACCGGCCGCCGGTGGCAATCGTCTTCTTCGCTTTTCGCATCATGCTGGCCGCGGGCCTGTTCATGATCGCGGCGGCGCTGTACGGCGCATTTTTGTGGTGGCGCGGCGCGTTGTTCGAGACGCGCTGGTATCTGCGCGTCATGGCGCATTGCTGGTGGATCGGTTTCGTCGCCGTGATCGCCGGCTGGGTGACGACCGAAAGTGGCCGGCAGCCGTGGATCGTGCAAGGCCTATTGCGCACCGCCGATGCGAGCTCGCCGGTTGCCGGCGGCAGCGTCGCGCTCACGCTCGCGCTTTTCGTGATCGCCTATGCCGTCGTGTTCTCCTTCGGCATCTATTACATCAATCGTCTCATCGGGCAGGGGCCAGCCGACGCGGCGACGAAGACCGTCGCGCCGCTCGGCGGCGCGAGCCCGATCGCGGCGGCGCAGAGCGACTAGGGACGGCGCCATGGACTGGTATCTCCCCGTGATCTGGGCCGGACTCATCGGCACCGCCGTTGCCCTTTATGTCATCCTCGACGGTTTCGACCTCGGCATCGGCATATTGTTTCCGTTCGCGCACACCGAGCGCGAGCGCGACCAGATGATGCGCTCGGTGGCGCCGTTCTGGGACGGCAACGAGACCTGGCTCGTGCTCGGCGGCGGAGGCCTTTGGGTCGCCTTTCCGGGAGCCTACGCGGTGATCATGCCGGCGCTTTACATTCCGGTCATCGTCATGCTGCTCGCGCTCGTCTTCCGCGGGGTCGCCTTCGAATTCCGCACCATCTCGCGCAGCAAGACCTGGCTCAACGGCGCCTTCAGCGGCGGGTCCGCGCTCGCCGCATTCGCCCAGGGCGTCATCCTGGGCGGATTGATCCAGGGAATCCCGGTGAAGGACGGAGCTTATGCCGGGGGCGCGTTGACCTGGGCCACCCCCTTCGCCGTGCTTTGCGGGCTTGCCATGATCGCGGGCTACGGCTTGCTCGGGGCCTGCTGGCTGGTGATGAAGACGGAAGGAGCGGTTGCCGCCCGCGCGCGCCGCCAGGCCCGCGCGCTGCTCGGCGCGGTGCTCTTCTTCATGGCGGCGGTCAGCATCTGGACACCGCTTTCCGAGCCGCGCATCGCCGAACGCTGGTTCGCGCTGCCCAATTTCCTCTTCCTCTGGCCGGTGCCCGTGGTGACGGCGCTCGTCGCCTACGGGCTCTGGCGCGGACTGGAAACCGGCCGCGAGGTTGCGCCTTTCCTGGCCGCGATCGCCCTGTTCCTGCTCGGCTATCTGGGGCTCGTGATTTCCAACTTCCCCTATCTGGTGCCGCCCTCGCTCACCATCTGGGACACCGCCGCGGCGGCCGCGAGCCAGATTTTCATGCTGCTCGGCACGCTGTTCCTGCTGCCGATGATCCTCGGCTATGTCGTCTTCGTCTATTGGTTGTTCCGCGGCAAGACACGCGAGGGCGAGAGCTATCACTGAGCGGGCGAGCGTTCCGACGGCGCCGAGCCTGGCTCCTGCGGTCTGATCACCGCCCAGCCGATACGGATCAGGGGCAGGTTGCCCTGCACCGGCCGCGCAAAGAAGCGGGGCACTTCGGGCACCATCTCGGGAAACAGGGTCTTGAGGGCCGGCGGCGGGGCGGTTGCGTTGTCGTCGATCTGCCAGACGATGACGCCGCCCTTGGCGCGGACGTCTTCGGCGCTCGCCCACGGACTTCGCTCGGGTGCCCAGGCGAAAAAGACATGCGGCCGCCCCCGCGCGCCGAGGGCCACGAGCGGGGCGACGCGCGGGTCGCCGGTGACGTAGGCGAGCGGCCGGCCGGTGCGGCGCTGGTAACTATCGGCGAAGAATGCGCCTTCCGCCGCCGCCGGCTGGGCGATGCGCGGGTCGACGCCGACGATCCACGGCAGCAGGGCGAGCGCGAGCACGACCATCGCCGGCGGCGCGAATAACAGACCGAGCCAGGCCGAGGAGGTGGCCCGTTCCCGATAGAGCGGCGCGCGATCGCCGGCGGCGAGGATCGCCGCAAGCCCCGACAGCACGACGAGCGGGGCGACGCGGTCGAACGGAGCGACGTGGCGGCTCATCATGGCCACGGCCAGCGCCGCAACGGCCGGCACCAGCGCGAAGGCATAGACGAACCTGCGCGCCAGCGGATTCACGGGGGCGCGGTCGATCTCGGGCGCGCGCTCTCCTCTCCTGCGCGGCCAGCCGCTTGCGAGCGCAATGAGCAGCAGCAGGCCGAGATGCGATCCGACCAACGCCGCCAACAGCCGCAGGCCGGGCGCGAGCTTGCCCGCGTCGACGCTGTCGGCGATCCCGGAGAGCACGAGATCGCGCGCCGCAACGAGCCACCAGACATGCGGCGCCACGATGATCGCCAGCAGAAGCAGCCCCAGCCAGGGTTCCGGAAAGCGCAGCGCCGCGCGGCCGCGCCGGCTGAGCGGCGTGAATGCGGCGAGCAGCAGCAGGAGGATCACGCCGGCATAGCTTGCAAGCAGCAGCAGCCCGAGATCGATCGCCAGCAGGAGCCAGGCGCCGCGCCGATCCTCTCCCAGCGCGCGCCAATAATGCATCAGCGCCAAGGCCCATAACGGCGCCGCCAGAACCCCGGGCCCGAAATCGGGGCTCGGGACGGTGAAGGCGGCAATGCCAACCATGAGCAGGACCGCCAAGACGGCGTGCCGCGTGCCGACGATGGCGCGCCCGAGCGTGAATACCGCCCAATAGGTGACGACGATGCACGCCTGCGCCAGCAGATAGAGTCCGAACAGCCCTCCGAGGCGAAAGGCGATCTCGCCGAGCCAAAAGGCCAGCGGCGGGCCGCGGTAGCTGCCGAGAACGAATTCGCGGCCGATCGCCAACAGGATCGGCACGTCTCCCGGCGGCGCGCTGTAGAATAGCGCGGGCGTCAGCGTCCACAGCGCCGCCTGCGTCAACGCCGCGCACCAGAAAACCAGCAGCGGCCGCCCGCGCAGAAATTCGACGATCAAGGAGACGTAATGCATCGGTCCGCGTCGTGTCCGTCCTTCCCCTGCAAGGAAAGGATCATGTGCCGACATGCGGCAATGGCGGACGAAAGCGGGAGCCGGCTCAGCACCCGGTCGACATCCTGGCCTGTCGTCCGCCGCCGACGGCAGGACGGCTCAGGGAATAAAGAAAGCGTGTCAAAGAGGCAACAAGTCCGTCGCGACCCCGACGCCGCCGTCCGCGGCCTCGAGTCTCGCGGCGACCGGCGCGAAGGAGCGGCGATGATGCGCCGTCGGTCCGAGGCGGGCGAGCGCCTCGACATGCTCCGGCACGCCGTAACCCATGTGGCGCTCGAAACCATAACCCGGGAAGGCGCGGCCGAGCTGCCGCATATGGCGATCGCGCGTCACCTTGGCGACGATGGAGGCGGCGGCGATCGAGGCGACGAGCGCATCGCCACCGACCACGGCTTCGCATGCGCAGCCGCAGTCGATCCTGATGTTGCCGTCGACAAGAACGAGCCGCGGTTTGACCGGCAGCGCCTTGACCGCGCGGACGAGCGCCCAGAGCGAGGCGCGTAGAATATTGTCACGATCGATGCGCGCCACCGTGCCGACGGCGACCGCGACCTGGGCGGTCGCGCAAATGACCTCGTAAAGCTCCTCGCGCGCCGCGGCATCGAGCTTCTTGGAATCGTTGAGGCCGCGCGGAACGCAATCGGGATCGAGCACCACCGCGGCGGCCACCACCGGGCCGGCCAGCGGCCCCCGCCCCGCTTCGTCGCAGCCGGCCACCGGCCAGACGCCCTCGGCGAGCCAACGCCGCTCGCGACGGAAACTCGGACGCATCGGCGGTTGCTTGAGCGGCAAGCGCGGGGTTGCTCGGATTCGGCCCAGCATGGACCGTGAGCTGTGCTCAGCGCGTCGCGCAAGTCAACGCCAATCATCACGGTTGTGCACGGCGCCGCGCGGCGGAAAGGCGACGAGCCGGATGCGCCGCGGCCGGAAATCCGGCCCGGGCGGGTCCCGTTCCGGCGGCGTCCGGAGGTCCCGCCGCGACCGGCATCGGTCCCGGCCGCGCCGGCGAACCCGGCGTTCCAGCGAATGCGGCGCCGCCGCGGTGATCGCAGGCACCCGCCGCAACCGGCGAATCGCGCGCGGGCGATTCAGCGATCGAACAGATGCAATTGCGCCGTGTCGACTTTGGGTGCGCGAAAATGGCTGGTGCTGAGATGCGTCCGCATTCGGTTGAGACCGAGCTTGCGACAGGCGAGTTCGAACCTGCGGCCGATGAGATAGGCATAAGGCCCGCGGCCGCGCTGCCGCTCGAACCACCGGGAATCGTAGTCCTTCCCGCCGCGCATCTCGCGCACGAGCTTGAACACGTGTTCGACGCGGTCGGGATAGTTCTCGCGCAGCCATTCGCGGAACAGGTCGCGTACCTCGAGCGGCAGACGCAACAACACATATCCGGCTTCCCTCGCGCCGGCCGCGCGTGCCGCTTCGAGAATGCGTTCGATCTCCATGTCGTTGAGCGAAGGGATGATCGGCGCGACCATGACGGTGGTGGGAACACCCGCCGCCGACAGCCGGCGAATCGCCTCCAGTCGCCGCACCGGCGTCGCCGCGCGCGGCTCCATCCTGCGCGCGAGCGCCGAGTCGAGCGTCGTCACCGACAGCGCCACTTTGACGAGGTCGCGCGCGGCCATGCGCGCGAGGAGGTCGAGGTCGCGCAGCACCAGCGCCGATTTGGTGACGATGCCGACGGGATGGCCGGCGCGGTCGAGCACTTCCAGGATGCGACGCATCACCTGATATTTGCGTTCGATGGGCTGATAGGGATCGGTATTGGTGCCGATGGCGATGACGCGCGGTTCATATCCCGGCGACGCGAGCTCCTTCTCGAGCAGGCTTGCCGCCTCGGGCTTCACCAGCAGCTTCGACTCGAAGTCTAGGCCGGGCGACAGGCCGAGATAGGCGTGCGTGGGTCGCGCGTAACAATAGATGCAGCCGTGCTCGCAGCCGCGATAGGGGTTGATCGAACGGTCGAAGGCGATGTCGGGCGAAGTGTTGCGGTTGATGATTGTGCGCGTGGAGTCGACCCAGACCGTGGTCTTGAACGGCGGCAGCTCCTCGAGCGAACTCCAGCCATCGTCGAACGCAACGCGCGCAATCGGTTCGTATCGGCCCGAGGCGTTTGACGACGCGCCACGGCCGCGTCTGCGCTCGCGCCCGACCGCGACGTCGAGCGGCGCGCCTGCATCGTCGAGGAAGCCGCCCGCCGGCGCCCGGGGCAGCGGAGACGCCGGCGAGCTCCTCAAGGCTGCGTTGGACCGAGCCATGGGCGCAAAGTTAACCATCGCGCGTGAACATAACAAGAACATTTTGATGCGGCCGCGCCCGTTCGCCGCGGCTAGGGGATAATATTTTGATTTTGAATAGTTTTTTGGCGCGTATGCCGCCGGCAACCGCGATGCGCGCCGGCGCGGACATGGGGCATCAGGGCACGCGGCTCGCGACCCTCTCTCCGGCGCCGGAAAATCCGAAAAACGGCGCCGGGTTGGCGCGCGCGATGCTCCCGCCCACAGGGGAACCGGTTCTGATCCCTCGCTCAGCCTGATTGCGTCTGCGCCTTCGGGCGCCGCAAATGCTCGTCGAGGCGCGGCAAGATTTCCACGAAATTGCAAGGCCGATAGCGATAGTCGAGCTGGTGCACCAATATCTCGTCCCACGCGTCCCGGCAGGCGTTGGGGGAACCCGGCAGGCAGAAAATATAGGTGGCGTTGGCGACCCCCGCCGTCGCCCGGGTCTGGATCGCCGAGGTGCCGATCTTCTTCTCGCTCACCAGCAGGAACATGATCGAGAAGCCGTCCATCTTTTTCTCGAGCAGCGGCTCGATCGCTTCCGGGGTGACGTCGCGGCCGGTAAAGCCGGTACCGCCGGTGGTGATCACCACGTCGATGAATTTGTCGGCAATCCAGTCCTTCACGCGTTGGCGGATCGCGTTGACGTCGTCCTTGACGATGGCGCGCTCCGCAAGCGTATGGCCGGCGGCACGGATGCGTTCCGCGAGCAGCGCGCCCGACTTGTCGTCCGCGCGCTCGCGCGTGTCCGAAACGGTCAATACCGCGATCCGCAGCGGCACGAAGGGGCGGGTTTCATCGATGCCGGGCATGTTCCTCTCGTGCGAATGTTTTCATTGGGTGTTCCATCGAGCCGGCTGCATGTTTGGGGCCGGGTGCTGCCAGGGCCGTCGCCGGTCGCTCTCACAGCGAGGCCGCAGACATGGTGTCGCAAGCCGCGATCGTACCCTGGCGGAAGCCGACGCTGAACCAGCGTTGGCGCTGCTCGGATGTTCCGTGAGTGAAGGCATCGGGAACGACATAGCCCTGCGTGCGCCGCTGCAGCCTGTCGTCGCCGATCGCCGCGGCGGTCTGCAAGGCCGCGGCGACGTCGCCCGGCTCGATCGACCGCCAACGCGCATCGGAATGATGCGCCCAGACGCCGGCGAAGCAGTCGGCCTGCAGTTCGACCCGCACCTGCAGGCGATTGGCCGCCGCCCTGCTCGCGGCCGCATGCTGGGCCGCTTCGACCTTGGCCAGCACCCCGAGAAGATTCTGGACATGGTGCCCCACCTCATGCGCGATGACATAGGCCTGCGCGAATTCGCAGGCCCTGCCGCTGCAGCCGCGGAACCTGATCTGGAGGTCGCGGAAGAACGACGTGTCGAGATAAATGCGCCGGTCGCGCGGACAGTAGAATGGACCCATGGCCGCATTGGCGAACCCGCACCCTCCGGGCTCGGAACCGGCGTAAAGCCGCAGCCGCGGCGGCCGGTAGACGCGACCGAGGTCCTGAAAAATCTGCGTCCAGACATCCTCCGTATTGCCGAGCACGGCCGCGACGAACTGGCCGGTGGGGTCGCGCGGAACCCCGGTGCGCGGGGCCGGCCGGTATGGCTGCTGATAGGACGCCGGCCCGCCGTGCAGAATCTCGGCGCCGCCGATCAGGATGCCCGGATCGATGCCCAACGCCCAGCCGATGAGGCCCAGCACGAGGACGGTGCCGATGCCAACAGGGCCCACCGGCATCCCGATGCCGCCGGGCAGGCCGATGCCGCCGCCGTCGCGGTCATCCTCGATATTGTCGCTGCGGCGAAAGTCGTCCCACCGCATCGGTCATCCCCGGTTCCGTTACCTGCCACCATCATCATCCAAGCGCCGGGCAAAATCCACCCGCGATCGGCGACGACATGCGCAAGGCCGAGGGAGCAACGCAGGGTCAGTCGCCGGACGAAGCACGGCCATAGGCAGAAATTGCCTAGCCGCCGCAAGCGCACATCGATGATCCATCTGCGCCGCCTCGTTCCCTTCCATCAAGCGACAGGAACAGCGCGCGGCCGGAGAACCCCGCGCATCCATAAACCGATTTTTCACTTTGCACGATCATGATGCGTTCAGTCGGTTGTAGGTCCCGCGTCGCCGACCGCGTCATCCTTGAGTCAGAGTATCTGAGTCATGGTAGCATCGCGTCGCGGGGCGCCCCTTCGGGCGCCCCGTGGATTTTCCGAGTCGCCGCATCAGGTGATCACCGGAGACTGCATCGCCGAAATGGTGAAGCTCCCCTCCGCCAGCGTCGATCTCGTCTTCGCCGATCCGCCCTACAATCTGCAGCTCCGCGGCGACCTCAAGCGACCGGATGATTCCCGCGTCGATGCCGTCGACGACGAATGGGACAAGTTCGCGAGTTTCTCCGCCTACGATGCGTTCACGCGCGCCTGGCTCGCCGCATGTCGGCAATTGATGAAGCCGACGGCGACCATCTGGGTCATCGGCTCCTATCACAACATCTTCCGTGTCGGCGCGATCATGCAGGATCTCGGTTTCTGGATCCTCAATGACGTGATCTGGCGCAAATCGAATCCGATGCCGAATTTCCGCGGGCGGCGTTTTACCAATGCACACGAGACGCTGATCTGGGCTGCGCGCGAACCGAATGCGAAGGGCTATACCTTCAATTACGAAGCGCTCAAGGCCGGCAACGATGACGTCCAGGTCAGGTCCGACTGGACATTGCCGCTGTGCACGGGAGAGGAGCGTCTCAAGGGCTCCGATGGCAAGAAGCTGCACCCGACGCAAAAGCCGGAAGCGCTGCTCGCGCGCGTGATCCTGGCCAGTTCCCGTCTCGACGACCTGGTGCTCGATCCATTCTGCGGTACCGGCACCACCGGCGCGGTGTGCAAGCGCCTGTCGCGCCGCTTCATCGGCATCGAACGCGATCCGGATTACGCCAAAGCCGCGCAGGCGCGCATCGCGAAGACAAGGGTGCTCGACGCGCCGACGCTCGCCCCCTTCGTCACCTCCCGGGACGCGCCGCGCGTGCCGTTTTCGGCGCTGGTCGAGCGCGGGCTGGTGACGCCGGGCGCGATCCTGACCGACGCCAAAAAGCGCCACAAGGCGCTGGTGCGCGCCGACGGGGCCGTTTCGCTCGGCGGAACCGTCGGCTCGATTCACCGCATCGGCGCCCTCGCCCAAGGCCTGGAAGCCTGCAACGGCTGGACGTTCTGGCACGTCGAGACGGAAAATGGATTGCGGCCGATCGACGAGTTCCGCTCGCAGGTGCGGGCGGAGATGACCGATTAGCCGCGTGCACGCCGCGGCCGCGCCAGGCTTCGACGCCTGCTCATTCGCCGAACGGATCAAGCGAGGAGGAAGGCGTCAGCGCGCCGCCGTGACCATGATCTCAACCTTGTACTCCGGCGCGGCAAGCTTTGCCTCGACGGTCGCGCGCGCAGGCGTGTGACCGGGCGCGACCCAGGCGTCCCACACCGCATTCATCTCGGCAAAGTCGCGCATGTCGGCCAACCAGATATTGGCGCTGAGCAGCTTGGTTTTATCGGATCCGGCCTGCGCCAGATAGCGGTCGATGGTGGCCAGCACCTCTTTCGTCTGTTCGGCGACGCTGCGGCCCTTGGCGGCATGCGCGACGATGCCGGCGAGATAGACCGTGTCGCGGTGGACCACGATCTGGCTCATGCGCGGTCCGACTTCCTTGCGTTCGATGCTCATCCGATTGCCTTTCCGTCCGGTCGTCAGTGGCGGCTCGCCCTAACCGCCGGCGGCCCCTTGCGTGTTGACGTAGAGCGCATAGAGCGAGTGGCTTGCCGCCATGAAAAGCCGATTGCGATGCCGCCCACCGAAACACAGGTTCGCGCACCGCTCCGGTAGCGAAATGTGGCCGATCGGCTCGCCCGCCGGCGTGAAGACGCGCACGCCGTCAAGCTCGGCCGTCATGCCCCAGCCGCACCACAGATTGCCGTCGACGTCGCAGCGCAAGCCATCCGGCGTGCCGTCGGGCCCGGCATCGATCAGCACCCTGCCGTCGGCGAGTCTGGTTCCATCACCGATCACGTCGTAGACGAGGATCCGGCGCGGGACGCTGCGCGATTCGACGATATAGAGTCGCTTCTCGTCGGGAGAAAAAGCGAGACCGTTCGGCGCATTGATGCCGTCTGCCACCACCGTCACCGCGCCGGTCGTTCCGTCCACACGATAAACGTTCATCGGCAGCTCGGCTTCGGCGGGCTCGCCTTCGTAGAAGCCGAGGATGCCGAAGCACGGATCGGTGAACCAGATCGAGCCGTCCGACTTCACGACCACGTCGTTCGGCGAATTGAGTCGCTTGCCGTTGAAGCGGTCGCAGATGACGGTGATGGCGCCGTCATACTCGGTGCGCACCACGCGACGCGTGAGATGCTCGCAGGTCACCAGCCTGCCCTGCCGATCGCGGGTATTGCCGTTGGCATTGTTGGACGGCCGGCGGAAGACGCTGACATTGCCGGTCGTCTCATCCCAGCGGCGGATGCAGTCGCCGGGGACGTCGCTCCACAGGAGATAGCGGCCGTCGCCAAACCAGACCGGTCCCTCGCTCCAGCGGCCACCCGTGAACAGGCGCTCGACGCTCGCGCTCGCCAGCCGATACTTGTCGAAGCGGCGATCGAGCGATTTCACCCGCGGGTCCGGATAGCGCAGGCTCGGCAACCATTCGTCGGTCATGGGCGTGCCCCGTTGTCGCCGTCGAGCGCATGGATCAGCACCTTGCGCATGACTTTCGGCAGCGCTTCGTCGCGGGCCGCATCGAGGCTGACCCAGCGCATGCCGCGCGGCGCGCGCGTGGCGCGCGGGAGGTGAGCGACGAACACGACGAGCTCGAGCGGAAAATGCGTGAAAACGTGTTTGACGCGACCCGGAAGCGCCCGCCATCGCACCGGCCGCGCAAAACGGGGCGCGCTGCGCAAGGCCGCGGTCGGCGAAAGATCCGGCCGCCAGGCGCTTCCCGGCACCTCGGTCATGGCCGCGAGCAGGCCGGTGGCGGGCCGGCGGCGAAGCAAAACCGTCCCGTCGGCGCGCAGGGCCACGAACGCCGCGCCTTGCCGCAGCGCACCTGCCGGTCGCGGCGCCTTGCGCGGCAAGCGTTCCTGCAATCCGCGCGCGCGGGCCGCGCACACGTCGCTCCAGGGACAGAGACTGCATGCGGGTTTCGCGGGCGAGCAGAGCGTCGCCCCGAGATCCATCAATGCCTGGGCGAAATCGCCGGCGCGCCGCGCCGGCGCCAAGGAGCACGCGAGCGCGCGAACACGCCGCTTGGCCGCGGGCAGTTCGTCCTCGATCGCGAACAGACGCGTCACCACGCGCTCGACATTGCCGTCGACCGGGACCACGGGTCGGTCGAAGGCAATGGACGCGATCGCCGCCGCCGTATATTCGCCGATGCCCGGCAGCGCGCGCAGCGCTCTCGGGTCGTCGGGAAACCGGCCGCCATGGATGGCGACGACGGCTCTCGCGCAGGCGTGCAGATTGCGCGCCCGCGCATAGTAACCGAGGCCCGCCCAGGCGCGCAGCACGTCGTCGCGGCTGGCGGCCGCCAGCGCCTCGACCGTGGGCCAGCGCGCGAGAAAGCGCGCATAATAGGGAAGCACGGTCTTGACCGTGGTCTGCTGCAGCATGATCTCGGAGAGCCACACCCGGTACGGGTCGGGCCGCTCGCCGCGCCGCGCGCGCCACGGCAATACGCGCGCATGGCGGTCATACCAGGCCAGGAGCCTGGCCGCCTCGGGCGCGCTGTGCTTCCGCTGCGAGGCACGGGCTGCTACGGTCATGACGCGACCTTGACACAAGAGTCCGTATGAGCAAGCCCCCGCGCAGTTATCCACGGGCTCTGGCCGAACTGACCGGCGCAACCTTGGGCGACGTGCTGCGTCGCCGCGGCTTTGCCTCGAGCGAGCTCATCGCACGTTGGGCCGACATCGCCGGGGTGGAGATCGCAGCTCACAGCGAGCCGATCAAGATCAATTGGCCGCGCCTGCGCGCGGGCGCGCCGGGGCGGGACGACCCGGCGGACGCGGCCACGCTCGTCCTGCGCGTCGACGGGCCGGCCGCGCTCGACATCCAGCATCAGGCGCCGGTGATCATCGAACGGGTCAACCGATTCTTCGGCTGGTCCGCCATCGGCCGACTCGCGCTGCGACAGGCACCCCTGAGGCGGCGGACGCGGCCGCCGGCAGAGCCGCCACCCGATGCGGCCGAAGCCGAGCGGATCGCCGCCGCAATCCCGATCGATGACGACGCGCTGCGGCGCGCGCTCGGACGGCTTGGCGCGGCCGTCAAGCGAAAGTGACCCGCGAACCGGCTTGGCAGACAGGCGGGCCGTTGCCACAATGACGGACATGCGCTAGCGCTTTGCCGCGGCCGCGAACCGAGGGCTCGCGGAGATCATGGAGTTGACGTTGCCGATCAATCGTCGCGAATTCTGCCGGACCGGCGCCGCGGCGGCGCTCGTTGCCGTGGCGCTCGGAACTTCCGCGCTGACGCCGCTCGAAAAGGCGCGTGCCGATTCGGTTCCCGACAGCGAATTGATGAAACCGGAGGCGCTGCCGGACATGAGCCTCGGCGACGCCAAGGCGCCCGTCACCATCATCGAATACGCCTCGATGACCTGCCCGCACTGCGCGCATTTCGACGAGGTCACCTTCCCCGAACTGAAGAAGCGCTACATCGATACCGGCAAGGTGCGCTTCATCCTGCGCGAGTTTCCGCTCGACAGCCTTGCCGCCGCGGCCTTCATGCTGGCGCGGTGCGCCGGCAAGGACGATCCGAACAAATATTTCGCGCTCGTCGATACGCTCTTCCGCCAGCAGAACCAATGGGCGGTGCAGAAACCGATCCCGCCTTTGATGGCGATCGCCAAACAGGCGGGATTTACGGAAGAGAGCTTCAAGGCCTGCCTGGCGAATCAGCAGATCCTCGACGGGATCGAGAAGGTGCGCCAGCGCGCCATCGATGCGTTCAAAGTGCACTCCACGCCCACGTTTTTCATCAACGGGACGGTTCACGAAGGGGCCATGTCCATCGACGAAATGGCCAAGATTATTGACCCCTATCTCAAGGGCGGATAAGGGTTTTTTGCCCCGCTCGGCGGGTCGCCCCTGCGCCGCGCGGCGCCGCGGGCCGGGCGAAAGGTCTGGAAAACCGCATAGCTGCCGCGCCGGCCTGTTGCTCCCGTGCGCCGAGCGATTCATTCTGCGGTGCGATGCGGCACGATGAGTTCCTCCGGGCTAAGTCCCGGAAGCGCCAGCGACTCTGTTCAATGCCACGCGAGCGGAACAGTGCGCGTTCGTCGGGCGCCGCGCGCGAGACTCGAAACAAGGCCGGGCGCGAGGGCGCTGGCATGGACCTCTGACGCATGAAACTGACACGGCTGCGCCTGCTCGGGTTCAAATCCTTCGTCGAACCGACCGATTTCCTGATCGAACCGGGTTTGACCGGTGTCGTGGGTCCGAACGGCTGCGGGAAATCGAACCTGGTCGAAGCGATCAAGTGGGTGATGGGCGAATCGTCCTTCAAGTCGATGCGCGCATCGTCCATGGACGACGTCATCTTCTCGGGATCGACGCATCGTCCGGCTCGCAACAATGCCGAGGTCGCGATCCTTATCGACAATTCCGACCGCTCGGCGCCGGCCGCGTTCAACGGCGAGGAACAGCTCGACATCGTGCGCCGCATCGAACGCGAGGGCGGCTCGACCTATTACATCAACGGCCGCGAGGTGCGCGCCCGCGACGTGCAGATTCTGTTCGCCGACGCCTCGACCGGCGCCCGTTCGCCGGCGCTCGTGCATCAAGGCCGCGTGACCGAGATCATCCAGGCCAAGCCCGATCAGCGCCGCCGCGTTCTTGAGGAGGCCGCCGGCATTTCCGGGCTGCATGCGCGGCGCCACGAGGCCGAGCTGCGGCTCAAGGCCGCCGAAGCCAACCTGCTGCGGCTCGAAGACGTGATCGCGCAGCTCGCCCAGCAGATGGACAGTCTCAGGAAACAGGCCAAGCAGGCGATCCGCTATCGCGTCGTCTCGGCACAGGTGCGCCAGCAGGAGGCGATGCTTTATCACCTCAGATGGACGGAAGCGAACCGCGAGGCGTCGGAAGCGGAACGCGCCAAGGAGGGTTGCGTGCGCACGGTGGCGGAGCGCACCGCCGCCGAAGCGGAGGCCTCCAAGCGCCAGGCGCTGGTCGCCGCGAGCCTGCCGGAATTGCGCGAGGCCGAGGCACGGGCCGGCGCCGCGCTCAATCGGCTGAGCCTCGCGCGGCAGGACCTCGACCGCGAAGAGCAGCGCGCCAAGGATCGTCTCGCCGAACTCGACATGCGGCGTCGCCAGTTCGCGGCCGACATCGAGCGCGAGCGTGCGCTCGCCGCCGACGCGGAGACGGCCTTGGCCCGGATTGCCGCCGAGGAGGAGACCATTCGTCGCCACGCGCACGAACAAGCCGCGCGACGCAGCGGGGTCGATGCCAAGGTGGCGGAGGCGGACGCGTCGCTCCATGCCGCGGAGAAGGTGTTCGCGGATCTGACGGCTGCGCTTGCCGACCGCACCGCGCAACGCCAGCGGTTCGAGAATGCACTGCGCGAACAGGACGAGCGGCTCGCCCGCCTCGCCGACGAGATCGCCGCGATCGAGCACGAACTGACGACGCTGCACGGGGACGCCGGAGGCGCGCCGAACGCGGTGGTCGAGCGCGCGCAGGCCGCCCTCGCCGAGGCGGAGGCCGCGGCGGTCGCGGCCGAGACGGCGCACCGCGCCGCGCGCCGCGAGCTTGAAGCGGCGCAGGCCGCGCTCGCCGAATGCGAGAAACGCGTGCAGCGGCTCGACACCGAGGCAAAAACGCTCGCCAAGCTGCTGTCGCCGGAGACCCGCAGCCTCTGGCCGCCGGTGATCGACCAGGTGACGGTCGAAAAGGGTTACGAAAAGGCGCTTGGTGCCGCCCTCGGCGACGATCTCGACGCGCCGGCGGACACCTCCGCGCCGATGCATTGGCGCGAGCTCAAGTCCGACGAGGCCGATCCGGCCTTGCCGGACGGCGCGGTGCCGCTCGCGCGCTTCGTCTCCGCCCCGCCGCAACTCGCCCGCCGCCTGGCGCAGATCGGCGTCGTCGAGCGCGAGGCGGGAGCGCAACTGGCGGCGTTGCTGAAGACGGGCCAGCGGCTCGTCTCGCGCGACGGCGACTTGTGGCGGTGGGACGGTTTCGTCGCCGCCGCCCATGCCCCGACCGGCGCCGCGCGGCGGCTGGCGCAGCGGGCGCGGTTCGCCGAAATCGAGGAGGAGTCGGCGCGCGCGCGCGCGGAGGTCGAGGCCAAGCGCAAGGTCCTGGAATCGGCGCAGGCGGCCTTCGAGGCTGCAGCCGCCGCCGAGGCGGAGACTCGCGCGCGCGAACGCGACCTCAATCGACGCGCCGCGCGGCTGTCCGCGCTTGCCGAGGCGCGCACGCGCCTCCTGGCCGGCCGTGACGAGGCGGCCGCAGCGAGGGCCGAGGCCGCACGGGCGCTGGCGAATCTCCCCCCCGCGGCCGAACTCGAGGAGAAGCTTGCGCAGGTGCGGGAAGACATCGCGCAGCGGCGCGCGCGGCTGACCGAGGTCCGCACGGAACAGCAGGCGATCCTGCGCGAAGCGGAAACCGCCGACCGCCGCCTGGCGGCGCTCGCAGGCGACAGGAACGCGGCCATGAACCGCCTCGACAGCGCGCGCAACCAGATCGCGACGCTCGAGCAGCGCATCGCCGAGAGCGAGCGCGAACGCACCGCGCTCGTCAATGCGCCGCAGCTCTTTGCCGAAAAGCGTGCCGCGCTGATCACCGAAATCGAAAAAGCGGAAGCCGAGCGGCGCGCCTGTGCCGACCGCCTGCAGGACGGCGAGAACGCGCTTGCCGAGGCCGACCGCGATGCCCGCACCGCCCTGGAAGCCGCGAGCGCGGCGCGCGAGGAACTCGCACGTGCCGAGGAGCGCTTCGAGGGTGCCAAGCGGCGGCTCGCCGACGTGGCGCGCGAAATCCACGACATGCTCGAGGTGGAGCCCTCCGCGCTTGCCGCGCTCGCCGAGGTTGGGCCGAGCGACGCCCTGCCGCCGCTCGCCGAGGTCGAGGAAAAGCTCGATCGGCTGCGGCGCGAGCGGGAACGCCTCGGCGCAGTGAACCTGCGTGCGGAAGAAGAATTGCGCGAGGTCGAGGCGCAGCACGGCTCGCTGACCACCGAACGCGACGATCTGGTCGAGGCGATCAAGAAACTGCGCCTGGGGATTCAAAGCCTCAACCGCGAAGCGCGCGAACGGTTATTGTCATCCTTCGATCAGGTGAACAGACATTTCCAGAGCCTGTTCACCAAGCTGTTCGGCGGCGGCACCGCCGAATTGCAGCTCCTGGAAAGCGAGGATCCGCTCGAAGCGGGGCTGGAGATCATCGCCAAGCCGCCGGGCAAGAAGCATTCGACCCTTTCGCTTCTTTCGGGCGGCGAGCAGGCGCTCGCGGCGCTGGCGCTGATCTTTGCCGTGTTCCTCACCAATCCGGCCCCGATCTGTGTCCTGGATGAGGCGGAAGCCGCGCTTGACGATCACAATGTCGAGCGCTTCTGCGATCTGCTCGATGAGATGGCCAAAGCGACCGATACCCGCTTCATCATCATCACCCATAACCCGATCACCATGGCGCGCATGAACCGCCTCTACGGGGTCACCATGGCCGAGCGCGGCGTCTCGCAGCTCGTCTCGGTCGATCTCGAGGCGGCGGTCAGGCTGCGGGAGGCAAGCTGAAGGCCCCGCGGTTCCATTTCCCGGCGCGGGCAAGGGCGGTTGGAAAAATCTTTGCCGGGCCGCGGAACGAAGCGCCGGGTGTCGCGTTATCCGCTCGCATTTCAGTCGGGCGGCTCCCCCCTTACCCCCCGAATGGCCGTCTGGCGAAAAGACCCCGAGCTCCGCTTGGGGTCTTTTTTTTCGCATGATCAGTCGTTTGATGCCGGTCCCGCGGCCGCCTCGCAGGCCCGCGGGGGCAGGTTCGGCGCCTTCGGCATCGGGTGGCCAATCCGGCCGGCGGGGGACCATCGCCCCTTGCGGGACCGCGCCGCGCGCGGCCTTTGCGCCCGTCTCGCCGAAAGGCGCGGGAGGCCATGGCGCCGATTTGCGGGGATTTCTTGGCCGGTCGGCGACGCGAGGGCCCATTTACCGAAAGGGTCGGTTGGCGGCGGAACCTGCAATTGTATAGGCTTGCGGAAACCGCCGGTTTCACCATTCGGGAGTCGCTTGCGCATGTCCACCACCGCCTGGATCATCGTCGGAATCATCGTCGTGATCGTGATCTGGGCGATCACGGTGTACAACGGCCTGGTCGCGCTGCGACAGCGCTGCGACCAGGCTTTCGCCGACATCGACGTCCAGCTCAAACAACGCCATGATCTCATTCCGAACCTGGTCGAGACCGTCAAAGGTTATGCCGCGCACGAGCGCGGAACCCTCGAAGCCGTGATCCAGGCGCGCAATACCGCCATCGCGGCACCGGGAGTCGAGCAGAGAGTGGCCGCCGAGAACGCGTTGACGGGCGCCCTGCGGCAGTTGTTCGCGCTTTCGGAGAACTATCCGAACCTCAAGGCCAACGCCAATTTCCAGCAGTTGCAGAGCGATCTTGCCGACATCGAGAACAAGCTCGCGGCCGCCCGCCGCTTCTTCAACAACGCGGTACAGGAATACAATACCGGCATCCAGCAGTTCCCGGCAGCAATCTTTGCCGGTGCCCTGGGTTTCCTCCCGCGGCCGTTCTTCGATCTCGGCGAGAACCGCGCCGCGCTCGAACAGGCGCCGAGCGTGAAATTCTAGCACCGCGTCGCCCGGCGGCGCCGGCGCGATTCGTCATGACGGACAGCCATCATGGCCGCCTACGGTCTCTATACGCATATTCAATCGAACAAGCGTCGTTCGGTCGCGCTGCTCATCGGACTGTTCGTCCTCGTCTATCTGATGGTTTATGCCGGCGCCCTGATTGCCGAGGCGCTGTCGGTCAACGCGCCGCTCGATTATCTGCTGCGCGCGGCCGAATATGATTTTTTCAAGGCGCTGCCTTGGGCGACCGTCGGAGCGGTACTCTGGATCGTCATCGCCTATCAATTCCACCAGGCGATGATCGACGCGGTGACCGGCGCCGCGCCCGTCACGCGCGAGCAGGAGCCGCGCCTCTACAATATATTGGAAAATCTTTGCATCTCGCGCGGCATTCCGATGCCGACATTGCGCGTCGCCGAGGACGACGCGCTCAACGCCTTCGCCACCGGCATGAACCGCAAGCAGTATTCGATCACCGTCACGCGCGGATTGATGAACGCGCTGAACGACCAGGAACTCGAAGCCGTGCTCGGCCACGAGCTCACGCATATCCGCAACGGCGACGTGCGCATGATGGTTATCGCCGTGGTGATCGCCGGCGTCATTTCGTTCTTCGGCGAAATGATCTTCCGCCTTTTCTTCCAGGCGAGCTACTATGGCGGTTTCGGCGGCAGGCGGCGTGAGAGCGGGGGCCGCGGCGGCGCGGGCGCGGCGATCATCATCGCCGTCGTGCTGATCGTGGTGGCATGGGTGCTGTCGGTAGTGATACGCTTCGCGCTGTCGCGCCGACGCGAATTTCTCGCCGACGCGGGATCGGTCGAATTGACGAAGAATCCCGACGCCATGATTTCGGCGTTGCGGAAAATCCAGAACCGCAGCGAGCTTGCGCACGCGAATTCCGCGGTGATGGAAATGTGCATCGACAACCCGCGGGAGGACTTCGCCAATCTTTTCGATACGCACCCGCCGATCGAGGCGCGCATCGAAGCGCTGGTGAAATATGCCGGCGGCCGCGACCCCGGACCGCTCGCGCTCGAAGCGCCGCAAGAGGCCGCCGGCTTCGCGACCGCGACTCCAGGTCCATGGGACGACCGGGGCGCGCCTTCGGGCCCCTGGGGCGCGAGCGAGGCGCCAGGCGGCGAAAAACCGTTCCTGCCGAGCGAGCCGCCGATCAGGCTCGACGACGGCGACGGCCCGTGGGGGCAGCGGCGAAAGTGAGACGAGGCAAGGCCACGCCTCAGCGGATCTTGCTCGCTGCCGGCGCCGCTCCATTATTGCCTTCATGCGGCCTCGCGAACGGGCAAGGCATCGTCGAGTTCGGCGTGGTCATGCTTTATTCGGGGCCGCTTGCCGACACTTCGACGCGGATGGACGGAGAATGGCCCGTCATGGCGAGGCGACGCGGCCGCCGAGGCGATCCAGCCCTTGTCGTGCCGTGCCGCGTGCGCGAGGTGCGCGTTCATTGGGGCCCGGCCAGTCCGGATTGCTTCGCGCTCGCTTGCGCTGCGGCCCGCAATGATGGAGCGAGGTGCGGCGGGATCGCAAAAGGGGCAAGCGATGACGGGCCGATGGCTGCGGGCCACGACGAGTCGCTGCCGTGCTGGCAATGGCGGCTCGATACGCCGACATCCGTTCTAGGTGTTCACGCCTCCAGGTGGATGACGGTCGACCGCAGGGGGCCGAGAAGCCGCGTTGCGTCCGATATCGGCCGGGCGATGCTGCGCGTCAATGTCCTTGAAACGAGATCAGCGTGCGCACCGGCACGCCAAGGTCACGCAGCCTGCTTGCCCCGCCAAGATCCGGCAGATCGATGACGAAGCAGGCCCCGAGCACCTCCGCGCCCAGTTGTCGCAGCAGCTTCACCGCGGCTTCCGCCGTGCCGCCGGTTGCGATCAGGTCGTCCACCAACACCACCCGCTCGCCCGCCACGAGCGCGTCGGCATGGATCTCGATCTCGTCCTCGCCGTATTCGAGCATGTAGGTGACGCTCACGCGCTTGTGCGGCAATTTGCCTTTCTTGCGGATCGGCACGAAACCTGCGGACACCTGGTGCGCGACCGCGCCGCCGAGGATGAAGCCGCGCGCCTCGATTCCCGCGATCTTGTCGATCTTCATCCCGGCCCACGGCTGGACCAGCTCGTCCACGGCGCGGCGGAAGGCGCGGGCATTGCCGAGCATCGTGGTGATGTCGCGAAAAATGATGCCCGGTTTGGGATAATCGGGGATCGAGCGGACGGTGGCTCGCAAATCGTTCTCCAACACGGGTTCAGTCATGAAGATCCCTCGGGATTGGCATAGTGCGGCGGGGATGCTGTGCACGGCCATCACAGCACGTGGAATCATCTTATTTCACTGATGAGCGCGGAGCCAGATCGGAGCGCCTTCCAGCCACCAAGCCTCGGCCGCATCTCCGATTATCCGCCGTCGCCCCATCCTTGCCCGGGCGGGACGGCCGGTCACCCTGCGTCGTTTTTTTGCAATGACGGGCGGCGTCAACGTGTCCGCGGGCCAGCCGCCCCGCCACTCCCCCGGCCGAGCGCGGCGGAGATCCCGGACGGCGCCGGACCGGCGCATTCGCCGGCCGGGCCGATGGCGCGTCGCGCGCGCTGCGCCGTCACGTTCAACGCCGATCCTTGCCCAATATCCTGCCCGCCACCGCGTCGAGCTTGCGGATGAGGTCCGGATCCCTCGCTTCCGGCGCCGTGATCAGCGCCGTCTCGAGCGCCCGGTCCGAACCTAACGGGCACGGCTCATGTTCGCGCGGGAAATCGCGCGCAAGGCGCGCGACCAGGCGTTTCGCCCGCTCGGCATTGTCGAGCAGAACCTTGACGATGTCCTGAACGGTGACGGCGTCGTGGTCGGGGTGCCAGCAGTCGAAATCGGTGACCATCGCGACGGTCGCGTAGCAGATCTCGGCCTCGCGCGCGAGCTTCGCCTCGGGCATGTTGGTCATCCCGATGACCGAATAGCCGAGCTCCTTGTAGGTGATACTCTCGGCATAGGTGGAGAACTGCGGTCCCTCGATGCAGACATAGGTGCCGCCCCAGTGCGGGGTGATTCCCTCCGCGATCGCGGCCTCGCGCAGGCGCGCGCGCAGAAGCGGCGCGACCGGATGCGCCATCGAGACGTGCGCCACCATCCCTTTGCCGAAGAACGAGCTCTCGCGCCGAAAAGTGCGGTCAACGAACTGATCGACCAGCACGAACGTACCCGGCGGCAGGTTCTCCTTGAACGAACCGCAGGCGGAGAGCGACACGAGGTCGGTCACGCCCACGCGCTTGAGCGCATCGATATTGGCTCGATAGTTGATGTCCGAAGGCGACAGCCTGTGGCCGCGATCATGGCGCGAGAGGAATACCACCGGCAGGCCGTCGATCTCGCCGAGGCGCAGCGGCCCCGAGGGCTCGCCCCACGGCGTGACGATGCGCTCCTCGCGCGCATTCTCCAGCCCCGGCAGATCATAGATGCCCGAGCCGCCGATGATGCCGAGCACGGATCTGGTCATGACCTGTCCCCGGCGCCGCTCGTTACCCACCGCAGCGCGGCGCGCAAGCGCGAGCATGGCGCGATTCGGGCGGCCGTCTCCAGGATCCCTCCCCAGGATCGTGCGCGGAGACGGTGATCGAACGAGGCGTCGCTGCCCGGCATGACCGGCGGAAGATGCGGGCGGCGTTACGCGCCCGCCTTGGTCGCCGCCTGGCCGCTCGCCGACTCATGCGGGGCCTCGACCGCGTGCCAGA
Source organism: Pseudolabrys sp. (assembly GCA_019689975.1). Lineage (GTDB taxonomy): Bacteria > Pseudomonadota > Alphaproteobacteria > Rhizobiales > Xanthobacteraceae > Pseudolabrys. The sequence goes on from JADGGK010000022.1 coordinate 31,554, forward strand.
CCCGCTTCTTGGTGAAATAGAGGAGGCCCGCGAGCACGATCAGATAGATCAGCACCTGGAAGCCTATGCGCTTGCGCGCCACGAGGTGCGGCTCGGCCGCCCACATCAGGAAGGCGGCGATGTCCTTGGCATATTGCTGGACCGTCTGCGGCGAGCCGTCGTCATACGCCACCTGCCCGTCCTGCAATGGCGGCGGCATGGCGGTGTTGTGACCCGGAAAGTACTCGTTGTAATGCCCGCCCGCCGGCAGCTCGAAGCCCTTGGGCGGTTCCCTGTAGCCCTGGAGATAGGCGGCGATATAGTCCGGGCCTTCCTCCTGGTATTGCGTGAAAATATCGACAATGAACCACGGAAAGCCGCGACGATAGCCGCGCGCCTTGGCGAGCGTCGACATGTCGGGCGGGGCGACGCCATAGGTCGCCTTGGCGGCGGCCTCATTGGGGAACGGCGGCGGGAAATGGTCGGCGAGCCGGCCCGGGCGCTCGATCGGCTGGCCCTTGTCGTCGATGTCCTTGATCTTGTACTCGGAGGCGATCTGCTGCGCCTGTGCTTCGCTGAAGCCGGGGCCGTAAGGGTCGGCGAGATCGCGGAACGCCAGCAGGTTCAGCGAATGGCATGTCGAGCAGACCTCCCGGTACACCTTGAACCCGCGCTGCAGCTGCGCCTGATCATATTTGCCGAACGGTCCCGAGAACGACCAGCTCAGGCGCGGTGGCGTCGGCGGTTCCTCCTGCGCTGCGGCGACCGCGGTTCCGGCCGCGAGCGCACCGAAAACGAATACCGCGCGGATCGTAGATTTCGCCTTCATTGACGGTCCTCCGCTCACGCCTTGCCCAAGACCGAATCGGCGATCGAATTCGGCAGCGGCCTGGTCTTCTCGAAGATGCCAAGCAGCGGCAGGATGATCAGGAAGAAGGCGAAGTAATAAACGGTCAGGATGCGCGAGATGACGACATAGACGCCTTCGGGCGGCCGCGAGCCGAGATATCCGAGACCGATCGCGGTGGCGACGAACAGCCAGAAGAACTGGCGATAGAGCGGGCGATAGCGCGCCGAGCGCACCGGCGAAGTATCAAGCCACGGCAAGAAGGCGAGAATGACGATCGAGGCGAAGAGCGCGCACACGCCGAGCAACTTGTTGGGGATGGAGCGCAGGATCGCGTAGAAGGGCAGATAATACCATTCGGGCACGATCTCGGGCGGCGTCTGCGCGGGATTGGCCGGAATGTAGTTGTCCGGATGGAGCAGGTAGTTGGGAATGTAGAACACGAACCACGCGAACACGATGCAGAACACGACGATCATGAACGTGTCCTTGATCGTGGCATAGGGCGTGAACGGCACGGTGTCCCTGTCCGACTTCGGCTCGATGCCGGCCGGATTGTTCTGTCCCACCACGTGCAGCGCCCAGATGTGCAGCACCACCACGCCCGCGATGACGAAAGGCAGCAGGTAGTGCAGCGAGAAGAAACGGTTGAGCGTGGGGTTGCCGACCGCATAGCCGCCCCATAGCCAGGTGACGATGGTCGATCCGACGCCGGGAATGGCGGAGAAAAGATTGGTGATGACCGTCGCCGCCCAGAAGCTCATCTGGCCCCAGACCAGGACATAGCCCATGAAGCCGGTCGCGATCATCAGGAGCAGCAAAATGACGCCGAGAATCCAGAGGACCTCGCGCGGTTCCTTGTAGGAGCCGTAATACATGCCGCGGAACAAGTGGATATACGCCGCCAGGAAGAACATCGAGGCGCCGTTGGCGTGCACGTAGCGGATCAGCCAGCCGTAGTTCACGTCGCGCATGATGCTCTCGACGGAATTGAAGGCCATGTCCGCCTGCGGCGTGTAGTGCATCGCCAGCACGATGCCGGTGACGATCTGCACGGCCAACATGAAGGCGAGGATGCCGCCGAAGGTCCACCAGTAGTTAAGATTGCGCGGCGTCGGATAGGCAACGAAGGAGGAATGGACGAGGCCGCCGATCGGCAACCGTTTCTCCAGCCACTGCATGAATTTGCTTTGCGGCCTGTAGGTCGAATGTCCGCTCATGTTGAACCTTCGGAAGGCATCGAGTTCTCACGCGGTCTTTGCGGATTCTTCCCCGATCCGGATCTTGGTATCGGACAGGAAGGTGTATGGCGGCAGAGCGAGATTGCGCGGGGCGGGCCCTTTGCGGATGCGGCCCGCGGTGTCGTATTGCGAGCCGTGGCAGGGGCAGAACCAGCCGCCATACTCACCCTGATGGGCAAGCGGAATGCAGCCGAGATGGGTGCAGATGCCGATGACGACGAGCCATTGCTCGTGACCGGGCTTGGTCCGCTCGGCATCGCTCTCCGGATCGGGCAGGCTGTTGACGTCGACGTTCTTGGCCTCGTCGATCTCCTTCTTGGTCCGGTGAAAAATGAAGATCGGCTTGGAGCGCCAAAAGACCTTGACGATCTGCCCTTCGGCGATCGGCGCCAGATCGATGTCGACGGGCGCGCCGGCGGCGACGGTCGAGGCGTCCGGATTCATCTGCGCAAGGAGCGGCACCAGGGTCGCGGCCGCGCCGATCGCGCCCACGGCGCCGGTGGCTATGTAGAGAAAATCGCGGCGTGTCGGCTCCGCCGAAGACACGGTCGTCACGTCCAAACCCTCTCCTCTCCGGCTGGCTTGCGATACCGCCCGCGGCGGGACGCCGCGACACTCGGGTGCCCGCGGCGGCAGGGGGCGGGCCGAAGCGCAAAGGCCCCGGGAAAGGCGGGGCAGCGCTTCGGCCGCGTTCTATTGGCACCCTTGCGATGGGAGTGCAAGCCCGCTAACCGAACATAGGTCCAAGAGTCGCATAAATCGGGTCGTCGTCGCGTGGCGCGGCGGCTCGAGGCGGGAACGCCACCGGTCTGGATGCGAATCGCCCTCTACGAACCGGATATTCCGCAAAACACGGGCACCATTCTGCGCCTGTGCGCCTGCCTCGGGCTCGAGGCGCATATCGTCGAGCCGGCCGGCTTCCCGGTCACCGACCGCGCCTTCCGGCGCGCCGGGATGGACTATCTCGACCGCGTCAAGCTGACGCGGCATGCCTCCTTTGCCGCTTTCGAAACATGGCGAAAGGCGCAAGGGCTGGCGCTGGTGCTGCTGACCACCGCGGCCGAACGCAGCTATCTCGACCATGCCTATCATGCGCAGGAGGTGTTGCTGTTCGGCCGCGAAAGCACGGGCGTGCCGGCTGCGGTCCATCGTGCCGCCGACCACCGGCTGCGGGTGCCGATGCGTCCCGGCCTGCGTTCGCTCAACGTGGCCATGACCGTCGCCATGGTGGCGGGCGAGGCGCTGCGGCAGACCGGCGGTTTTTTCACCAAGTGACGGCGGGCGGCCGCGGGGATTCGGCATGGGTCTTGGCGGAGATCGGCCGGTTAGTTAAAGGGGGGCACCACAGATGGACGCCGAGCAGCAGGAAGCACGCAAGACGCGCGCGCGGCAATGGTTCGAATCGCTGCGCGACGAGCTATGCGCCGCGTTCGAGGCGCTCGAGGACTCCCTGCCCGCGGCCGCGCCGCTGTCCGCCCGACCGCCGGGCCGCTTCGCCCGCAGCGTGTGGACGCGGGGGAAGGACGGCGGGGGCGGCGTGACCGCGATCATGCGCGGACGGGTGTTCGAAAAGGTCGGCGTGCATTGCTCAACCGTCTTCGGCGAATTCACGCCCGAATTCCGCGAACAGGTGCCGGGCGCGGAAGCCGATCCCCGATTCTGGGCGTCGGGAATCTCGGTCATCGCGCACCCGTGCAATCCGCACGTGCCGGCCGCGCACATGAATACGCGTTACGTCGTCACCCGCAGGGCCTGGTTCGGCGGCGGCGCGGACTTGACGCCGGTGCTCGCGGCGCGCCGCACGCAGGCCGATCCGGACGCGCAGGCCTTTCACGCCGCCATGCGCGCGGCGTGCGACGCGCATGCTTCCGTCGCGCCATACGACCGATTCAAGGCTTGGTGCGACGACTATTTCTTTCTCAAGCACCGCAACGAACCGCGCGGGATCGGCGGCATCTTCTTCGACTATCTGGAGACGGAATGGGAAGCCACCTTCGCATTCACGCAGGAGGTCGGCCGCGCGTTCCGCAACGTCTATCCGAAAATCGTGCGGCGCAACTTCGCCGAACCGTGGACCGAGGCCGAGCGCGAGGAGCAGCTCGTGCAGCGCGGACGCTATGTCGAATTCAACCTCCTTTACGACCGCGGCACGATCTTCGGGCTGAAGACGGGCGGCAATATCGATTCCATCCTGTCCTCCCTGCCCCCGGTCGTGAAGTGGCCGTAGCGCCGCCGGCGGCGGGCTGCCGCAAGGGCGGTTCAACGCAAGGCTGAAAGGATCATGGTCGCACCGCCGAGGGCGACGACGGCGTCGAGGATCGCGGTGTGCAGGCGCAGCGGCAGGCGGGCGACGAAGGCGCGCGCGAGGAAAGCGCCGGGCATTGCCACGATGCCGATGAGTAGCGCAAGCGCGACAACCTGCGCCGTGATCGCGCCGGCAAGCCTGAACACCGCCAGTTTCGCGATGCTGATGAGGATCGAGATCGCCGCGTCGGTGGCGATCACCGCGGCGCCTTCGACGCCGGCGGCCATCAGCAGCGCAATCAGGATGACACCCGAGCCGGCGGTACCGCCCACCACGATGCCATAGCCCAACGCGCCGACCGCAAGTCCCTGGTCGCCGACCTTGAAGTCGCGCCGCTTCAAGTGCCGCCGCAGTGGCACGCTCGCGATCAGCATGGCGCCGATGACGACGGCCGCGCCCGCCCCCGAGAGCCGCGTGTAGCCCCAGGCCCCCAGCACGCAGGTCGGCAGGGCAAAGACGCCCGCGATCGCGGCGCGACGCAGATCGGCGTGGCGACGGAAGGCCGCAAGCCGGCTCATGTTGTTGAACAGCGCCGAGATCGCGATGATCGGCACCACCGGTGCCGCGCCCACGAGCGGCACCAGGACGAGCGGCATCAGCGCGCCGGTCCCGTAGCCCGAGATGCCGCCTATGAGGGAGGCCGCGAAGGCGACGCCCGCCACGAGCACGAGTTGCCACAAGGAGATATCGCTCAGTCCCGACAAGACGGACATGGACGTCGCCTGTTCCATGCAAATGCTGCCTCATCCCCCGGCGGTCGTCTCGGACGGATCCTAGGAGCGCACGGGCTCGGCCGCGTCGTCCGCGATGCGGCGGAGCAGCGCCGGATCCATGGGAAACCCCGCGTCGATCCATGCCTGCTCGGCCGCGCGCAGCGCCGCGCCGAGTGCCGGCCCCGGCGCCATGCCACGGGCGAGGAAATCCGCCGCGCCGAGAGGAAATGCGGGCGCGGTCCAGCGTTGCGGCAATGTGGCCAACGCACGCCAAGCCTCGGCATGCGCGGTGGCATCCGAATGCGCCCAGGCGAGCAGCACGCGATCCGTGTAATGCGTCGGCCCCAGACGATAGAGCAGCGCGCGCGCCGCCTTCTCGTCGCCCGGCGCGATCTGCCTCCATCCCTCGCCCATCGAAACAAGTCGCGCGCGCTCGCTCGCGGTCAGGTGCAGCTTGTGCGCGAGCCGTTCCGCATCCTCGGGCACCGCAAGGCCGAGCGCGCCCAGTCGCCGCACCGGATCCGGGGCGAGGCCGGCGGCCGCCTCGACCTTGGTCATGTTCTCGAACGCCCCGAGATAGCCGACCCCGCCCAGCACGCAAACGAGCAGGCCGGCATCATTCATGGGGATGAGCGAAGGCACGGCATGCGGCGCAAGCAGAAGTTTCATCAGCTCCATGCGCACGCGTTCGCGCGAGATCCGCTTGAGACCCTTGCGGCCGGCGATGCAGGCCTGCAGGCCCGCCGCGTCGGGATGTCCGCCGTCGCTGTAGGCGGCGTGGAAGCGGAAAAAGCGCAATATGCGCAGATAGTCCTCGGCGATGCGCTGCCTCGCGTCGCCGATGAAGCGGACGCGTCGAGCCGAAAGATCCGCAAGCCCGCCCACATAGTCGTAGACGGTGCCGTCGCGCGTGGCCGAAAGCGCGTTGATCGTGAAGTCACGCCGTTCCGCGTCCGCCCGCCAGTCGCGCCCGAAAGCCACCTTGGCATGGCGGCCGTCGGTCTCGATGTCGCGTCGCAGCGTCGTCACCTCGAAGGAATGCCCCTCGACCACCGCGGTCACGGTGCCGTAGTCGATCCCTGTCGGCACCGCCTTGAAACCGTGCGCCTCCAGGCGCCGGATGACCTCGTCCGGCACCGCCGTGGTGGCGATGTCGATGTCCGCCACCGCCATGCCGAGCAGCGCGTTGCGCACGGCGCCACCGACGACACGCGCCTCCTCCCCGTCGCGATCGAGCACCGCGATCAGCCGCGCGAGCGGCCCCGACGTCAGCCACGGCGCATCGTCGAGCCTGCGGTCGCTGCGGCCAATTCGGCTATCAGCCTCGCTCATCGCTGCGCTCGCCCTTCCTCGCCTGACGCGGCGGGATCGCGGCGCGCCCGACGAAGACCCTGATCTGGGGCTAACCCGTTCACTGGATGCGTCCCGGAACGAAACGGCCGTTCTCGATATGGGCCGGGACGTAGGTCGAACCCGGCGGCGCGCCGCTGTAGTTCCCGAAATAAAGAAAGCTTCCGAGCATCAGCACGAGCGCCGCGATCGCCAGAGCGATCACGCGCGAAAGCGGCCACGAAGCGAGGTCGAGCACCCCCGACCGCGTCGCCCACAGAAACAAGGCGTAGAGCGCAAACGGGGTGATAAAGAGCAGAATTTCCGTGAGCAGGGGGCGGATCATCGCGCGCCTCCGCCGGCATGCCCGGCGCGGCCGTTATGCGCCGCAGGGGCGGACGCAAGCAGCACCGGTGGCGTTCCTGGCGCGCGAAGGGACGCGCCCAGCGCGTCGCATGGTCGGCCCTGCAAGGAGGGGATGTTCCTGACCCGTCGCGCCCGCATCTCCGTCACGCTTGGTAGATCCGCTCATAGAGATTTCGCAATATACCCGCGGTCACGCCCCAGATATATCGTCCGTCGAACGTGATGGCGTAATAGTGCCGCTTCATACCCTGCCAATCGCGGGCATGCCGCTGCATGTTCTTCGCGTCCATGAGGAAGGCGAGCGGGACCTCGAAGACTTCGTCGACCTCCGCGGGGTTGAGCGTCAGCGAGAAGCCCGGCGCGATGCGCGCGATCACCGGCACGATTCGGTAGCCGAGCGTGGTCATGTACAGGTCGAGATAGCCGATCGGTGCGACGAAGCGCCGTGCAAGTCCGATTTCCTCTTCGGCCTCGCGCAGCGCCGAGGCAAGCGGACTGTCATCATCCTTGTCGATCTTGCCGCCGGGGAACGATACCTGCCCGGCATGGTCGGGCAAGTGCTGCGCGCGCTGCGTGAGCAGCACCGTCGGCTCGGGACGATCGACGACGCCCACCAACACCGCCGCCGGGCGAATCGGCCGTACCTCGGCGATTTTCTTCATCACCGGATCGACGTCATGGTCGCCGCGTTTTGGGATCACGTCGGGATCAGTGAGGCCCGCGGGCACATCGAGCGTAAGTCGCGCGCGCGCACGCGAGAAGAAATCCGTGTTCCGGTCGCCTGCCATCACCTCTCCGTCGCAATGCACAACGATGTTTTGCGACAGAGAGTATGGCCGCCGCGGAAAAATGTGTAGCCGCCGACGCCAGAACCGCCGCGCCGCGACCGCCGCCATCCCGACGCGGGCCCGGTCGAGACGCTCGCCATCCCCGCGCGACGGCATCCGCCGCTGCGCCCCGCCGCGCACGGGCACGATCGCCGCGTTCACGCAAGATCCTGCAATGCGTCCGCCGGCGCCATCGGGAAGAACGCGCCGCCGGACGCGACGCCGAACATGCGTCGTCCGTCGATCTCGCGCTCCTCGCCCAGGGCGACGAGATCGTAGTACACGGCGCGGGTGGCCTTCGCCCACAGGCCGCGCCGCACATGCAGATAAGGTTTCAAGCCGCCGGTATTGCCCGCCGGCTCGAAGCGCAACGGATGCTCCGGACCGGCCTCGACCCAGTCGTCCACATTGGTCCGGAAGCAAAGCACGCGCTCCTGTCCCGCGCCGACGACGAGTTCGACGGCCAGGAACGGCACGTCGACCACCCTCACCCCGACCTTTTCGACCGGGGTCACCAGGACATAGCGGTCGCCCTCCCGCTTGAGCACGGAGGCGAACAGCTTGACGAGCGCGCTCCGCCCGATCGGGCTGTTCTGATAGAACCACGTCCCGTCGGCCGCGATAACCATGTCGATTTCCCCGCAATACGGGGGATTCCATTGCTCGATCGGCGGCAAACCCCTGTTCTTTTCACGGGTCAGGGATGCCGTGATCTCATCCAGTGCGCCCTGCCCTGCCTTCGCCATTGTTCTCACGGGTATTAATGGCCGCGCCTGTTCGCATCTTCGTGATGAACGGGTTTGGCGGCAAGAGATAGCGTAAGCTTGCCGCAAAACGCGGCAGATTCGCCCCGCCGAGCGAGGAACATAGCGCGCCGGGTCCGGATTTGGTGGGTTGAATGAAAGGCCGGCCGCGGTGGCACTAACCCCGACGAAGCGCAGATCGGCATCGGGCGACGGGGGTGGCGGGGTGGGAG
>JADGGK010000023.1 GCA_019689975.1 Pseudolabrys sp.
GTGACTGGATTGCTTCGGCGGCTTGCGCCGCCTCGCAATGACGGCGGAGATGCCGTGCCACGATGACCGCGCGTCGTGCCTGCGGCACGGTCTGTGACTAAATTGCTTCGTCGCCCCTTCGCGGCTCCTCGCAATGGCGGCGGAAATGGCGTGCGGCAATGACCGCGCGCTGTACTTGTGGCACGGCATGGTCTGGATTGCTTCGTCGCCGCTGGTGCGGCTCCTCGCAATGACGGCATTGTCATTGCGCGCCCGCGCGCCCCCCTCGTCATTGCGAGCCCGAGCGAAAGCGAGGGCGAAGCAATCCAGAAGCGGCAGGACCACGAAGGCATGCATCGTGTCTGCGGCACGGTCTGTGACTGGATTGCTTCGTCGCCCCTTCGCGGCTCCTCGCAATGACGGCAAGGACGCCGCCGCGCAATGACGGCGGAGATGCCGATGCAATCCGGTCGGAAACCGCTAGAGTTTCGGCAGATCGGAAAAATATTCCGGATGCTCGCGCTCGACCTCCTGCATGAATTGCGGGCGGAAGAGGCTCGGGACGTCGAGACGCGGGGCACCCTTGAGCGTGTTCATCAGCACCTCATCCTCCGCATTCTCGAAGGCGCGCAGCACGTTCGCCGACAGGCGCGGATCGTAGGAGATGTGGCGCACCGCCTTCTTGCCGATGGCGACGTCCGTGCCCGGCACCCATTTGGCAAAGATCTCGACCGCCTCGTCGCGGTTGTTGCGCGTGAAATGCGAGGACTGCGCAAGGCCGGCCGCGATCGCCTTGACGAGCTGCGGCTTGCTAGCGACCGTGGGCCCGTGCGCGGTGGCAACCATCACGTAGGAGAGATAATGCCCGCCGCGGATGACGAGGTAGGAGTCGGGCACCTGCTCGAGCACCTGCGTCACATAGGGCTCCCATGATACCACGGCGTCGACCTTGCCTTCGCGCAAGGCAGGCGCGAGCCCGAACTGCGACCAGATGTTCTCGATCTTGAGCTCCTCGTATTTCAGGTTGTTCCGCCGCAGCACCATCTTGAAATATTCGTCCGAGGTCTGCCCGCGCGCGAGGCCGATCGTCTTGCCCTTGAGGTCGGCGATGTTGCCCGCGGCGATTCCCCTCCCCTTGCGGGTGACGATGGCAAGCGGGTCGTCGCAATTGTCGCGCGTGGCATCGTTCATGATCAGGCCGATGACGAGGAACGGCTCGCCGGCGTGCACCGCCTTGAGATAGGTGGTCGTGCTCATGTCGCCGATCTGCGCGCGACCTTCGTGCATGGCGTTGACCATGTCGGTGCCGGTGTCGACCACCAGCATGCGCGCGTCGACGCCGTGCTGCCGGAAGAAGCCTTTCTCCGCACCGATGAACATCGGCAGATGCCCGAAATTGTTGCCGATCACCACGTCGATCCTGGGTAAGTCCGCCATGGCATGTCTCCCACGTCTCTTTTGCCGCCCTGCCGCGCGCCGCGCCCGTTCGCGCCATTCTCGGGCGGATGTCGGTGATATCGACCCGGCCTCGCAAACGCGGCATTGACCCCGTCATTGCGAGCGCGGCCAGGCGATCGACAATGGATATACCGATTCCGGACGGCGTCGTCGCCCCCGGCGCGGTGGCGCGCAATGAGCGCGCCGCGATGGCCGAACGCACGCCGCCGATCAAGGGCCCGGTTCACGCGAACACCTGCGGATTGATGCAGTTCGGCGGCACGCGGCCGGCGAGCAGCGCTTCGATATTGTCCACCACGATATTGGCCATGCGATCGCGCACCTCCATGACCGCGCTGCCGAGATGCGGCGTAAGCACGACGTTCTTCATCCGCTTCAGCGCCGCGGGCAGACGCGGCTCATGCTCGAAGACGTCGAGCCCGGCCCCGGCGATCTTCTTCGTCTTGAGCGCGCGCAGCAGCGCCTTTTCGTCGATAACGGGGCCGCGTGCGGTGTTGACGATGAAGGCGGTCGGCTTCATGAGCGCGAACTGCCGGTCGCTGATCATGTGCCGCGTCTCCGCGTTGAGCGGCGGGTGCAGCGACACGAAATCGGATTCGCGCAGCAGCTCCTCGAGCGATACCCACTTCATGCCGAGTTCCTTCTCGGCCTCGGGCTTGCGCCGCGGGCTCCAGTACAGAAGCCGCATGCCGAAGCCGCGGGCGCGACGCGCGGTGGCGCGCCCGATGCGGCCGCCGCCGCCGACCAGGCCGATGGTCTTTCCGTACAGCAGGCTGCCGGCGAGATGGTTGGACTGCGAGCCGGGAAACATGCCGGCGCGCACCATGCGGTCGCCCTCCACCAGATTGCGCGCCACGGCGATCATCAGGCCGATATGCAGGTCCGCCGTGGCTTCGGCCACGATCGGCGGCACCACCGTCACCGCGATCCCCCGCCTCGTCGCCGCGACGACGTCGATATTGTCGGGCGTGATCGACATCGAGGCGACCGCCTTCAGTTTCGGGTTGGCGGCGAGCACCGCGCGGTCGATCCTGTCGTGCAGCAACGAGAAGAGAATGTCGCAGCTTTTCACCGCCCGGATCAGCCGGTCTTTGGGCATGATCCGGCTCGAGTCGGCGTTGATCCTGACCTCGGCCATGGCCCGCAACCTCGCCAGCGCGCTCGGCGCGATCGGCTGCGTCACGAACACGCGCGGTCTTCGGCTCACCGCTGCCACCGCACGATGCCGGCCACGCCGTCGACGGCGCATTGCGCGCCGTCGGGAATCGTGCGGGTCGCGCCGAGCACGCCCAGCACCATGGGAATGCCGCGCTCGCGCGCGAGCGAGGCGAGATGCGAGGTGGAGCCGCCGAGTTCAGCCACCACGCCGGCCACGCGCGGCAGCACCTGACTGAGCGCGGGCCCCGCAACCCTGGTCACGAGCACGTCGCCGGGCCCGACGCGCGAAAGTTCGCATTCGCAGTTCACCACCACGGCCCGCCCCGCGCCCCAGCCGATCCCGGCGGGATGACCGCTGAGACCGGGATGCCGCAACCAGATCTCGTCGGGGACGATCGGCGCCTCCACGTGCAGCGGCCGCGACTGCAGCAGCTTGAAACCGTGCTCGTCCTTCGCCCATTCGATCTCGACGGGATGGCCTGCGAGCTGTTCGCATTTGCGTAACAGGCGGCCCAGCGCGACCGCTTCGCCCGGCGTGAGGCACGGCTCGTCGACCAGCGCCGCGGGCACGGGTTCGGGTGCCGCGGCGCCGTGCACGCAGGTGTCGCGATGACCCTTGCGGCCGGCATCGAGCCTGCGCAGGAACCCCTGCCGGCTGAGAATAATGCGATCCGGCACGACCTCGCCCTGGGCGATGGCGGAGCCGAGCCCCCAGGCGGCGGAGATCAGCATGTGGCCTTCGGCGGTCTCGCTCAGCGCCCCCCCGGCGCAGCGTGCCGCCACCAGCGGCTGGATGATCACGCCCATGGCGGTGTCGGCGGGCGAAAGCCCCGCGTGCTCCATGCCGCGCCGCGCCTGCGACGTCCACAGCGCCGCCCAGCAGGCGCGCACCGCCGTCAGGAACTCGCCCTCCTCCGACAGGCCGAGAAAGCTCTCGAACTGGCCGGCGAAGCTCGCGTCGCGGCGATCCTCGATCAGCGCCGAGGAGCGCACCGCGCCGCGTCCGCCCTGCGCCGCGACGGCACACCAGGCGGCGCGCAATGGTTCGAGGATCGCCGGCGCGATCGGCTGCTGATGCAGGGCGAGCCTGATCCGCACCGACAGCTTGCGCGCGGTTGGCGGATCGGCCTCGTTGTACTGACGCAGCAGCTCGCCGAGGCCGAGATGGCGGATCTGGTGGCGGTAGGCATCCGCGGTCAAGGCGAAACCGCCCGGCGTCGGCAGCCCGGCCCGCATCAGCCTGGCAAGGCCCGCGGCCTTCGGCCCGACCTTGTCGGCGTCGACGGCGCGCGCATCCTCGAGCGGGAGAACGAAGTCGGACATGGGCGGCGCCCATCTCAACCGGTGAACGGCGTCGTTAGGTCAGCGGACGTGGTCTCCGTAGCCCGGCAGCGGATCGACCACGGTGATCTGCTTCACCGGGAAGTTCGATACGATCTCGATGCCGTCCTTCTTCACGATCAGCATTTCCTCGATCCGCACGCCGTAGCGGAATTTCTTGCCGTGCTGCGTTTCGAGCGCGAAGGTCATTCCTTCCTGAATCTCTATCGGGTGGTCGAGCGACCAGATGCGCGAGATCACCGGCGGGTCGTATTGCGCAAGGCCGAGACCGTGGCCCCAGAGATTGGCGGCGGCCTGATCCTCATCCTCGTAGCCCCAGGTTTCCATCGCCGAAGGCCACTTCAGCGCGATGTCGCGCGTGGTGGCGCCGACCTTCACCGCGCCGATCGAGTCGTAGAGCCATTTGAGCGCGATCTCGTAGGTGTCCTTCTGCTCCTGGGTCGGCTCCTTGCCCACGCAGTAGGTGCGGTAGTAGCAGGACTTGTAGCCGTTCCAGGTCAGCGCGGCGAGATCCATGAAGACGATATCGCCCGGCTGGATGATGCGGTCGGAGAAGTTGCGCCAGTTGGGCCAAGTGTTGGGACCCGACGACACGATCACGTCTTCGACGTCCTCCATGCCCGGGATCGAGTAGAGATATTCCATCAGGTGCGCGGTGACCTGATTCTCGGTGATGCCCGGGCGCAGGAACTTCATGCACTCCCAATGCGTCGCGTCGCCGATCGCGCCGACGATGCGGAAGCATTCCTGCTCGTCCTCGTTCTTGACCGCGCGCGCCTCCATCATCGGCGTCATGCCGTCGGCCCAGTGGATGCCCTTTTCCTGGAAGATCTGGATCATGTTGATGTCGATGAAGTCGCAGCCGAGCTTCTGTCCCCACACGCCGTGCCGCTTCATCTCCTCGATGATCGCGTTGGTGAACTTGGTGACCTGCTGGCGCGCCGCCGGGCCGGCCGCGCCCTTGATCCAGGCGAAGGAGTGGCGGACGTTCTCCTTCGGCAGCCACGGCGCGTGCCGCTCGATCTGGAAGCCGATATCGCCCTGCTCGAACAATACCGGCCGCCCGTCGCCGCACAGCAGCGCGTAGCGCAGGCCCGGCTTGAGCCGGTTCCATCCGGGGGTGAGCGTGCCGGTAATGTAGCGGCAGTTCTCGTCGTACATGCACAGAAGCGCGCCCAGCCCGTGCTTCTTCATCATCGCGCGCGCCCGCTCGATGCGGTACTCGCGCAGCCGATCCCAGTTCACCCGCTGCTGCCAATCCAGGCCGGCAATGCCGAAATTCGCTCCCATGGCGTCCTCCCGACGTTGCTGCGGCGCCGTTGCGCGCCTTGATCGGCGCGAATGCTAAGCCGGCTGGCCCCTCAAGAAGAAATAATATATTCTGCAATCCGCCATTATAATTTCTGATACGGGGTGCGGGGACGGATGGCCGACATTCCTCTGCGGCAAATCCGGGCCGTGATCGCGGTCTGCGAGGAAGGTTCGTTCACGCGCGCCGCCGCGCGCGAGAACGCCACCCAATCGGGCATCTCCCAGCACGTGGCGGCGGTCGAGCGCGCGCTCGGCGTCAAGCTGTTCGAGCGCCGCCCGGGCGGTGTGACGCCGACGCCGGCATGCCTGCGCTACTACAAACGCTGCGTGGACGCGGTCGGGGCGCTCGCCGTGGCCAACCAGGAGGCGCGGGCGCTGGCGGGCAAGGTCACCGGCGATCTGCGCATCGGGCTGATGCCGACCTTCACCCGCGCGGTGCTGGCGCCGGTGCTCGACGATTTCGTGCCGCGGCTGCCCGAGGTGCGGCTGCATATCGTCGAGGGTTACAGCAACCTGCTCACCGAAATGACGCTCGACGACGCGCTCGATTTCGCCATCGTCCCCGCCTTCGAAGGGACCGTCGGCTTGAAATCGCGCCTGCTCGTGCGCGACCGCGAAATGCTGATCTCCGGCCCGGCGAGCGGCTTCCGTGAATTGACGCCGATCCGCCTCGCCGAATGCCCGCCGCTCAAGATCGTGATTCCCGGGCCGAACAATGTTCGCCGGCGCAATCTCGAGACGTATTTCCAGTCGCACGGCGTCGAAATCGCGGCGATGCTGGAAATGGACGCGATGATCGCCACGCTCGAATTCGTCGCCCGTTCGGATTGGGTGACGATCCTGCCGAGCGTGATTTCGGTCAACGATATCGGTCGCGGCGAACTGATCGTGAATCCCATCGTGGCACCGGAAATGCACGCCGAATTCGTCGTCATCCGGCCGACGCGTCGTCCGCTCTCGACGCAGGCGCGCATGTTCCTCGAGCGCTTCGAGCGCGAGGTTGCGCATATCCACGCGGTGTGGGAGCGGGCGATCGACGCCCGGGCCGCGCCGAGTATCGCGGCCGCCACCGGCTCACCGCGTTAAGTCGCGCGCGGCCGCGCGCCTTACCGGGCCGCGCACGACGGCTTGCGCGGGACCTCACACCGTCGCCGGGGCGCCGGGCTGCCGCAGCGGATGCGCGCGGGCGAATGCGTCGATCGCGAACAGCGCATCGACGATGCGCTTGACCGTCGGATAGGGCGTTATGTCGCATTTGAAATATTGCGCCCCCACCGCCTGCCCGGCGAGGCAGATGTCGGCAATCGTGATCGCGTCGCCCTGGCAATAGCGGCCGGTCTGCGTCGACCCGGCAAGATGCGTCTCCAACGCGATCATCGCTTCCCGGTGCCAGTGATGCCCCCATTTCTGCACGCCGCTTTCGTCGACATTGTATTCCCGCGCCAGGAATTCGCGCACGCGCGGCACTATCAGGGGATGGGTATCGCAGGCGATGAGCTGCGCCAGCCCGCGCACGCGTGCGCGCGCCTTGGGATCCTTCGGCAGCAGCGGCGGCTCGGGATGCGTCTCGTCGAGATATTCGATGATGGCGAGCGACTCGAACAACACCGTGCCGTCGTCTTCGATCAGCGCCGGAAGCGCCATCATCGGATTGATCCTGCGAAACGATTCCGCGCGTTGTTCGCCCCGCATGAGGTTGACGTCGATCACCTCCTCGGGCGTGATGCGCTTCAGGTTGAGCGCAATGCGAACACGAAAGGTGGCAAGCGACCGCCAGAAGGAAAACAGCTTCATTTCCGCGCTCCGCGTTCCGCCCAATAGACCGACATCCGCGCGCCGTCGGCCTCGCCGAGACCCTCGCGGTAGGCTTCCTCGAAGCCCGACAGCGCCGCGCGCGTGGCACGCATGTCGGCGCCGAGCGCCTCGCCCGTGGCGATCATGGTACGCAGGTCCTTCACCGCATTGGCGATGCTGAAGGTGGTCGGGCCCGGATCCTTGCCGGCGAACAGGTTGACGATCATGTCGGCCCGCATCTTCAGCGCGTTGTTTGCGCCGTTGCTCTCGACGAAGAGCTCGAGCAACCGTTGCGGCTCCCAGCCCACGCTGCGCGCAATGGCAAAGGCTTCGCCATAGGCCTGCCAGGCCACCATCAGCGGCAGGTTGATCGCAAGCTTCATCGCCGACCCAGTGCCGACCGGCCCGCAATGCACGACCTTGCGGCACATTTGCGCGAGGATCGGGCGCGCGCGTTCGGCATCGCCCGGCTCCGCGCCCATGAGGCCGAGCAGCTTGCCTTCGCGCGCCGGCGCGGTCGAACCGCCGACCGGGCATTCGACCATCACCGCGCCCTTCGCCCGCACTTGATGCGCGAGATCGATCTCGACCTTCGGCGCGACCGTGCTCATCTCCAGGAACAGCTTGTCCTGCACGTTCCCGGACAGGAGCCCCTCCGGCCCGTTGTAGACGGCATCAATGGCCGCGCCGTCGGTGAGCAGCGTGATGACCGCCTCGCTGGCGGCGGCGACCTCGGCCGGCGACTTCGCCACCCTTGCGCCGGCCTCGCCGAGCGGTCTTGCCTTGTCCGGCGTGCGATTCCACACCGTAACCTCGTGACCGAGTCCGAGATGGCGCGCCGCAACCGCCGCGCCCATGGCGCCGAGACCCGCGATTCCGAGCTTCATGCTTCCTCCCGCTCCGCCGCCGCGGACAAGGACCATAGGCGATCGCATCACCACGGAAAAGTGGCAGGCGCGCCTGCCCTACTCGACAGGTCCGGGGCGAAGCGCCTAAGAGAATTGCCGGCCTCGGGCACCGAATAAGTTTGCAGCGGGAGGAACGGGAATGGCGGACGGCAGGAAGAGGCGCAGCGTGGGCATCATCGGCCTTGGCATCATGGGCGGCGCCTTTGCCAGGAATCTCGTCGCCGCCGGGTGGCGCGTGGTCGGCCATGACACCAACGCGGCGCGCCGTCGCGAGGCCAAGCGCGCCGGGGTGGTGCTCGCCGACGATGCGGCGGAAGTCGCCGCGCAGGTGCCGATCCTCCTCACCAGCCTGCCGCATCCGCGCGCGCTGATGCAGACCGTGCGTCGCCTCGCCGCCGCCCGCTTGCCGCGGAAGATCGTGGTGGAGATGAGCACATTCGCCATCGCGGACAAGGAGAAGGCCGCGCGCCTGCTCGCCAGAGCCGGCCATGTGATGCTCGATACGCCCGTAAGCGGCACCGGCGCGCAGGCTGCCCGCCGCGACCTCGTCTTCTACGCCAGCGGCGACCGGCGCGCGATCCGGCGCGTCAAGCCGCTGCTCGAGAGCTTCGGTCGCCGCGTCTACGACGTAGGCGCCTTCGGCAATGGCAGCAAGATGAAATACGTCGCCAACCTGCTCGTCGCCATCAACAACGTGGCCAGCGCCGAAGCCATGGTGCTCGGCATGAAGGCCGGACTGCCGCCCCGTCTGATCTACGACCTTGTCCGCGCCGGCGCGGGCAATTCGCGCGTCTTCGAACTGCGCGCGCCGATGATGGTCAAGGCGGACTACAGCGACGTCACCATGAAGATCGATGTCTGGGACAAGGACATGCGGGTGATCGGCGACTATGCGCGCAAGATCAAGGCGCCCACGCCGATGTTCGACGCCTCGAAGCCCATCTATCGGCGCGCGCAACGGCGGGGCCTCGGCGCGCAGGACACCGCGGCGGTCTGCGCCGTGCTGGAGCGCATGGCCGGGCTCAAACGGCGCAGGATCGCCTCCGGCGCGCCGCGCGCGCGTTAAGCGCGGCGCCTGCATCCCTTTCTCGCCGCTCGCGCCGAATGCGCGCGAACCGCGGCGTGCGTCGATTCCTTGCCAGCCTGGTTGCCAATCCGCCGCAAGCCCGACCCGCGGGCGGCGCAAGGCATGAGCCGCGCGGCGCGCGCCATGCGTCCGACTCCGTGCCCGCAACCTCTCCCGGGCGCCGGCGCCTTATCGCCGGTCCAGCCTCCGGTTCCGGCGGCGATAGGGGGGTCCAAACCCGGTTCGGCTGGGGTAAGCTTCGCGCAACCTTCGCAAAGAAGGGTCCAGGGGGTTAATGGGCACGCAGTTCTGGGTCGTCCAGGCGTTCAACGGCATTTCCTACGGCGCGCTGCTGTTTCTGGTCGGCAGCGGCCTGTCGCTGATTTTCGGCGTCATGCGCATCGTCAATCTGTCGCACGGCGCCTATTTCCTGTGGGGCGGCTACATCGCGCTGTCCGTCATCGGCGCCACCGGCTCGTGGGCGCTGTCGCTGCCCGTGGCCGCGCTGGCCGTGGCCGCGATCGGGGTCGCGATGGAGCGCCTGTTCCTCCGTTCGGACGGCTTCGCGCGCCTGCGCACCGCGCTCATCGCCGTCGGCCTCGGCGTGCTCGGCGCGCTCGCCTTGGCCGCGCGCTGGGGCGATGTGACGGGCGGTTCCTGGGCCGGCTTGGTCATGCTGGCGGCGGCCTGCGCGGCGATCGCCTATGTTCTCCTGGATCGCATTCCCGTCCTCGCCGTCGAAACCGATGTCCTGCGCCAGGTGCTGTTGACCGTGGGTTTCGCATTCCTGTTTCAGCAGGCGGCGCTCGACATCTGGGGCGGCAACAACATGGACATCAATCCGCCGCACGAAATGACCGCGAGCATCGTCGTCGGCGGCCTCTATTTTCCGCTCTACCGCGTGTTCATGATCGGCATGGCGATCGTCATCGGCGCCTTGCTCTGGCTGGTCATGGAGAAGACGCGCATGGGCGCGGCGGTACGCGCGACCGTCGACGACGCGCAGATGGCACGCGGCGTCGGCATCGACACCAACCGCGTGTCGATGTTCATCTTCGCGCTCGGCGCCTTCCTCGCCGCGCTCGGCGGCGTCATCGGCGGGGCGTTCCTCGGCATCTATCCCGGTCTCGATTTCGAGATTTTGCCGCTCGCCTTTGCCGTGGTGATCATCGGCGGCATGGGCAGCCTCGGCGGCGCCGCCATCGGCGCGCTGGCTGTCGGCCTTGCCGACAATTTCGGCAAGGCGCTGTTTCCGGAAGTGTCCTATTTCACGCTTTACGCGCCGATGGTGCTCATCCTGGCCGTGAAGCCGACCGGCCTGTTCGGACGCGAGTGAGCAAAGCGCGATGCGCGACACGATCAAGATCCTTTCCGTCGTTCTGCTCCTGGTCGCGCTGCTCCTCGTCGTGCCGCGTTCGGGATCGTTCGTGGTGCTGCTCGCGACGCGTGCCATGTGCTTCGCGATCCTGGCCATGAGCGTCGACCTGCTGCTCGGCTTCACCGGCCTTCCCTCGCTTGGGCAGGCGGCGTATTTCGGCGTCGGCGCCTATCTCACCGCGATCCTGGCGACACGCTACCATATCGGTCTCGGCTGGGATTTCTGGCTCGTGGTGGCGGCGGGCATGCTCGTCGGCGCGGCGCTCGCCGCCCTGTTCGGCCTGTTCGCGTTGCGCGCGACCGGCGTCTATTTCCTGATGATCACGCTCGCGCTCGGCCAGTGCGTATGGGGCCTCGCCTATCGCTGGAATTCACTGACCGGCGGCGACAACGGCATCAATGTCGGCAGCCGACCGAATTTCGGTCTCGACCTCACCGACGAAACGACGCTCTTTTTCCTCGTCTTCGGCTTCTTCGCGACGAGCCTCGCCGCGCTCTACGTGCTGGCGCGCTCGCCCTTCGGCCGCAGCCTGGAGGGCATCCGCGAGCGCGAGCTGCGCATGCAGATCCTCGGTTACAATACGTGGTTGCACAAATATCTCGCGTTCGTCATCGCCGGCGCATTCGGCGGTCTTTCGGGCGTGCTGTGGGCGCACATCAACGGTCATGTGAGCCCCGAAACGGTGGTGCTGACGACCTCGGTCGACGCGCTGCTCATGGTGGTGCTCGGCGGGGCCGGAACGCTGGTCGGCGGCGCGATCGGGGCGGGTATCGTATTCGCGCTGCGCGAATATCTCAGCACGCTCGTGCCGTGGTGGCAGTATGTGTTGGGCGGGGTCTACGTGCTCACCATTCTCTACCTGCCCACCGGGCTGATGGGAATCCCGGCGCAAATCCGCCAGTTCCGCGTCGCCGACGGAAAGGGAGGCCGATCCGGCAAGGTGAAACCGCTGGCATCGGCGCCGTCCTGAATGATCGAAAACGAAACCGAAGCAGGGAGGAACGTCCATGACCGAGATGAAACGAGTGATGCAACGGACCGGTCCGCTCTTGGGGGGAACGCTCGCGGCCGCCTTGAGCCTCGGCCCGTCTGCGACGGCGGGGGCGGAAGAACTGCGGATCGGCTTCATCGCGCCGACCACCGGAATCTTCGCCCAGATCGGCAAGGACATGGTCGACGGATTCCAGCTTTACCTCGATCAGCACGGCAACAAGTTGGGCGGCGCCGAGGTGAAATTCATCGTCGAGGACGAGCAGGGCAAGCCCGACACCGCCGTGACCAAGGCGAAGAAGCTGATCCTGCAGGACAAGGTGCACATGTTCATCGGCGGCCTGCTCGCATCCTCCGGCTATGCCATGGCCCCGGTCTCGACCGCGGAGAAGACGCTCTACATCGCCTCGGTGCCGGCCGCCGACGACCTGACCCAGCGCCAGTTGTCCAAATATCCCTATTTCATCCGCACCACCTGGTCGAGCTCGCAGCCGCACCATCCGCTCGGCCAGTGGGCCTGCGATCAGGGATACAAGAAGGTCGCGGCCATCGCCGCCGACTATGCCTTCGGCTACGAGGTGCTCGGCGGCTTCCAGAAGGCATTCGAAGACTGCGGCGGCAAGATCATCCAGAAAATCTGGCCGCCGCTCGGCACCAAGGATTTCGGGCCCTACATTCCGACGATCAAGAGCGATGCCGACGCCATCTTCACGCTGATGGTCGGGCCGATGTCGCTCCAATTCCCCAAGCAATTGCGCGCGGCCGGGATCAAGAAGCCGATCATCGGCGGCGGCACGAGCTACGACGAGTTCGTGTTGCCGTTCATGGGCGACGAGGTCATCGGCGACGTGTCCGCGCTTATGTACAGCGCCGCCCTGGAGACGCCCAAGAACGAAGCCTTCGTGAAGACCTACCGCGCCAAATACGGGAAGGTGCCGTCCTATTATTCGGAAGCCAATTACACCACCGCGCAGATGATCGACGAGGCGATCAAGCAATCGGGCGGCAAATATCCGGGCGCCGAACAGTTCATCAAGACCATGCTCGCCCTGAAGATCGACGCGGTGCGCGGCCCCGTGTCGTTCGACGACATGCGCAACCCGATCGAGAACATCTACATCAAGAAGGTCGAGAAGAAGAAGATGTTCGGATATGACAAACCCGAGCTGTGGAACACGGTGATCAAGACCTATCCCAACGTCAGCCAGTTCTGGACCTACGGGAAGGAGAAGTTCCTGGCGCAACCGGTCTACAGCCGCGACTTCCCGCCCTGCAAATATTGTGAATGACGGCGCGCGCGGGGCCGTCGATCCGGCCCCGCGCATCCCGCGTCGCGAGAGGTCGCGCGTGAACAAGTCACCAACGCAGGTCGCCGGCATGCCGGCGCTCGAGCTTCGCGGCCTGTGCAAGAGCTTCGGCGGCCTGCAGGCCACGCGCAACGTAAGCTTGCGCCTGATGCCCGGCGACCGCAAAGCCATCATCGGCCCGAACGGCGCCGGCAAGACGACGCTGTTCAACCTCATCACCGGCATCTATCCGGTCACCTCCGGGCAGGTCCTCCTGTTCGGTCAGGACGTCACCCGCTGGCCGAGCCACCGCCGCACCGCGCTCGGCATGGCGCGCACGTTCCAGGTGACGAGCCTGTTCCCGCGGCTGACCGTGCTCGACAATGTTCTGCTGGCCATCACCGGGGTGCGGCCGGCGAAGTTCGTGATGTGGCGGGCGCTTTCCTCCTACAAGGACGTCTACGAGAAGGCGCACCGGCTTCTCGACGGCGTCGGTTTCCTCGACCGCAAGGAGGTCGAGGTGCGCAGTCTGTCGCACGGGGAGCAGCGCCAGCTCGAGATCGTGCTCGGGCTCGCCAGCGATCCGAAGATCCTGCTGCTCGACGAACCCGCTGCCGGGCTGTCGTCGGGCGAATCGGCCGAAATGGTCAAGTTCCTGGCGAAGCTCGATCCGCGCCTGGCGATCCTCTTGATCGAGCATGACATGGACGTGGTCTTCGACGTCGCCTCGCAGATCTCGGTGCTGCATTTCGGTGAAATCCTGGAGACCGGCACGCCGCGCCAGATCCATGACAGCCCGCGCGTGCAGGAGATCTATCTGGGGACCGGCTGACCCATGGCGATACTCGAAGTCCACGACATCCACACCTATTACGGGGATGCCTATGTGCTGCAGGGCCTCTCGCTCAGCCTCGAACAGGGTCAGATTCTCGGCCTGCTCGGTCGCAACGGGGTCGGCAAGACCACGCTGGTCAATTCCATCGTCGGTTTCAATCCGCCGCGCCGCGGCCGCATCATGTTCAAAGGCGCCGACATCACCCGCCAGTCGTCGTTCGAAACCGTGCGCGACGGCATGGGACTTGTCCCGCAGGGGCGCCGGGTCTTCCCGACGCTCGGCGTGGAAGAAAACCTCCTCGTCGCGCAGCGCAATCCGGAGCGCCATGGCTGGGACCTCGACCGGGTTTACAGCCTGTTTCCCCGCCTCCATGAACGCCGTCGCCAGCGCGCCAAGACCTTGTCGGGCGGCGAGCAGCAGATGCTGGCGATCGGCCGCGCGCTGATGACCAATCCCGACTGCCTGATCATGGACGAGCCGTCCGAAGGCCTGGCCCCGATCATCATCCGTGGCCTGTGGGAGGTGATCGGAACCTTGCGGAAGGAGGGACTCTCCATCCTCCTGGTCGAACAGAACGCCAACCTCGCATTGAGACTGGTCGACTATGTGCACGTCATGAGCAAGGGCCAGGTGGTCTATTCCGCAACCCCCTCCGAGCTCGCCGCCAATGAGGACGTCAAATCGAGCTTTCTTGGGATCTAGCGCGGGTTTCGGCGCGATCGATCGCCCTTGCGCGCACAATATCGACCCGCCGTCGCGCACCCATGCGCAGCCTCCCCCGCCATTGCGAGGCTGAGCGATAGCGCGGGCGAAGCAATCCGGGATCGACCGTGCCGTCATTGCCGACATTGGGCATATGGCACGGCAAAGACCGGATCGCTGCGGCGGCTCACGCCGCCTCGCAATGACGCTGCGCTGCCGCGCGGACGGCTTGCGCCCGGCGGCGAAAGGCGATTATGAAGCCTGCGCGGGCATTCCATTGGATCGACAATCATCGGGAGCGAGGGGTCGATGCCGTTGAAGCAGGCCGAACGCGTGCTGGAAGCCGCGATCTTCAATAGCCGCTGGTTGATGGCGCCGTTCTATCTCGGCCTCATCGTCAGCCTCGCCGTTTTGCTGCTCAAATTCATCGCCCTGCTCTACGAGTTCGTCCTGCATGCATGGACGGCGGGCGAATCCGAGATCATCGTCGGCGTGCTGTCGCTCGTCGACGTATCGCTGACCGGCAGCCTCGTCGTGATCATCATCCTTTCCGGTTACGAAAACTTCGTCTCGCGCATCGATGCGACGGGTCATCCCGATTGGCCGGCATGGATGGCGGCGATCGATTTCGCCGGGATCAAACAGAAATTGCTGGCGTCGATCGTCGCGATTTCCGCCATCCAGGTGCTCAAAGCATTCATGAATCTCGATACGTCCGCCGAGACGACGAAGCTCGCCTGGCTTGTCGGCATTCATCTCGTGTTCGTCGTCTCCACGCTGCTGCTGGCCTGGTCCGATCGGGTCGCCGCCCGCGACGAGGGCAAAACCGGCTGAGCGACGTCATCGATCGCCGCTCGGCGATGGGCGGCAAGCGGGTGGGAGGTCCCATCACGCCACCGGGCTTTACAGAGTGGAATATCTTGGCCGATGATGGGTCATAGCTTGCAGGCATGGGGCAACTGCAAGCGGCAGGTGTTCGTAAAGTCGACGCGCCGACGCCGCTGCATGCGCGGCCGTCGACCATCCGCGACGCCCATCGGGACCACACAGGGAGGAACGCAATGTCTCGCAAGCTTACCCGCCGTCAGGTCGTGGCCGGCGCCGGCGCCGCAGCGGCAGCGCTCAAATTTCCCGCGCCGGCGATCGCGCAGTCGCAGCCGTTCAAGCTCGGCCTCCTGACCGTGAAGACCGGCCCGCTGGCGCAGGGCGGCATCCAGATGGAGCAGGGCGTGGTGACGTTCCTGAAAGAAAAGAACTACACGATGGCCGGCCGCAAGGTGGATTTCATTTCCGCCGACACCGGAGGCAATCCGGCGGGCACCAAGACCAAAGCGCAGGAGCTTGTCGAGCGCGACAAGGTCGACGTCATACTCGGACCGCTCGCCGCCTTCGAGCTCTACGCGATCAGCGATTACATCAAGCAGCAGAAAATGCCGACGCTGAGCCTCGCCGCGGCCGACGACCTCACCCAGCGTCACGCCAATCCGTTCCTGCTGCGCGCATCGGCAACGTCCTCGCAGGCCATGCATCCGATGGGACACTATGCCGCGACCGAGATGAAGCTCAAACGGGTCGTGACCATCGTCGAGGACTTCGCGTTCGGCTACGAGCAGATGGGCGGGTTCCAGGCCGCGTTCGAGAAGGACGGCGGCTGCGTCGTGAACAAGCTGTGGCCGCCCATCGTCACACCGGACTACACGCCCTATCTCGCGCAAATCAGCGGCTGCGACGGCGTCTGCCAGGGATTCGCCGGCTCGAACCCGTTGCGCTTCATGAAGCAATATGCCGCGGCCGGCTTGAAGTATCCGGTGGTCACCGGCGAGACGGGCGGAGACGATGCCCTGCTCAAGAGCTTCGGCGAGGAGGCGGTGGGTCTCGTGAGCTGCTGTCCCTACACGCTCGATCTCGAGACCGACGGCAACCAGCGGTTCGTCAACGGCATGTTGAAGAACTTCGACACCGTCCCCGGCTTCTATGCGGCAGGCCTCTACGTCAATTGCCAGGTGGTCGAAGCGGGTCTCAAGGCATTGAACGGGGATGCCAGCGACAAGGAAAAATTCATGGCCGCGCTCAAGGCGGTGAGTCTTGCCGACACGCCGCGCGGCCCCATCAAGTTCGACCATTTGAACAACGTGGTCGGCACCTTCTACATCCGTCGCCTGCAGAAGGAGGGCGCCAAATACGGCCTCAAGCTCTGGAACAAGACGATCAAGACCTACGATAACGTGAGCCAATTCTGGACCTGGCCGGAACAGGAGTTCCTCGCGCATCCGGTCTACTCGCGCAATTACCCGCCGCTGAAGGGCTGCTGAACAGCGCTTGACGCTCCTTGATGTTGCCTGTTTCCCGCGCGGGCGGGGATTCACGACCGGGGTTTCGGCGTCTGCGAACTCGCTCGGCATCCCCGCATCATTTCCCCCGTCGTACCTCGGTGGGTCGGCCGGAGGAGGAACGAGCCCGCGTCGCGCGACGATCGAGCGGCGCGGCGGCGATTGATCGTTGGAAGCGGATCGACCACAGCGAACGACGACGGGAACGGCCATCATGACTTTCTGGCTGGTGCTGACGGTCAACAGCATCACCTTCGGCGGATTGCTGTTCCTCCTGTCCGCAGGCTTCTCGCTGATCTTCGGCCTGATGCGGATCCCAAATCTGACCCACGGCTCGCTGTTCATGCTGGGTGCCTATTTCGGCGCCACGTTCATCGGCGGCTACCTCACGCTGCAATTCGACTTCTGGGTCGCGGCCGTGCTGGCCGCGCTGTCGGTCGCCGTCTTCGGCGCGGTGATCGAGCGCCTCCTGCTGCGCCAGTTGCCCGGACAGCAGATGGCGCAGGTGCTGGTCACGCTGGGTATCTCTTTCATGGTGGCCGATTTCTGCCTCCTCCTGTGGGGCGGCGACCCGATCAATGTGGCGACACCGCAGGGTCTTGCCGGCTTCGTGCGCGCCGGACCGGCCGTGTTTCCGCTCTACCGGCTCGGCGTCATCGCGATCGCGGCGGCGATCGCGGCGGCGCTCTGGCTGCTCCTCGATCGCACGCGGCTCGGCGCCATGATCCGCGCGGGGGTCGACGATCCCGACATGGCGCGCGTGGTCGGTATCCGCGTCTCGCAGCTCTTCACCATCGTCTTCGCGCTCGGCGCCGGGCTCGCCGCCTTTGCGGGCGTGGTCGGCGCGCCGATTCTCTCGGTCTATCCCGGTCTCGATCAGGACATGCTGCCGCTCGCGCTCGTCGTCGTCATTCTCGGCGGCAGCGGCAGCCTGCTCGGCTCCTTCGTCGGCAGCATCATCATCGGATTCATCTACAATTTCGGCCAGGCCCTGTTTCCCGAACTCGCCTATTTCGTGCTCTTCCTGCCGATGCTGCTCGTGCTCATCCTGCGACCGCAAGGCCTGTTCGGGAGATTCGTGCCATGAGGCGGCACCAGATCGCCCTGCTGGCGGCGGCGGTCGCGCTGGTCACGCTGCCCTATTGGATGAGCGGCGTCTATTACATCAATGTGGCGAGCCAGATCCTCTTCTTCGCCGTCTTCGCGCTCGGCCTCAACATCATCGCCGGCTACGGCGGGCTGGTATCGCTCGGCCATGCGGCGCTGTTCGGCATTTCCGCCTATGTCGTCGGCTACCTGCTGCAACACGGCTTCGGCCACGCGTCCGCGATCCTCGGCGCGCTGCTCGCGGGCCTCGCCGCGACGGCCGTCTATGCCGCGCTCGCCCTGCGCGCGACCGGGATCGGTTTCATCATGATCACCCTGGCGCTGGGCGAGATTTTGTGGGGCCTGGCCTATCGCTGGATCAGCGTCACCAACGGCGACAACGGCATCAACCTGCACGGCCGACCGCAGCCCTTCGGCATCGACATCAATTCGGCAACTGCCTTCTACTATGCGACGCTGATCGTTTTCGTCGCGGCGGTGGCGGCGGTCGCGGTGTTCGTGCGCTCGCCGCTGGGTGCCGCGCTCATGGGCACGCGCGATCAGCCGCGGCGGATGAACGCGCTCGGCTATCACGTCTGGGCGATCCGCTTCTGGGCCTGCATGTTCTCCGGCCTGCTCACCAGCGTTGCGGGGATCCTGTTCGTCTACTACACGCAATTCATCAGCCCGCAGACGCTGGCGCTGACCTCGTCGGCCGAGGTGCTGTTGATGGTGATCGCCGGCGGCGCCGGCACTCTGCTCGGCCCAATCGTCGGCGCGGGACTCGTGGTGGTGGTCAAGAGCGTCGTCAGCGGTTTCATCGAACGCTGGAATTTCCTGCTCGGCGCCATCTTCGTCGCCATCGTCATCCTCATGCCGGAAGGGCTGGTGCCCGGCACCGTGCGGCTGTGGCGCCGCGCCTGGCAGGGCAAGAACGGGACTTCGCCATGAGCGCGCTGACCGTCAACAATCTGCGCAAATCCTTCGGCGGCCTCCACGTCACCAGGAACGTCACCTTCGAGGTCGCGCCCGGCGAGCGGCGGTTGATCATCGGGCCCAATGGCGCCGGCAAGACGACGCTGTTCAACCTGATTACCGGCGAACTCACCCCCGATTCCGGTTCGATTGCGTTGTTCGGCGAAGACATCACCCGGGTGCCAAGCTGCCGCCGTCCTCACCTGGGGATGGCGCGCACCTATCAGATCATCACCTTGTTTCCGCACGACACGATTCTCCATAACGTGTCCTTGGCGCTGCTAGGCCTGACGCCCATGCGATGGAATCCGCTGATCAATATGCGTCGGCAGCGGCATCTGCAGGAGCAGGCGCACGAGGCCCTGCGGCGGGTCGGCCTCGCCGACATCGCCGAGCGGCCGCTGGCGCAGACCTCGTATGGCGAGCGCCGCCGGGTCGAGATCGCCATGGCGCTGGCGCAGAATCCGAGGCTGTTGCTGCTCGACGAGCCGTTCGCCGGTTTGTCGATCGACGAGCGGCAGGACGTGCGTCAACTGCTGATGACGATTCCACGCGACGTGACGATCGTGATGATCGAGCACAACATGGACGTCGCGCTGGAATTCGCCGAACGCATCACGCTTCTGCACTTCGGAGAAGTCATCGTCGAAGGCACGCGTGCCGAGGTCGTCGCCGATCCGCGCACGCGGGAGGTCTATCTTGGCCACTAACGCGCTCGAGCTGTCGGGGATCGAAGCCTTCTACGGCGACAGCCACGTGCTGCATGCGGTCACGTTCGCATGCGGGCCGGCGCGCCTGCTCGGTCTGCTCGGTCGCAACGGTGCCGGCAAGTCGACCTGCATGAACGTCACGGTCGGCCTGCTGGCGCCGCGCCGCGGCGACATCTTCGTGTTCGGCCACAGGGTGACCGGCCTGCCGCCCGAGCAGATCGCCGCACGCGGCGTCGCGCTGGTGCCGCAGGGCCGCCGCATCTTCAAGAGCCTGACCGTGCGGGAGAACCTGGTCGTCGCCGCGCGCGCACCGACCGACGGACGGCCGGCGTCGTGGACGCTCGAGACGGTGTTTGCCATGTTTCCCCGCCTAGGCGAACGCGTGAACCACATCGCCGCGTATCTTTCCGGCGGGGAACAGCAGATGCTGGCGATCGGCCGGGCGCTCATGGGCAATCCGCGCGTGCTGCTCATGGACGAGCCGTCGGAAGGCCTGGCGCCGCAGATCGTGCACGAGGTCATGAACACCATCCGCAAGCTGAAGGAAAGCGGCTTGTCGATCGTTCTCGTGGAACAGAACCCGACGCTCGTCTTCGACGTCGCCGACGACATCGTCATACTCAACAGCGGACGCGTGGCGGTGGTCTCCACGCCCGCGAAGCTCAAACAGGAAAATGTCGACCTGCGCCAGCACCTCGGAGTGTTTTGAACCCGAGCTTGACGTCATGGGGGGAGCATTTGCCGGCCGCGCCGCCGGCTTGACATCGCCGGCGCGGCGAACATCGCATCCGCCGCCGCTCTCGTCTTCGGGTTATTCACCTGCAAGCGCGTGGCACAGGGATGTGGTCGAGGGCCGACAACACGCAAGAGACGGGTCATGACTGAAATCTGGAACAGATATGCGAACACCGCCGCGCGCAAGCACGGCAGGCCGGGCCGCGAAACGCGGCCGACGTCGACGACCATCGACATTCACACCCATATCGCGGTGCCGCGCGCCGCCGAATACGTCAAACCCTATCTCGATCCGTCGACCATTCCGCTCGCGCATTTTGCCTCCGCGGAGACCAAGGCGGTCAACGCCAAGCAGGAGGTCGACATCCGTTCCCGCATCGGCGGCAATTACGAAGAGCGTTTTGCCGACATGGAGCGGATGGGAGTGGACATGCAGCTCGTCATGCCGCCGCCCCCGCAGTGCTACCATTCCTTGCCGCTCGAATACGCGGTGCCGGCGGCACGGATCATCAACGACGGAATCGCCGAATTCGTGTCGCGGCACCCGGATCGTTTCATTCCGGCGGGCACGGTGCCGATGCAGGACGGCCACGAGGCCGCCAAGGAGCTCGAGCGCTGCATGACCGAACTCGCGTTCAAGGGAGTCGAGATCCTCACCAACGTGGCCGGCCGCGAACTCTCCGACCCGGCCTTCGCGCCGTTCTGGAAAAAGGCCGAGGAGCTCGGCGCTCTCGTCATCATTCATCCCAACGGTTTCACCGAGGGGCGACGGTTGTCGCGATTCTATTTCAACAACGTCATCGGCAATCCGTTCGAGACCACGCTGGCGCTGCATTACCTGATCTTCGACGGGGTGCTCGAGCGCCATCCGCACTTGAAAATCCTCGCCGTGCACGGCGGCGGCTATCTCGGCGCCTATCCCGGACGCATCGATCACGCCTGGGGTGCGCGCTCGGATTGCCGGGCCGGCCTGCCCAAGCCGCCGACATCCTATCTCAAACAGATCTATGTCGACAGCGTCGTGTTCACGCCCGCACAACTCAAGGCGCTGGTCGATTTCTTCGGCGCCGACCACGTTCTCATGGGCACCGACTATCCCTTCGACATGCTCGAGGACGATCCCCTCGGCCATATTGCGTCGGTCGACGAATTCGACGCCGCCACGCGCGCCGCGATCGCCGGCGGCAGCGCCGGGAAACTGCTGGGGATCGCTGCCGACCGCGGTTGACCCCGGCCTGTTCCTGCCGCGGCCAAGCCGCGCCTTCCTCCGCATCGGCCGCGCCGACGTCGGAGCGGGCGCGGCGAGACGGCGCGGAGCGGCCGCCTCTTACGCGCGCAGAAAGTCGAGCACCGCGGTTTCCGCGATGACCGCGGCGTCGGTGCTGTGTCTGCCGGCGCGCGCATCCTCTTCCTGCGTCCTCGTCGCCTGAAGATAGGCGCCGAGATGCCGCGCACGCTCGATGATGCGATGATTTTCGGCAAGCCGCGCCGCCTCGAATCGGCGCAGCGCGGCCGGCACGTCCGTCTCCGCCGTCACCGCCTGCGCGAGCGCGGCCGCATCATCGGCCGCCTTGGAAACGCCCGCGGCCACGTGCGGACGCGCGACGAAGGCCGCATCGCCCACCAGGGCGACGCGGCCGAAGGCCATGCGTTCGCTTTCCAGATCGTAGATCGGCTGCAGGATCGGCTCCTCGATCAGCCGCACGATCGCCCGGAACTGGGGCGCCAACAGCCGCTCGGCGTCGGCACGCATTTCGGCGATGGCCTCGCGCCGGATGAGCGGCGGCGGGATCGAGATGGCGTGAGTCGTCCCGCTGTCGTCCGTGAGCAGCCATGGCAGCTTGGTCGTCTCGTCGGCCGGTCGATACCAGACGACATTGAACCGGCGGTGACCGGGACGCAGATCATTGTCGGGTCCCGCCACGGGATAGCCGAGGAACTGCTCGCCGGGCGGCAGACCGAAGGACATGAATTCGAACAGGTCGCGATGCGTCGCCGGCGGGATCGCCTGTTCCGGCAGCAGCGCACGCCAGGCGCAATAGCCGGCATAGAGCGGCACGATGTTCGGCGCGCACGCGAGGCGCACCGTGGAGCGGATGCCGTCGGCGCCCACCAGCAGATCGGCGGATATCGTTTCACCATCGGAAAAAACCGCCGTGACCTTGGCGGCGTCCTGCACGAGGCGTGCCAGGCCGCGCCCGCGGTGATAGCGATCGGCCGGAAACGCGTCGCGCAGCAGCCGGTAGACGCGTTCCCACGCGGTCAGGACTTGCGGACAGCAGATGCTGCAGGTGACGCGGCCATGCGCATCGATGATCTTGCGCGTGGTGATGCGCACGCCGAGCGAGTCCGCCGAAAGACCGAGCTCCTCCAGGCGCGCGATGAATTCCCGCTGCGCGACGATGCCCGCGCCGCGGCCGGCCAATTCGCTGTCGACGCGTTCGAATATGTCGACCTCCCACCCGGCGCGCCGCAGCCAAAGGCCGCAGAGCAGCCCGCTCATGGAGCCGCCGATCACCAGGGCATGGCGTGCGCCGGAGCCGGCCAATGGATCCTCCTCGAAGCTTTCGATCCGCCGAATTATGCTATATAGGGCCTCGGCCCAGCATTGGAGAAATTCCCATGGCTCTGAGCATGGTCGATAAAGCCGCTGAGAAGAAGGACAAGGCGCCCTGGCCGGCCGAGATCGCCGCCGAGTTCGAGCGCGAGCGGAAGAATCCGAATCCCTGTGTCGGCTCGACGCTGCTGTCGGAGAACGAGCGCACGCGCGTGTGGATGATCCGCCTCGCGCCGGGCGAGCGCATCGGCTTTCACCGTCACGTGCTTGACTACTTCTGGACCTCGATCACCGGCGGGCGCGGCCGCCAGCACGTGCACGACGGCACGACGGTGGAATATACCTACCAGCCGGGCGAGACCCGGCACGAGAGCTACGGGAAGGGCGAGTTCAAGGTGCACGATCTGGAAAACATCGGCGACCGCGACATGGTGTTCATGACCGTCGAGTTCAAAGACAGCGCCAACGCCCCGCTTCCGCTCCCGGCCGGGATGCGGCCGCAAGCGGCCGCCTAGCGGCATCGGCAAGGCAAGGCGCACCGCGCCCACGCGGGGCAACGTTGCGTTTTGTCGCGGTCCCATGCGGGCGACGCCTTCATCGAAAGACTAGCCAAGCCGACGCCTTTCCTGCAAACTGCCGCGCGTCTTCAGGGCGTCGCAAAGCGTCACGGAGACGGGTGCCGGGGAGAACGCTGCAAAGCGAGAAAAATAAACAGCAGAGGGGAGAAAACACCGGCCATCCTGCCAAGCCAGGTTCATCTCGCGAAGGCTCTGCCCGGCCGAGCGCGCCGCGGGTGAACTTGCGTTCTTGCGACGGGTGTACCGGCCCGACCTTGCATGGACGTCAATCTCCTGATCAACGCGGTCATTGCCGGCCTCCTGCTCGGCGGCTTCTACGCCGCCGTCACCGCCGGAATTTCGATCTCCTTCGGCATGCTCGACATCGTCAACATCGCGCATCCGGCCTTCATCCTGCTCGGTTCGTATATCGCCTACAGCCTCAATGTCGGTTTCGGTATCGATCCGATCGCGGCGAGCATCCTGATGCTGCCGGCCTTCTACGCGCTGGGCGCCTTCGTCTACCAGGTCTATTACGTCTCGTTCGAGAAATTCGGCCAGGAATCGCTCCGCGGGCTCGCGTTTTTTTTCGGCCTGTTGTTCGTGACGGAAGTGATCCTGCTGCTCATCTTCGGCGTCGACTACCGTTCGGTCAACGCCGCATATATCGGCTCCAGCCTTTCGATCGGGCCGATGGAATTTCCGCTGCGTCTGCTGGTACCGTGCGTCGTGGCGCTGGCGATGTTCGCGGCGCTGGAGGTGTTCCTGTCGCGCACCTTCATCGGCCGCGCGGTGATGGCGGTCTCGCAGGATCCCACGGCGCTGCGGCTGATGGCGGTCGATCCCACGCGCATCAAGCGCATTGCCTTCGCCATCTCGATCGCCACGGCCTCGATGGCCGGAGCCATCCTCATCGTCATACAGCCTGTCATCCCCTCGGTCGGCCGCGATTACATCGGCCGCATCTTCGCGATCTGCGTGCTGGGCGGGCTCGGCAGCCTGCCGGGAACGCTGATCGCGGCGCTCCTGCTCGGCGTCATCGAGAGCGTCACGTCGGTATTCTATGGCCCCTCCTGGGCGCCGGCGGTGTCGTTCGGAATCCTGCTCCTGACGCTCGCGGTGAGGCCCTCCGGGCTGCTGGGACGCTAGACCATGCGCACACCCGTCTTCGTCCTGCTCGAAATCGTCGCCGGCGCCGCGCTGTTTCTGATATTGCGAGCCGTCAATAACGACTATCTGTTCTTTGCCGGCTATACCGTCCTGCAATTCATCGTGCTCAGCACGGCCTGGAACATTCTCGGCGGCTATTGCGGCTACGTGAATTTCGGGTCCGCGGGCTTTTTCGCGCTCGGGGTCTATACCAGCGTGTTTCTTTATACGGTGAACCAGAATCTCGAAGAGCTGATGCCGGAATCGCTGCTGCCGCTGATGCAGGCGATCTTTCCCCTGCCCCTGCCGGTGTTGATCCTCCTCGGCGGCATCGTGGCCGGTCTGGTCGGCCTCGGCACCGGCTACCTCACGCTGCGCCTGCGCGGCGTTTTCTTTGCCATTGCCACGCTCGCGCTCGCGGTGGTGCTGCAGACCTTCGTCGTCAACTGGTCCTTCGTCGGCGGCTCGCGCGGCGCCTATGTCATCCCGCCCAGCACCGTCCCGGTTCTGGGGCCGTATATTCAGTACCTTTTCCTGCTCATGCTCCTGCTCGTGATACTCTCCGTGACCTGCGCGCGACTGATCGAACGCTCACGCCTCGGTTACGGCTTCGCCACCATCCGCGATGACGAATTGGCGGCGGAGGCCTGCGGGGTGCCGACGCTGCGGCTGAAACTCATCGCCACCGTGTTGTCGGGCGCGCTCATGGGCATGGCGGGCGCGCCGTTTCCCTATTACATCGGCTATGTCGAACCGGGTTCGGCCTTCGATCTTTCCTACGCGGTGAACTCGATCGCCATGCCGATGATCGGCGGCACCACCTGGTGGGCCGGCCCGATGCTCGGTGCCGTCCTGCTCGGCACGCTGCAGCAGATCGCCACCGTCACGATTTCCTCGGCGGTCAACCTGCTGATCGTCGGGCTGCTGCTCATCGGTTTCGTCATCGCGGCGCCGGACGGCATCGTCGGCCTGTGGCATACATGGACAAGCAGGAGGTCGAAGGCATGACCGAGCCGCTGCTGCGTGTGAACCGGCTGAGCAAACGCTTCGGCGGCTTCGTCGCGCTCGACAATGTCGATCTCGCGGTGACGCAGGGCGAGCGCGTCGGCCTGATCGGACCGAACGGGTCCGGCAAGAGCACGCTGGTGAATTGCATTTGCGGCACGCTGCACAACGAAACGGGCAGCGTGACCTTTGCCGGCGAGAAAATGGACGGATTGATCGCGCATGAACGGACGCGGCGCGGTCTCGCCCGCAGCTTCCAGCTGCCACGCCCGTTCATGAGCATGAGCGTCGCCGATAACATCCGCGTGCCGCTGCTCTATACGGTCGCGGCACGCGTCGGCCACCACGTCTCCAAGGCCGAAGCCGACGCGCGCTGCATGGAGCTGCTCAAGCTCGTGGCGCTCGACGCCAAGGCCGCAAGGAGCCCGCGCGACCTGACGCAGGTGGAGATGCGCAAGCTGGAGCTTGCTCGCGCCATGGCGGCCGAACCCAAGCTGCTGCTGGCCGACGAGTCGATGGCCGGCCTGTCGCATTCGGAGGTCGAGGACATCGTCCAGCTGCTGCTGCGCCTCAATGAACGCGGCATCACCATCATCATGATCGAACATATTATGCGGGCCGTCATGAGCTTCTCGCAGCGGCTTGTCGTCCTCGTTTCCGGCAGGAAAATCGCCGACGGCAAGCCGGACGAGGTCATCAAGGACCGCGAGGTCATCGGAGCCTATCTTGGCCAATAGCGACAACAGCATCACGATCGAGCGCATCCATGCCGCTTACAGCGCGGTGCGCGTGCTCGACGACGTCTCGCTCACGGTCGGCAGCGGCGAAACCGTGGTGCTGCTCGGCACAAACGGCAACGGCAAGTCGACGCTGATGAAATGCATCATGGGCATGGTGCGCCCCTATCAGGGTCTCATCCGCGCCCGCATAGACGGGCAAACCCATGATCTCATCGGCATGACCACCGAAGAGATCGTCGATCTCGGCATCGCCATGGTTCCGGAAGGCCGCCGCCTGTTCCCCAGGCAGACGGTGGAGGAGAACCTCCTGCTC
Source organism: Pseudolabrys sp. (assembly GCA_019689975.1). Lineage (GTDB taxonomy): Bacteria > Pseudomonadota > Alphaproteobacteria > Rhizobiales > Xanthobacteraceae > Pseudolabrys. Next base: position 26,364 of record JADGGK010000023.1, read on the forward strand.
GGCGCATCGCGCCGGCTGGCGCGCGCGAGGATCAAGGACAATCTTGATTTCTGCTTCGAGCTTTTTCCTCGCCTCGCCGAGCGCAAGAACCAGCTCGCCGGCTCAATGAGCGGCGGCGAGCAGCAGATGCTGGCGCTGGCGCGCGCGCTCATGGCGAGCCCACGCATTCTGCTGATCGACGAACCTTCGGTCGGCCTGGCGCCGGTGCTGGTCACCCGCACCATCGACGCCATCAAGCAGCTCAAGGAGCACTACAATCTCACCGTTTTGATGGCGGAACAGAATTTCACGCAGGCCATACGGATCGCCGATCGCGGTTATGTCATCGTCCACGGCAGGATCGCCTTCGCCGGCGGCTCGGCCGAGGAGCTCAACAACAACGAGCTGATCCGCGAATTCTATCTCGGGCTGTAGGCGGAACAAAAAACGGCGCCGCGCAGATCGCGCGGCGCCGTATTCGCGTCCCGAGCGAAGGTTACTTGTGCGCCTTCTCGTAGGGATAGATCACCTTGCCGGTTGCGAGATTGGCGGGCGTCAGCACGGTCTGATAGCTCATGCCGCGCCAGACGTCGAGATTGGCGTCGGGCGTGATGTCGTGATACTGCACCTGCAGCATCCGGCCTTCCGCCCACTCGCCCTTGGCGCCGAACTTGATCGGACCCATGACGGTCTTGAAGGTCGCCTTGCGGAGATCGGCGGCGATCTTGTCGTCATTGATGCTGTTGGCGCCCTTGATCGCCTGCTCCAGCACCTGGAATTGGGCGTAACCCCAGCCGCCGAGATAATAGCCGAGCGGATCGACACCGGCGCCCTTGGCCCGGGCCTGATACTCCTTGAAGAAGGCTTCGGTGCCTTCATACATCTGTTTCTTGTCCGGCACCCAGGTCTCGTAGTTCACGATGCCGTTCAGCTTCTGCTTGAGCTTCTCCTTGAAGACGAGCGCCTGCAGGCCGACCATGGCCCCGCCGAACATCTTGGGGGTGAGGCCGATTTCATTGGCGGCTTCCACGATGCCCACCGAGTCGGCGGGATAGGAACAGACCACCACGAGGTCGGCATTGGCCGCCTTGAGCGCCTGCACGATGGGGGTGAAGTCGGAGGTCTTCGGCGGCGGCGGATAGCTCTTGTCGTAGACGATCTTGAAGCCATACTTCTTGGAGTTTTCGCGCGCACCCTCGCAGGCGTTCTGCGAGAACTCCGCGTCGGCATAGGCAAGCGCAACCGTCTGCGGTTTGGGCTTCTGCTCGCTCGCGACCTGGAAGAAGCCTTCCGTGAACGATGTCTTGGTGTTGGGTCCGGTCGGCAGGATCGAGAAATATTTCGGATATTTGAACTGCGCGTTTACGTCGAGCGCGAACAGGCTGATGTAGGTCTTGCCGTGGCGGATCACGACCGGCATGGCCGGCGCATTCTGGTTGGTCGCATATCCCCCGACGACGAGATCGACTTTGTCGACGTCGAGCAATTTCGTGTAGATCCCCGGCACTTCCGAAGGCGAGCTCTTGTCGTCGTAATAGACGAGCTCCACCGGTCGGCCGAGCAGGCCGCCGGCCTTGTTGACCTGGTCGCGCCAAATCTCCGCGCCGAGCAGCGCCTGCTTGCCGTTCGGCGAGAGGAAGCCGGTGAGCGACTGCGCAAAGCCGATCCTGATCGGCTTCTTGTCCTGCGCCAGCGCCGTCGAGGCAACAACCATTGCGCCGGCGGCGAGCGCAAGGACGAGGCCCGCCACCCACGCCAATGTCTCGGATTTAAGGCGACGAATCATATCGGTCCTCCCGTTCAAAATCGTTTTGTGTGCATCTTATGCGGATTTGCCCGGCGGATGCTAGAGGGTCGCCGCCGCGCGCGCTGTGGGCATCGCCCCATGATCCTTGTTCGGTGACCCGTGCGCCGTACCGCGTTCCGCCTGCGCGGGAAAGGTCGGCGCCGGAACGGCGCAAGACCGCTCGGATTGAACCGGCACCGTCATCGCGAGGAGCCGCTTTGCGGGGAGGCGCAAAGGGGCGGCCGATATCACCGAAATCGGCTCTAAATTCCCTCCACGATCACCGTCTCAACTTCGCCCGCCCCGTTGCGCCGAAATGCCGCGGCGCGGTCGTATTCCGGCGACGTGAAACAGGCCACGCCCTGCTCGAAGGTCGGAAACTCGATGACGACGAACCGGTGAAACCTGTCCGGTCCCTCCATGATCTGGTACCGCCCGCCGCGCGCCAGCACCTTGCCGCCATATTTGGCGATGATCTCGGGCACGAGATCGGTGTATTTCTTGTATTCCGCCGGATCGTTGATCCTGGATCGCGCCACCCAATAGGCCGGCATAGATCGCTCCTTCCGCTGACGGCCGGGCTTGTCGCGGCCGTCGATGTCTTCAATGATCGCCGCGAGACAGCACACCGCGGCGGTCTCATGCAAGTCCATCATCGCGCCGGTCGGGGAGCGGATCCGGCCGCCGCGCATAACGGGAGCATCCGACTACCATGCCGCGCAGATTGATCGACATTTCGGTGCCGCTCGAGAACGACGTGGCCGCCGATCCGCCCGGATATGGGCCGAAGATCGAATATCTGGATCACCAGGCCACGGTGCCGGACATTCTCCGGTTTTTTCCGGGGCTGAAAAAAGAGGATCTTCCGGACGGAGAAGGCTGGGGATTCGAATGGGTGCGGCTGTCGACCCATTGCACCACGCATCTGGACGCGCCCTATCACTTCGCCTCGACGATGGACCGCGGCAAGCGCGCGATCACCATCGACGAAGTGCCGCTCGAGTGGTGCTTCCAGCCCGCGGTCAAGCTCGACTTCCGTCATTTCCCCGACGGCTATGTGGCCACGGCCGCCGACGTCGAGGCCGAGCTCAGGCGCATCGGCCATCGGCTCTCGCCGCTCGAGATCGTGTTGGTGAACACCGCGGCGGGCGCCGCATACGGGCGGCCGGACTATGTCAGCAAAGGCTGCGGCATGGGCCGCGACGCCACGCTCTATCTGCTCGAACGCGGCGTGCGGGTGACCGGGACCGACGGCTGGAGCTGGGATGCGCCGTTCGTCCACACGATGAAAAAATACGCCGAGACGCGCGACCCGTCGCTGATCTGGGAAGGCCACCGCGCCGGGCGTGAAATCGGCTACTGCCATATCGAGAAGCTGCACAACCTCGAAGTCCTGCCCGCCGCCGGATTCATGGTGAGCTGCTTCCCGGTAAAGGTCCGCGGCGGATCGGCGGGCTGGACGCGGGCGGTGGCCATCATCGACGCGTGACCCCGCTTGCTGCCCATGGCGCGGCGGCGATAGCATCGCGCCGGAATGAAAACGAGAGCGGTTCCGGCACAGCCGCAGGCCGATCCGCCGGGGAGGAGGGCATGGACAGACGCGCGTTCTTGGGCGGGGTCGCGGCCGCGGCCGCGATCGGGCCAATCCGGCAGGGACTTGCCGCCGACGCCTATCCCTCGCACGCCATCACTTTCATCAATCCTTTCCCGCCCGGCGGCGCCGCCGATGTGGTCGGCCGGCCGCTCACGGCGCTGCTCGAGCCCGTTCTCAAGCAACCCTGCGTCATCGAAACCAAGGCCGGCGCCGCCGGCCAGGTCGGCGCGCAGTTTGCCGCGACCGCCAAGCCCGATGGTTACACGCTCCTCATTCACATTGTTTCGATCTCGGGATTCGCGGAAGTCGACAAGCTCTTCGGCCGCAAGCCCAAGTTCACGCGCGCCGATTTCGCGCCGATCGCGCGCCTCACCGCCGGCCCCATGGTGCTGGTGATCAACGACCAGCAACCCTACAAGACGCTGCAGGAACTGGTCGATGACGCAAGGAAAAATCCCGACAAGCTCATTTTCTCCTCCTCCGGCCTCTACGGCGCATTGCACCTTCCGACCGCCCTGTTCATGAAGGCGGCCGGTATCAGGATGAAGCATCTGCCGACCAATGGCGGCGGCCCCGCGCTCACGGCGATCCTGGGCAATAATTCGCAAGTGCTGGTGACCTCGATCGCTGCCGCAAGCGGGCAGATCAAGGCGGGCAAGCTGCGGGCCCTCGCCTGCTTCTCGCCGCAACGCGCAAGCTCGCTGCCGGAGGTCCCGACGCTCAAGGAGCTGGGCTATGACGTCGAATTCTCCCTGTGGGTGGGCCTGTTCGCGCCAGCGCAGACGCCGCAGCAGAACGTCGACGTGATCCGCGCCGCCGTCAGGCAGGTGGCCAACGGCGAGCAGTTCAAGACCGCCATTGCCAATATCGGGGACGAAGTCGCCTATCTCGACCAGCCCGAATTCGCTCGCTTCTGGGACGAGGACGCCAAGCGCGTCGAAGCCGCGGTGCAGGCGATCGGCCGCGTCTGAGGGCTTTCGCTACGGCTCCACGCCAATGCCGGCCGGTGCCGGCGAGCGCATGTGCAAGGGGAGTGAGGGATGGACCGCCGCAACTTCGTGATCGGGAGCGCCGCCGTCGCCGCGTTCGCCGCGGTGCGCGCGCGGGCCGCCGACGACTATCCCAATCGCGCGATTACCATGATCAGCCCGTTTCCTCCGGGGGGCGTGAGCGACACCATCACCCGGCCGCTCGATGCCGCGCTCGAGAAGGTATTCAAACAGCCGGTGGTGCTGGAGAACAAGACGGGCGCGGCCGGCGCGGTGGGCGCCCAATATGTCGCCGCCGCAAAGCCCGACGGCTATACGTTGCTGACCCACATCGTGTCGATCTCCGGCTTCGCCGCGGTCGATCGTTTGTTCGGCCGCACGCCGAAATTCACCAATGACAGCTTCGTCCCCATCGCGCGCATTGTCGCCGATCCGATCGTCATGATTGTCAACAAGGATCTGCCCTATCGGTCGCTCAAGGAACTGGTCGACGATGCCAAGGCCCATCCCAACAAGCTGATCTACTCCTCGTCCGGCCTCTACGGCGCCTCGCATATTCCGACCGCGCTGTTCGCCAAGGCGGCCGGCAACCTGCAGATGCGACACCTGCCGACCAACGGCGGCGGCCCGGCGGTCACTGCCGTTCTCGGCGGCAATGTCAACTTCTTCATGTCGCCGACGTCCATCGCCCTCTCGCATATCCGCGCCGGCAAGGTGCGCCCGCTCGCCGTCTCCAGCGCGCAGCGCATCAAATCGCTGCCTGACGTGCCGACCTTCAGGGAATCGGGCTACGATCTCGAATATTATTTCTGGGTCGGCATCTTCGCCCCCAAAGGCACGCCGGAGCCGATCATCAAGATCCTGCGCGAAGGCATCCGTCAGGCGGCCCACAGCAGGGAGTTCCTCGACACGCTTGCCAATCTTGGGCAAGACCTGGCCTACATGGACCAGCCGGAATTCGCCGCCTTCTGGGCGGTGGACGCCAAGCGCCAGGAAGACGCCATCAACGCCATCGGCCGGGTGCAGGGGTGAGGATCGCTCGACAGGCCGGACGACAGGGTCCCGTCCAGGTGATGCCGCCCGTTCCCGGTTCGCCACCGGGCAGGCGGGAGCGGCCTTCGCCTTGCCCCTTCCGGTTGTCCCGTTGCGCGCCGACCCCGGGACGAGGTCGGCGCGCCCTGGCGAGGAACCGCCCATGAGACTGCGCGCCGATCATGTCGCGGGAGCCTTCTTCGTCGCGTTCGGACTTCTGGTGCTCGCCATCAGCGGCGACCTGCCCTTTGGCGACCTGTCGCTGCCCGGCTCGGGCTTCATGCCCAAGATCCTGGCCGTCTTGACGGCGCTCTTCGGCGCCGTCCTGATGATGCGCGCGGGGGAGACAAGGCCCTTCGCCGCCCTGCACTGGAACGACGCCAAACATGCCGCGCTCGTCGTCGCCATTACCGCCGCGGCGATCCTGCTGCTCGAACGCCTCGGCTTCGCCACCACCGCCGTGCTGATGATTTTCGCCCTGCTCACCATCATCGAGCGACGCCGGCTCGCGCCTGCAGCCGCCTACAGCCTCGGCGTGGTGATCATCACCTACGTAACCTTCGTCTACGTGCTCAAGACGCCGCTCGAAGCCGGCCCGTTCGGATTCTAGAATGGATTTCGATGACATCGACCCGTCATTGCGAGCCCGAGCGAAGCGAGGGCGAAGCGATCCGGAATTGAACAGGCTCGCCCTGAATTGCTTCGCTGCCGCTGCGGAGCGCCTCGCAATGCAGGGCTCCCCACGATGACGGGGCCGAGTCAATCCGGTCGGAACCCGCGCTAAGGATCGTCCCCTTGGATACCACGCTGCACAGTCTTTATCTCGGCTTCTCCGTCGCGCTGCAGCCGGCCAATGCTTGGTACGCCTTTCTGGGCTGCCTGGTCGGGACCCTTGTGGGCGTGCTTCCGGGCATCGGTCCGCTCGCCGGAATTTCCATTCTCCTGCCGGTGACGTTCGGGCTCAATGCGACCCAAGCGATCATCATGCTCGCCGGCATCTATTACGGCTCGCAATATGGCGGTTCGACCACCTCGATTCTGATGCGCATCCCCGGCGAGGCCTCCTCGGTGATGACCTGCGTCGACGGCTATGCGATGGCGCAACGCGGACGCGCGGGCGCCGCGCTGTGCATCGCGGCCGTCGGCTCGTGGATCGGGGGTACTTTCGGCGTGCTGGTCCTCACCATGGTCGCGCCGCCGCTCGCCACGATTGCGATCAAGTTCGGACCGCCCGAATACACGGCCCTGCTCGTGCTTGGACTGATCTTCCTCGCCTATATGTCGTCGACCTCGCTGATCCGTACCCTGCTGATGGCCTGCCTCGGCCTCCTGCTCGGCATGATCGGCATCGACAACATGACCGGCGATTTCCGCTACAGCTTCAATCTCGCCGAACTCGGGGACGGCATCGGCATCGTTCCGGTGGCGGTCGGCTTGTTCGGACTCGGAGAGATCCTGTCGACGCCGAGCGTGAGCGCGGTCAAGGACGTGATCGCGCCGAGGCTGCGCGAACTTCTGCCGACGCGGCAGGAATGGCGCGAAGCCGCGCTGCCGATCGGCAGGGGCACGGCACTCGGCTTCATCATCGGCATCATTCCCGGCTCCGCGCATGTCATTTCAAGCTTCTTGTCCTACGCGCTGGAGAAACGCGTATCCCGACATCCGGAGCGATTCGGCAAGGGCGCGGTGGCCGGCGTCGCCGGCCCCGAAACAGCCAACAATGCCGCTTCCACCGGCGCCTTCGTGCCCTTGCTCGCGCTCGGAATCCCGACGAGCCCGATCACCGCCGTGCTGATCGGCGCGTTGATGATTCACGGCGTACAGGTCGGACCGACGCTGGTCAACGAACATCCCGACGTGTTCTGGGGCTTCGTCGCCTCCATGTATGTCGGCAACGTCATGCTGCTTGCCCTCAACCTGCCTTTGGTCGGCCTGTTCGTGACGGTGCTGCGCATTCCGTATGCCTATCTTTATCCGATGATCATCATGTTCTGCATCGTCGGGGTGTACGAGGTTAACAATTCGATCGTCGACGTGTGGATCATGTTGATCATGGGCGTGCTCGGTTATGCGCTGCGGAAATTCGATTTCGACCCGGCGCCGCTGGTGCTCGGCCTGGTGATCTCGCCGATCCTCGAGCAGAGTCTGCGCCAGTCGTTGATCATGTCGAACGGCAACTATCTGATCTTCGTCAGCCGGCCGATCGCGCTCGGCTTGCTCGCCGTCAGCGCAACGCTGCTGGCGCTGGCCGGCCTCTCGTTCGTGCTCAAGCAGCGCGACTGGCGCGCACGCCTTGCCGCGGCGGAAGCCGGCGAAGCGGAACGGTGAGAAGTCGCCGGTCACAAACGAGCCCTTGCCGTCATGAAGAACCTCACGATCGACGCCGAGAGGCTGTGGGACGATCTGATGCAGACCGCGCGCATCGGGGCCACGCCGAACGGCGGCGTCCGCCGGCTCACGCTCACCGAGGTCGACCGCGAGGTCCGCGACTGGTTCAGGGCCGCGGCAGAGGGCCTCGGCTGCACCGTCTCCGTCGACGATATGGGCACGATGTTCGCACGGCGTCCCGGCCAGCGTGGCGACATTCCACCGATCGCAATGGGCAGCCATCTTGATACCCAGCCGAGCGGTGGCAAATTCGACGGCGCGCTCGGCGTGCTCGCCGCGCTCGAGGCGCTCCGCACGCTGCACGAGGCCGGCTACGAAACCTTCGCCCCGATCGAGGCGATCAACTGGACCAACGAGGAAGGTTCACGCTTCGCCCCGGCGATGATCGCATCAGGCGTGTTCGCCGGCGTCTTCACGCGCGAATGGGCTTACGGCCGCACCGATCCGGCGGGCGAAACCTTCGGCGCAGCCCTGCAGAGGATCGGCTATCGCGGCGAAGAAGAATGCGGCAGCCGCAAGCTCTCCGCATTTTTCGAGCTGCACATCGAGCAAGGCCCCCACCTGGAAGCGGAGGGAAAGCAGATCGGCGTGGTCACGGGCGTGCAGGCCATGCGCTGGTACGAGGCGACCGTTCGCGGTGAGGAGGCCCATGCCGGCACCACGCCCATGCCGCGTCGGCGCGACGCTTTGCTCGCCGCCGCGCGCCTGGTCGAGGCGGTCAACCGGACGGCATGCGCGCATGCGCCCGACGCGGTCGGCACGGTGGGACGGCTCGAGACGCGGCCCGGCTCTCCCAATGTGGTGCCGGGCGAGGTCTTCTTCACGATCGACATGCGCCATCCGCACGCCGCGGTGCTCGACCGCATGGAAAGCGAAATTCACGCGGCCGCGGACCAGATCGCGAGAGACCTCGCGGTGTCCGTCACCATCGCCGCGATCTGGAGCCAGCCGGCGGTCCGGTTCGACGAAGGCTGCATCGCCTCGGTGCGCGAAGGCGCGCGCGTTTCGGGTTTCAGCACCCGCGACATGATTTCGCGCGCCGGACACGACGCGGCTTACGTCGCGCGCGTCGCGCCGGCGGCGATGATCTTCGTGCCGTGCAAGGACGGCGTCAGCCACAACGAGGCCGAGTTCGCCAGCAAGGAACAGTGCGCCGCCGGTGCGCAGGTGCTCCTGCAGGCGGTGCTCGACTACGACCGCAAACTGGCAGAGCGCTACGGCCGCTGACCGAGGTCTCGCGCGACCGCGCTCGACATTATTATCGTCAACGCATGCCGAGGACCGCCGGCAGCCATAACGACAAGTCCGGCCAGTACGTGACGATGCCGAGGAAGACGAGCATGGTCATCAGCCATGGCCACACGGCGACGGTGAGCTCGGTGATGCCCATTCTGGCGATCCCGGAGGCGACGTAGAGATTGAGTCCAACCGGCGGGTGACAGAGACCCACCTCCATGTTGACCGTCATCAGGATGCCGAAGTGAACCGGATTGATGCCGAGCTTGACCGCGACCGGAAACAGGATCGGCGCCATGATCAGGATGATCGACGACGGCTCCATCACGTTGCCGGCGAGCAACAGCAGGATATTGACCACCAGGAGGAATGCGATCCAGCCGAGGCCCTGGTCGATCATCCACTGGGCCAACGCCTGAGGGATGTTCTCGTAGGTCATCAGGAAGGAGAACAGCACCGCGTTGGTGATGATATAGAGGATCATCGCGCTCAGATTCGCCGATGAGAGCAGCACGCGCGGCACGTCGCTGAGCTTGAGATCCTTGTAGACGAAGACGGCGATAAAGAAGGCATAGACCGCGCTCATGGCGGCGGCCTCGGTCGGCGTGAACACGCCGGTATAGATGCCGCCGATGACGATCACGATCAGGAACAAGCCCCAGATCGACTCCCGGAACGTCCGCATCCGCTCGACGAGCGAGGCCTTGGGCAGGCGCGGATAGTTGTTGCGCCAGGCGCGATAGAACGTGGTCATGCCGAGCATCGTCGCCATGACGATGCCGGGCAGGATTCCGGCAATGAACAGCTTGCCGACCGACGAGTTGGTCGCGACGGCGTAGAGCACCATCGGAATCGACGGCGGAATCAGGATGCCGAGCGAACCCGAAGTGGTGATGACGCCGGCGCCGAAGCGCTTGGGAAAACCCTGCGCCACCATGGCCGGCAGGATCACCGAGCCGATGGCGACGACGGTCGCCGGCGAGGAGCCGGATACCGCCGCGAACAACGCGCAGGCGAGCACGCCGGAGAGCGCAAGGCCGCCGTACCAGTGACCGACCATCGCGGTCGCGAAATCGATCATGCGCCGCGCGACGCCGCCGTGGGTGAGGAAATTGCCGGCCAGGATGAAGAACGGCACCGCCATGATCTCGAAGCTCTCGAGGCCGGTGAACAGTTTGAGCGCGACGGATTCGGTGCGTACGTCGGTCAGCGTGAACATGAAGGCGAGCACGGTGAGCCCGAGCGCGATCGATACCGGCATGCCGGTGAGCATGAGCGCGAGAAGCAAGGCGAATACGATGACGGCGCGCAGGCTATGGGGGAGAACGACGAGACCGGACGCGTGCGCCACGCAGACCGCGACGATCAGGAGCGGCACCAGGATGAGGATCGTGCCGAGGGGCGTCAGCCCGCCGCGCGCTTCCGCCGGCGCCGACTCGGCCGGATGCAACGCATCGGTCATGCCCTCGACATGAGCCACGTCGTGATGCGGCAGCTTGCCCGTCCGGTAATACCACCATGCGACCTGAAGGAAGCGGAAACACATGAGCCCGGAGCCGAGCGGCAGCGTCAGATAAACGATCCACATCGGCGCTTCGAGATCGTTCGACCGCTGGCCGGTAAGAAACATTTCGTCGACGAAGCGGCCACCGAAGGCGGCGACGATGCCGGTGAACAGCGCGCCGCAGAACAGACTGAAGAGGATCACGTATTTGCGCGACGCCGGCGACAGCAGGTTGACCAGCACGTCCACGCCGACATGGATGCCGGTCCGCACGCCATAGGCGGCGCCGAACTTCGCCATCCAGATGAACATGTAGATGCAGAGTTCCTGCGCCCAGGACAGATCGAGTCCGGAGAGCCAGAAGTACAGTCCGCGCAGGACCGCCGGCAGGACCGGGACGCCGTTGGCGGCGAGCCACTTGGCGAGATCGATGGAGGCGCCGGTGCCGTAGCGATGCAGCACCGCGACGAAAATGAGGGCGGTCGCCGCCGCGATGAGGGCGGCGATCAGCCATTCCTCAAGATGATCGAGTACGCGTCCCACCACGCGTGTCCCCCTCACGCGATTGCGGCCGGGACCATTGCGCCCCGGCCGCATCGTTATCGTCGCGCCCCGTTCGTCAGTTCATTTTGATGTCGAGTTCCTTGGCTACCAGGTCGAGGATCTCCCCCCCGACGCGACTTCTCGCCCAGGTATAGGTCGGCGCCATCGCCTTCTGCCAAGCCAGTTTCTGCTCCGGCGTCAGATAATGCAGCGTGGTCTTGCCCGACGCCTTGATGGCGGCGAGTGCGTCCTCGTTCTCCTTCTGGGCGATGGAATTGGTGTAATCGGTCGCCTCCGCCATAGCCTTCTCGAGTTCGGCGCGGATATCGGCCGGCAGGCCGTTCCAAAATTTCGAGTTCACGATCACGGCATATTGCAGATGGGCGTGGTAGGAGACCGTGATGTCCTTCTGCACCTCGTGGAATTTCTGCGTGAAGTAATTGGACGGCGTGTTCTCGCAACCGTCCACCACGCCGGTCTGCAGCGCCTGATAGACCTCGGAGAAGGCCATGATCTGCGGAATCGCGCCGACATCGCGGAAATAGCGATCGGCGATCTTCGATCCGGAAATGCGCATCTTGAGGCCCTGGAAGTCCGCCGGCATCAACAGCGGCCGATTGGCCGAGACCATGTGGAAGCCGTTGTCCCAATAGGCGAGGCCGGTGATGCCCTTCGTCTCCAGTTTCTTGAACAGCCACTTGCCGATCACACCCTTCATGGCCTTGTCGTATGTGGCCTCGTCCTTGAACAGCCAGGGCAGATCGAGCGCCTCGAATTCCTTCGCGCCGAGCGGCGCGAACTTGGCGGTCGACGGCGCCAACATCTGCACCGAGCCGAGCTGCAGCGCCTCGATCTCTTCCTTGTCCTTGAACAGTTGCGAGTTGGGATAGACTTCGACCTTCACCTTGCCGTTGGTGTATTTCTCGGCCAGTTCCTTGAATTTGAGCGCGCCCTTGCCCTTGGGCGTGTCGTTGGCCACGACATGGCTGAACTTGAGGATGATTGGGCTCTGCGCGCTCGCCGCCGCTTGGCCAAAGACCAGCGCGACGGCAACCGCGGTCAGCATCGCGAGTGATTTTTTCATGGACGACTCCCGGAGCGTGTTCTGTTCGGCCGACGATCGCCGGATTTTACCGCAACCGGAAGTCCCAATCCTCACGTGCCCCCGGTTTCGTTGCGAACGATAGCCTGCCGCCTCATGTTCTCTAATAAATTCCCTAATAAATTTGGCGTTAACGTTTGTCCAGTGCCCACCGGGAATGGGTCACGGCGCCTGCCCGCGGGGAGACGGCAGCGTTGCGGCCGACCGGCCGGTCACTTCGCCGTCACGACCAAAGCCGCTCTTTTTCGAGGCCTTTGTAGAGATCGGCGACGTAATCGCCGTAACCGTTGAAGATGAGCGTCGGGCGGCGCTCGCCGGTGCCGATCACCTCTTCGGTGGCCTGGCTCCAGCGCGGGTGCGGCACGGCGGGATTGACGTTCGCCCAGAAACCGTATTCGGACGGCTGCACCGCTTCCCACAGGCCGACGGGGCGCTGCTCGACGAAAGTGAATTGCACGATCGACTTGATCGACTTGAAACCGTATTTCCACGGCACGGCAAGCCGCAACGGCGCGCCCTGCTGCCGCGCCAGCGGATGGCCGTAGGCGCCGGTGGCGAGAAATGCGAGCTCGTTGGTCGCCTCCGCCATGGTGAGCCCTTCCACATAGGGCCAAGGGAACCACGGGAGACGCTGGCCCGGCGCCATCTTGGGATCGAAGAAGGTCGTCATCTTCACATATTTGGCCGAACCGAGCGGACGCGCGAATTCGACGAGCTTCCTGAGCGGGAAGCCCGTCCAGGCGATGGCCATGCTCCAAGCCTCGACGCAACGGTGACGATAGGTGCGCTCCTCGAGCGTCATCCTGCGGATGAGGTCGTCGATGCCGATCTCAATCGGCTTTTCCACCAGCCCGTCGATCTTCACCGTCCACGGGCGGACGCGCAGCTGCTGCGCGGGAGCGGCGACATCCTTGGCGGTCCCGTATTCGTAGAAGTTGTTGTAGTGGAGGTTGATGGTCTCGTCGGTGATCGGCCGATCGAGCTTGAAGGCCTCGTTGCGCTTGGCCGGGTAGAGATCGCTGGTCGGATCGGGGAGCTTGGCGACGTCGCTCACGCGCTGCGCCAGCACCCCTGCCGGCGCGAGCGCCAATGCGCCGAGCCCGGCGCCAAGCAGCGTCCGGCGGCTGAAGGCGAGATGCGCGGGCGTCGCCAGTCGCTGCGGCAGATCCCAGGGGCGGCGGCGGATGACGTTCATGGCCCTGACCTTTCGGAATCGGTTGAGCTCGCGGAGCAAACCTTGGCCGCTCCTGCCCTCACGGGCAAGTCACGCTTGCGGGAGGCCGCAAGGGACAGGGCGACGTAGCGCGCGGCCGCTCGCGCCGGGGCGGAACTCCCGCGCCTTGCGCCTATTCCGCCGCCCGTCTCGCGGCCACGATCTGGTCGGCCATGCGCCCGGTGAGCTCGGCCATATGGTCGAATTTGAAGGTGAACGAACCGACGCCGGACGTGGCCGAACGCACCTCGATGATGAGGTCGCCGATCTCCGCTTCCGGCATCTGCGCGCGCACGACATCCCAACCCTCCCAGCCCTCGCGCGCATCGAAGCCGAGGATCTGCGCGCGCCGGCTCGAGAGAATGGCGTTGATCTTGGC
>JADGGK010000083.1 GCA_019689975.1 Pseudolabrys sp.
GAGGAGCGCCGAAGGCGCGACGAAGCAATCCAGCCCTTGACGTGCCACAGGCGCGGCACGCGGTCATTGTGGCACGGCGTTTCCGCCGTCATTGCGAGGCGGCGCATTGCCAGGCGGCGCGAGCCGCCGAGGCAAAATGTGCCGAAATCCGCGCGGCAAGGATGCATTGCCCGCGGAGGCCGGGCGTGCTAATCGATGACTGACCAGTCAGTCATATAGCGGGCACCATTGGCAAAGCATGGGCAAAGCATGAGCAAGGGCGGCAGGGCGGCAAAGCGCGGGCCGCCGCGTCGCGGCCTCGGTCGCGCGGCCCCTCGTCGGCCGGCGAGCGCGGCGCGCGGCAGCGCCAAGCGGGACGCGATTCTCGCCGCGGCGCTTGAGGAGTTTTCCTCCCGGGGATTTGCCACGGCGCGGCTCGACGACGTGGCGCGCCGCGCCGGGGTCGCCAAGGGCACGATCTACCTTTATTTCCGGGACAAGGAGAGCCTTTTTCAGGAGTTGATCCGCGCCATGCTGACGCCCTTGATCGGGGCGATCGAGGCGATGGGCGGGGTCGACATGCCGCTCGCGGCGATGAGCGAGCGGATGACCGAATTGTTCGTGCGCGAGATTTTCGAGACCCGTCGCAAGGACGTTATCCGCTTGATCATCACGGAGGGTCGCCGCTTTCCCAAACTCGCGGAGTTTTACTATCGCGAAGTGCTGGCGCGCGTGCTTGTCGTGATGCGCGCGCTGCTCGCGCGCATGGCCGCACGCGGCGAAATGACCTCGGATTTGGCCCGTTTCCCGCAGATCATGGCCGCGCCGGGGCTGGTCGCCATCATCTGGAGCGAGCTGTTCGACCGTTTCGAGCCGCTCGACGTTAGGGCGATGATGCGGACCTATTTCAAGCTTCTGTTCGCGACCGGGAGGCGCGAATGATCCCTCGCGTCATCCTCATGTTGGCGGTCTCTCCGTTGCTGTTGTCGGCCTGCGATGATGCGGACCAACGCGCGCTCCAGGGTTGGGTCGAGGCGGATATGATTTTCGTCAGCCCCGACGAGCAGGGCCGCATCGAGACGCTCAACGTGCGCGAGGGCGACAAGGTCGCCTCGGGCGACTTGCTGTTCACCCTCGACGACGACTTGCAGAAAGCCGACGTGGTCGTGAAGCAGGCGGCGCTGACGAACGCCCGGCAGGCCTATGCGCGCGCAAAGGAACTCCTGAGCACGGCTGCGGGAACGCAGAAGGCTCTCGACGATGCCGAGGCGGCGTTGCGCCAGGCCGAAGCCAATCTCGCCTGGTCGCGGACGCGGCTCGCGCGGCGTCGCGTCCTGAGCCCGGCCGCAGGCTCGATCCAGGAAGTCTACTATCGTCCGGGCGAAACCGTGCAACCGGGAAAACCCGTGATCGCCCTTCTGCCTCCGAGCAACCTCAAGCTGCGTTTCTTCGCCCCGGAGGCGATGTTGCCGCGGATCGTTATCGGCGCGCCGCTGAGCATCTCGTGCGACGGTTGCGCGGAACACCTGACGGCAAGGGTCAGTTTCATCGCGCGCAGCGCCGAATTCACGCCGCCCGTGATCTTCAGTCGCGAAGAACGCGCCAAGCTCGTCTATCTCATCGAAGCGCGGCCGGACGAACCGGACAAGCTGCGCGTGGGGCAGCCGATCACCGTCGTGCTGCCGGGGACACCGAGATGAGTGTGCAGCGGGATACCGGGGACATCGTCATCGACGTGCGTGGCTTGACGAAAAAATTCGACGGTCGCGCGGTCGTGCGCGATTTGTCGATGCAAGTCAAGCGCGGCAGCATTTACGGATTCCTCGGCCCTAACGGTTCGGGCAAGACCACGACCATTCGCATGCTGTGCGGCCTGCTGACGCCGGACGGAGGCACCGGCACCTGTCTCGGCTACGATATCCGTGCCGACGCGGACAGGATCAAGCGGCATGTCGGCTACATGACGCAGCGCTTCAGCCTCTATGAGGATCTCTCGGTGCGCGAAAATCTGGAATTCGTCGCCCGCGTTTACGGCCTCGACAATCCCGCGCTGGCCGCGGAGGCGGCAATAGGGAGGCTGGGTTTCCGCGACCGCGAGGATCAGATCGCCGGCGAATTGTCCGGCGGCTGGAAACAGCGGCTGGCGCTTGCGGCCTGCACGCTGCCGAATCCGCGATTGCTCCTGCTTGACGAGCCTACCGCGGGCGTCGACCCCAAGGCGCGGCGCGAATTCTGGAACGACATCCATGCGCTCGCGGCCGAAGGTCTCACCGTGCTCGTTTCCACCCACTACATGGACGAAGCCGAGCGTTGCCACGAGATCGCCTATATCGCCTTCGGCGAGCTGCTCGCCCACGGCACCGTCGCGGAGCTCATCGCCGGATCGCGGCTGACGACCTACGTGGTCAGCGCGCCGAGCAGCCGGGAGCTCAACCGTCTCCTCGAAGAACTCGCCGGCAAACCGGGTATAGCCATGGTGGCGCCGTTCGGCGCGAGTGTCCATGTATGCGGTCGTGAAGCCGACGCGCTCGAGGCCGCGATCGCTCCTTACCGTCAACGCCGCGGCCTCGACTGGCGACGCACGGCGCCGTCGCTCGAGGACGTCTTCATCGAGCTCATGAGCCGCGCACAGGGAGATTCCCGATGAGGAGCCTGCCGGCAACACGCGCTTCGCGCCTTGCGCCCGGCTTTGCTTTCTGGCGCAAGACCTTCGCCATGCTCATGAAGGAGTTCATCCAGCTGCGGCGTGATCGCATCTCCTTCGCGATGATCGTCATGATTCCCCTGGTGCAGCTCCTGCTCTTCGGCTACGCGATCAATACCACGCCGCGCGACCTGCCGACGGCAGTATTGCTGCAGGAGCACAGCGACGTCGGACGTTCCATTCTCGCGGCGCTTAAAAACACGAGATATTTCAAGATCACGCAGCTGCCGAGGACGGAAGCCGAGCTCGATCGGCTGTTGGCCGCGGGAACGGTCCTGTTCGGGGTCGAGATACCGGCCAATTTCGAACGCGCGTTGCGACGCGGCGACAAGCCCGCCGTGCTCATGGTTGCCGACGCAACCGATCCGGTCGCCTCGGGCTCGGCGCTTGCCGCCTTGAGCGAACTCTTGCAGAGCGCGCTCGTCCACGATCGCGCCATTCCCGCGGGCGATCCGGCGCCGTTTCAGATCGTGACCCATGCTCGCTACAACCCGGCAGGCGAGACGCAACTCAACATCGTGCCCGGTCTCGTGGGCACGATTCTCACGATGACGATGCTGATCTTCACGGCACTGTCCGTCACGCGGGAAATCGAGCGAGGGACGATGGAGCATCTGCTTGCGATGCCGATCACTCCCGTGGAGATCATGTTGGGGAAAATCATCCCCTATGTCATTGTCGGTTTCGTGCAGGCGACGATCATCATTGCCATCGGCATCCTGCTGTTCGGGGTCCCGCTTCTCGGCAACCTCGGCGTGCTCGCGGGTCTGAGCACGTTGTTCATCGCCGCCAATCTGTCGATTGGCTACACCTTCTCCACGATCGCACAGAACCAACTGCAGGCGATGCAGATGTCGATCATGTTCTTCCTGCCGAACATTCTTCTTTCCGGTTTCATATTCCCGTTCGCCGGCATGCCGGTGTGGGCGCAATGGATCGGCGAAGCGCTGCCGCTGACGCATTATCTGCGCATCGTACGCTCGATCATGCTGAAGGGGTCCGCGTTCTCCGATTTGCACTACGATGCGGCGGCGCTGTTCGTCTTGATGCTCGTGGCGATGATCGTGGCGGTGGCGCGCTTTCGCAGGACGCTTGATTAATTGAAGTGCTGCATCAGTCCCAGTCGCGCATAGGGGCTTGCGCGGGCCTCGCTGTCGGTCGACCAACCGACGGCGGCCGACAATTCGACCGTCTCCGTCTTCAGGCTGGTGACATGCACGCCGAGGCGGAATTGCCGGTAGCCCCCGGCGGCGTAGATCTGCAATTCCGGGCCGGCGTAGAAATGACCGAGCAGGTGCCAGCCGGCGCCGATGCGCGCGGAGAAATCGCCGCCGATCGAGGACAGCGACGCATCGGCCGCGAGCATCGTCTCGCGCGTCGGTTCGGCCCATAGGTCCACCGCCATGCGCAATCCGAACGAGCGTCCGCGCAGCCGGTTGCCGGGGTCGTTCGGCCACAGCCGGTGGTCCTGCAGCTCCGGTCCGAAGAAGAACTTGCTCTCGAAACGGCCGTATCTGACGAGCCATCCCGGGGCGATATGGGCCTTCCCTTCGAGGCCGACGACGGTCGTTCCGTCGAGGTCGCCGGCCTTGTACCGATAGAGACCCCCGGAGGAGAGCAGCTTCAGCAAGAATCCAGGCTGTTCGAATCCTCCGGGGCTCACGATCAGTCCCCCATAGAGGAATATGCCGTTGCGCCAAAGGTCACGGCCCGAAAAGATGATGAGGTGCTGCTCCCCGTCGTCGCCGGCCGCGGCAGGCTCCGTCCCTCGCATCACGCAAAAAAACACCATCGCGGCGAAGAGGCTCGCCGCGCGAGCATGCCTTGCGAGCCCCATCGCAGGCCCTCAGCGCCCCGGAATTATCAACGCGGGGTTGTCCCGCAACTATGGCGTGTAGTCGCGCAATTGTCTAGCAAAGGCTGTCCCCGTTCCGGGGTGCCCATGGCGGCGCGGCCTCAGCCAGCAGCTCTCGACATGGCATCGATGCAGCCATTGCCTGCCGGCGGCGGAGAATTCCTCAGCAATTCTGGATATAGGAGGTGAGCCCGAAAACGGGTTTTGACGGCGAGCCGCCGGGTCGAGGAATGAGGAATGATGTCCATCGGGAATTTTGCCACCGCGCGTCCCAATGCCGCTGCGCGGCGCTCGATCGCTTTTCTTAACCTCGCGCACGGCATCGATCATTTCGTGTTGCTGATCTATCCGACGGTGGTGATCGGCCTCGAGACGGTCTATGGGCGGCCCTATAGCGACCTGATCGCGCTCTCGAGCGCGGCCTTCATCGCCTTCGGCGTCTTCTCGCTCCCGGCCGGATGGCTGGCCGATCGCTGGAGCCGGCGCAACATGATGGCGCTGTTCTACATCGGCTGCGGCGTCGCGCTCGCGGCGGCGGCATTCGCGCCCAACCTGCCGGTGCTCGCGGTCGCGTTGTTCGCCCTCGGCATGTTCGCTTCGATCTATCATCCGGTCGGCATGGCGATGTTGATCGAGGCGTCGCAGGCGCGCGGGCGCACGCTTGCCTTCAACGGGGTGTGCGGCAATCTCGGCGTCTCCCTGGCGGCCGGAGTAAGTGCCTTACTGGCGACCTGGTTCGGCTGGCGCGCGGCCTTCCTCGCGCCGGCCGCGCTCGCTTTGGCGACAGGCGCGCTCTATCTCCGGCTTGTCCCGGACGACCGCCACCGCGCGGGCGGGCGGGTCGCGACGCCGGCGGTGCAGCTCAATGGACGAGCGGCCGTGGTTCTGTTCGGCCTTTTCATCGTGATTGCGTTGACCGCGGGCACGGTCTTCAATGTGCTGACCATCGCCCTGCCGAAGATCGTCGACGAGCGGTTGGCCGAGCGGGTGCCGCTTTTGCTTGCCGGCAGCGTCGCCACCGCGGTGTTGATCTGCGGCGCCCTCGCGCAACTCTGCGTCGGCCGGCTGGTGGAACGATTCACGGCGCATGGCCTTTTCGCCGTCATCACCGGCCTCGGTTTTCTGGGCAATCTGTGGGCCTCCTATGCCGACGGCGTGCCGCTGATGATCGCGCTGGCGATTGCGGTCGCCGCCATCTACGGCCAGGTCACCGTCAACGACATGGTGCTCGCCCGCTACACGGCCGACGCGTGGCGCGGGCGCGTGTACGCCGTGCGCTATTTCCTGCTTTTCGTCAGCGCGGGCATCGCGATCGCCATGATCTCGTTCTTGCATGAGCACGGCGGTTTCGCTGTCGTGCTGGCTGCCAATGCGACGATCGCACTCGCGATGTTCCTTGCCACGCTCGGGCTTGCCGTGGTCGTCGGCAATGCCGAGGCGCGACGCGCTGCGCCGCAGCCGGCCAAATAGCGGGCATGCGGCGCCGCCGGCCTCATGCCGCCGATCGCGCGATGCCCCGCGCGGTCGGTCGCAGGGATCCGACGGGAACAGGCGGCAGGTCAGAACACCGGCGGCAGCAGATCTTCGACCTTGACCCGCATGCGTTTGCTCACCTGCGCGGCGACAAGGCTGCGATGGCAAGCCTTGGGGTCGCGGCAATAGCACAAAAGGGCAACGCGCCTGCCCGCTTTGAGCAAAGCCAGAAGCTCGCCCAGCGCGGCCTGTGCGGCCGCGGTCTTGAGGTGCCGGTCATAAATCCGCCTCAGCGTGCCGACGTCGCCGGAACGCGCGGCGGCGCGTCCCTGCGCCGGCGTGCCGAGTTTCTGCAAATGGACATAGCCGATGCCGGCCGCATCGAGCGCGGCCGCGAGTTGGCGCTTGGAAAAGCCCGGGCGGCGCGAGGATACGACCGCGCGCGTGTCGACCACGGTGTCCACCTTGGCGCGTTTGAGTTCCTCGATGACGGCGTCGGGTTTGGCCTTTTCGTAGCCGATGGTGAACAAACGGCGCATGCGAGCGTCACAAGATTGACACGCTAGCCGATTATAGGACCATGGAGCGGCGACGCGAAGGACGACTTCCCGTTCGCCCGACGGCCACTTGCGACGGCGACGGCGGATGTACCCGCGCCTTTCGCCGGTGGTCGTTTCCTTTTTCAGCGTGTCTGCAGGTGCCGAATGAGTTCCATGGCCGCCGCGGGCGCGCGGATTTTCGCTTCGTGGATGAAATAGATGAAGACGTCGCGTGCTTTCCTCGCGGCATGAGGGCGCTCGACGCGCGGCAGATCGTCCGGCTCGCCGCCTTGCGCCCACAGTCGCGCGCGGACGGCCCATCGAGCGAGCGCGGCGGGAGGATATCCGCTCGCGAGCGGTTCATTGCCCTTTTGCAGACGCGCATAAGCGAAGTCGCCGGTGAGATCGGCGATGGCCGGATAGGTTGCGTGGTCCGCAAAGACCACCGGAATGGCGAATTCGCGCAGCAAGGCGATGAAGGCGGGCGTCTTGAAACTGTCGTGCCTCACCTCCACGACGTGCCGCAGCGGGCGGCCGTCGAAGCTGGCGGGCAGCAGCTCAAGAAATTTGCCGAAATCGGCCTCGTCGAACGTCTTGTGCGGCGCGAATTGCCAGAGCAGGGGGCCGAGGCGGGAGCCGAGCTCGGTGACGCCGGAATCGAGAAAGCGCCTGATCGAGTCGCCGGCCTCGGCCAGCACGCGGCGGTTCACCGCAAATCGCGGGCCTTTTACCGAGAACTTGAAGCCGTCCGGCACCTCGGACGCCCACTTACGGAACGTCGCGGGCGTCTGGGTGCGGTAGAAGGTGCCGTTGATCTCGATCGCGGTCAGACGGCGCGCGGCATATTCGAGCTCGCGCGCGTGCGGCAGGCCCTTGGGATAGAAGACCCCGCGCCACGGCTCATAGGTCCAGCCGCCGATGCCGCAATAGATCCTGCCGGTCATGTGGTCGCTCATGAGCGCGCGTGCGGAGCCAAGGCATCGTCGCAAAACAAAGGGCCCGGGTCTCGTACCCGGGCCCAGTTCCTTTGCCGGCGGTTGCGGATCGGCGTCGCGCGAGAACCCGCGCGGCGCCGATTCCGCCTCCGCTCTCAGAAGTCCATGCCGCCGCCGGGTGGCACGGCGGGCGTGGCTTCTTTCTTCTTCGGCACCTCCGCCACCATGGCCTCGGTGGTGATCAACAATCCGGCCACCGATGCGGCGTCCTGCAGCGCGGTACGCACGACCTTGGTCGGATCGATGATCCCCTTGGTCATGAGGTTGCCGTATTCGCCGGTCTGCGCATCGAAGCCGTAATTATACTGATCCTTCTCCAGGATCTTGCCGACCACGAGCGAGCCGTCCTCGCCGGCGTTGATGGCGATCTGGCGCGCCGGCGCCTGCAGCGCCTTGCGCACGATCTCGACGCCGTGTTTCTGGTCCTCGTTCTCGGTTCTCACGCGCTTGAGCGCCTCGGCCGAACGCAGGAGCGCAACGCCGCCGCCGGGCAGGATGCCCTCTTCCACGGCCGCACGCGTCGCATGCATGGCGTCGTCGACGCGGTCCTTGCGTTCCTTCACCTCCACCTCGGTCGCGCCGCCGACGCGGATCACCGCGACGCCGCCGGCAAGCTTGGCAAGCCGCTCCTGCAGCTTTTCGCGGTCATAGTCGGAGGTGGTCTCCTCGATCTGCGCCTTGATTTGCGCGACGCGCGCTTCGATGTCGGCCTTCTTGCCGGCCCCGTTGACGATGGTGGTGTTCTCCTTGTCGATCTCCACCTTCTTGGCGCGGCCGAGCATATTGATCGTGACGTTCTCGAGCTTGATGCCGAGATCCTCGGAGATGCAGGTGCCTCCCGTCAGGATGGCAATGTCCTGCAGCATCGCCTTGCGGCGATCACCGAAGCCGGGCGCCTTGACCGCCGCGACCTTCAGGCCGCCGCGCAGCTTGTTGACCACGAGCGTGGCCAGCGCCTCGCCCTCGACGTCTTCGGCAATGATGAGCAGCGGCTTGCCGGTCTGCACCACGGATTCGAGCAGCGGCAACAGCTCCTGGAGGCCCGACAGTTTCTTTTCATAGATGAGGATGTAGGGATCCTCCAGTTCGGTGCGCATCTTGTCGGCATTGGTGATGAAATAGGGCGAGATGTAGCCGCGGTCGAACTGCATGCCCTCGACGATGTCGAGCTCGGTCTCCAGGCTCTTGGCTTCCTCGACGGTGATCACGCCCTCATTGCCGACCTTCTGCATCGCCTTGGCGAGAAAGTCGCCGATTTCGCGGTCGCCGTTCGCCGAGATGGTGCCGACCTGGGCAATTTCCTCGTTCGAGGTAACCTTCTTGGAATTCTTCTTGAGGTCCTCGACGACGGCCTCGACGGCAAGGTCGATGCCGCGCTTGAGGTCCATCGGGTTCATGCCGGCGGCCACGGCCTTGGCGCCTTCACGAACGATCGCCTGGGCGAGCACCGTGGCGGTCGTGGTGCCGTCGCCCGCAATATCGGACGTCTTGCTCGCCACCTCGCGCACCATCTGTGCGCCCATGTTTTCGAACTTGTCCTCGAGCTCGATCTCTTTCGCAACGGTCACGCCGTCCTTGCTGATGCGCGGCGCGCCGAAGGATTTGTCGAGGACGACGTTGCGGCCCTTGGGGCCCAGCGTAACCTTCACCGCATTGGCGAGGATGTCGACGCCCCGCAGCATGCGGTCGCGCGCCTCGACGGAGAACTTGACTTCTTTCGCAGCCATTGTCGTTGTTCCTTCTGCTTTGCCTCGGCGCCTCAAGCGGCCTTCTTCTTGGCGGCGGGCTCGTCAAGCACGCCCATGATGTCGCTTTCCTTCATGATCAACAGCTCCTCGCCGTCGATCTTGACCTCCGTGCCGGACCATTTGCCGAACAACACCCGGTCGCCGACCTTCACGTCGATCGGGATCAACTTGCCCGATTCGTCCCGGCCGCCCGGGCCGACGGCGATGACCTCGCCTTGGCTCGGCTTTTCCTTGGCGGTATCCGGGATGATGATCCCGCCGGCCGTTTTCTCCTCGGCCTCGATGCGCTTGACGACGACGCGGTCGTGAAGCGGACGGAACTTCATAGCAGTCCTCCTAATGATTTGAATGATAAGCGGTTTTTGGCATCCGGCCGGACCCCTGCCGGATCCTGACCGCCGATTTGGGTGGCCGTTTTCGTGCCCGCAAGGGGCTCCCGGAAATTTTTTAGCACTCACTGCGATGGAGTGCCAACAATTTTCAAAACATGCGTGATTTCAATGGTTAACGGCGGCGGGACCGGCTCGCCCGCATCCCGCCGCGGGGGATTGTTAGCAGACCGCGGCGTTTGCTGCTAACATGTTGATTTCTAATGCTTTATTCATATTTTTGGGTTGCCATAAGTGGCTGGCGACATAGATTTGAAGGTCCGACGGACGGAGAACTGGGAATGGTTTCGACGGACTTCCTCAAACAGTGCAGCGGCTATGGTCTTACCACCGCGCATATTCTTTACCGGCGGCCGGATCATCGCTGGCTGCTGCAATCCTATATTTGGCAGGACTACGATCTCTTCCCCGACTTCCCCGAGTTGCATCGTTTCCTCGCCTTCTGGCAGGAAAAGCTCGACGGGCCCCTCCATTCCGTGCGCGTGGCGCACCGCAAGCTGATCAAGCCGGCGGAACTGAGAACCGTCAGCGGCGAATTCCGATTGCACTGAATTTGCCCTGGAAACGCGGGCCGCGGGCGCGTGCCGTCGCGCCGACGGCGGCGCGCGGCGTGCCCCGCACGGGGCGACAGGCAACGGCCGGACGCGATCCTTCCGTTCGGTCGGCGCTGCCGCGATGTCTCGGCCGTCGTCGAGACCCATCACCGTCGCAGGTCGTCGGGCGATCTTTTGCGTCGGGGTTTATGGGGGCGCTCCGGACCCCTGTAGAAGAGGTTGCGCTCGCAGAAACCGCCGACGCCGCTCACCGTCGCCATGCATTGTGCGAAGGTCGTGAAGCCGCAATTACGGCCGCCGTCGCCGCCGGGTCCGCCATATTGTGCGCACCACGGGTACTCGATCGCGTCACTCGCGGATGGCACGAGCACGGAGAAGGCGGCGGCCGCCACCGCCGTGACAAGCATGCGCTGCATCATTTCCTCCCCTCGGCACGGCCCGCGCGTCGAAACACGACCGGTCCGATGTCGCTTTTGTCACGATCACGCGCGGAATGTGGATGCGGCCGCCGCTCCGCGCAAGGACCGGAATGGCACGCGGCGCGCGCTCGTTCTTCGCTGAGCAAGTCCGCGGCCGGCAAGCGCGCGACAAACGACGGCGCCGGCAGCCTTGTGCCCGCCCTGCCGGCGAGCGGAAAGAAGGTCCTGCCGGCGCTCCCTATCGTCCACGCGGTCAGCCACGACCGACGAAGGGCATCTTGTTCGCCATGACCGTCATGAACAGGACATTGGTGTCGAGCGGCAGGCTCGCCATGTAGACGACGGCCGCGCCGACATGCTCGGCCGCCATGCGCGGCTCGATCATTTTGCGCCCGTCCGGCTGCAGCACGCCTTCGCCCTGGACCATGCGCTCGGTAAGCGGCGATTCGGCATTGCCGATGTCGATTTGTCCGCAGCAGATATCGTATTGGCGGCAATCCAGCGAGGTCGATTTGGTGAGCCCGGTCACCGCATGCTTGGTTGCGGTATAGGCCACCGAATAGGGACGCGGCGTGTGCGCGGAGATCGAGCCGTTATTGATGATGCGGCCCCCGCGCGGCGTCTGCGCTTTCATGATCTTGATCGCTTCCTGCGTGCACAGGAACATGCCGGTCAGATTGGTGGCCACCACATTCTGCCACACGTCGAAGGAAAGCTCCTCGAGCGGCACCGCCGGTGCGCCGATGCCGGCGTTGTTGAACAAGAGATCGAGACGACCAAAGCGGGCCTTGGCCCGCTCGAACAGCGCTATGACCGAGGCACGCTGCGTCACGTCCGTCGGCACCGCCAGCGCTTCGGCGCCGGCGGCTTTGATCAACCCGGCCACCTCGGCGAGCGGTTCGGGCCTGCGACCGGCGAGCACCAGATCGTAGCCGGCCCGGGCGAGGGCCAGCGCCACCGCCTTGCCGACGCCCGTCCCGGCGCCCGTCACCAGGGCAATTTTCGCGCTCATCGATGATCTTCCCCAGCTGTCGTGGAGTT
>JADGGK010000084.1 GCA_019689975.1 Pseudolabrys sp.
TCGTCGCCCCTTCGGGGCTCCTCGCAATGACGGCGAAAACGCCGCCTCGCAATGACGGTGGTGGCTACGTCGCCCCTGCGCGGCTCCTCGCAAGGACGGCGGTGGGTCGCGTCGCCCCTTCGCGGCTCCGCGCAATGGTGCCGATCCGATCCGGTCGCGACCTGCTCTTTTATAAATAATAAAAACGAATGCGCTCGAGCGCGAGCTCAAGGAATGCGGTTGAGCGCGAACTCAAAGAATGGGGTCGAGCGCGAGCTCAAGGAATGCGGCTGGGTGCGCGCTCAAAGAATGCGGTCGAGGGCGAGGGGCGAGCTCGACTTAAAGAGTGCGGCTGAGGGCGAGGGGCTGGCTTGCGCGGCTGGCGGGAGGCGCGGCGCGGCCGTCGGCGCCGTAGGTCGAGGGCGCGCGGCGGCGCGCGAGCTCGTCGGAGACGCCGCGGATGATGCCTTCGGCGACGGCCTGCGCGGTGGCGAGCACGGTCAGATTGGTGCGCAGCAGCGACTGCAACGCGGCCTGGCGTCGGCGCAACGCGTCGACCGCCTGCGGCAGCGCGCGCGCGATCATGTCGCCGGCCGCGCCAAGCCGCGCGCATTCGGCCATGAACCGATCGGCGAGCTCGCTTTTGACGGGGCCGAGCTCGGCTGCCGCGCGCAGCCGCCCGGCGCGCACGCGCGCGGTCTCTTCGGCGATGGTCTCCTCCAGCCGCTCCATGATGGCGGCGAAATCGGCGAGCACCTGCTCGGCCTCGCCCGCGGTCGCGATCGCGCTCGACACGGTCATGATTGCGTCTCCTGATGCGCCAGCAGGCTGCGATAGACGTGATCGGCAATGCCGATGCCGCCGGCCTTGGCGAAGGACTTGGCATATTCCTGGGTCAGCATCGCGCGCCAGACGCCGACCGCGCCGCTGCCGCCGAACGGGCCGTCGCCGTCGATGCCGGTGAACATCTGGGAGAACATGGCGTCGAGGAACACGGCCTCGAAATCCGTGGCGGCGGCGCGCGCCTTGGCGCGATCCGCGGTCGGCTTCGGCGCCGGGATCGCGCCGTTGGCGATCAGGTCGAGCGGCTGCGGACCGGGAACGGGAAAGGCGATGCCGTCCGCCATCACATCACCTCGATGTCGGCCTGGATGGCGCCGGCCGCTTTGATCGCCTGCAGGATCGCGATCAGATCGCGCGGCCCGACGCCGAGCGCGTTGAGCCCGTCGACGAGTTGCTGCAGCGACACACCCTCGTGCACGAGGGCAAGCTTCCGGCCTTCCTCCTGCACGCCGATGCGCGTGCGCGGGACGACGGTGGTCGTCCCGTTGCGGGTGAACGGCAGCGGCTGGCTCACTTCCGGCGATTCGTTGATCGTCACCGTGAGGTTGCCCTGCGCCACCGCCACCATGGACACGCGCACGTCGCGGCCCATGACGATGATGCCGGAGCGTTCGTCGATGACGATCTTGGCCGGCAGATCGGGTTCCACCTGAAGCTGCTCGATCTCGGTCAAGAGCGAGATCACATTGCCGTGGTAGCTCGGCGGCACGGTGAGGCCCACGGTTGCCGGATCGAGCGGCTCGGCGGTCGGCGCGCCGATATAGTCGTTGATCGCCGCGGCGATGCGTTTGGCCGTGGTGAAGTCCGGATTGCGCAGGGCGATGCGAAGCTGGCTCTGCTTGTTGAGGTTGAAGTCGATCTCGCGTTCGATGATGGCGCCGTTGGCGATGCGGCCGACGGTCGGAACCCCGCGCACGATCTTGGCCGCCTCGCCCTCGGCCTGGAAGCCGCCGATCGCAACCGAACCCTGGCCGACGGCATAGACATTGCCGTCGGCGCCGAGCAACGGCGTCACCAGCAGCGTGCCGCCCTGCAGGCTTTTGGCATCGCCCAGTGCCGAGACGGTCACGTCGATGCGCGTGCCCTGCGTGGCGAAGGCGGGAAGGTTGGCCGTCACCATCACCGCGGCGACGTTGCCGGTGCGCAGCGTCTGCTGGGCGTTCGCGCCGCGGATATTGACGCCGAGCCGCTCCAGCATCGCGGTGAGCGACTGCTTGGTGAAGGGGATGTTGTTCAGCGTGTCGCCGGTACCGTTGAGCCCGACCACCAGCCCGTAGCCGATGAGCTGGTTCTGCCGCACGCCTTCGATATTGGCCACGTCCTTGATGCGCGACGTCGCCCCGACCTGAAGCGGGACGCACAAGCCCATGATCGCCGCCCAGAGGACGGCCCGCGCTGTCTTCGTCATCACTGCTCCCCAATGTGACGCTTGACCGACCCGCTGTCATGCGAACCGCGTGCCAGCCCGCGGACGAAGGGCAAGGCATTGACGTGACGAGTCATTCGCGGGCGCCGGGGAGCCGCGCCGCCGCCCCGCCGCCGGGCAAGATTGGCGCGGGCGGCAAGATCTGCCGCCCTCTTTACCGTCCGTTAACCATGAGCGGCGAGGGTAAGGGTCACGGGGGACCGATGTCCGGTCGGGGATTCCGCCCATGCGCATCTACGGAACGAACGGGGCCGCGCTCGCCGCGGCACCGAAGACCGCGCGGCGTGCCGCGTCCGGCGCCTTCAGCCTGAACGAGCCGGACGACGCCGCTCGCGCGGGCGCCGCCGCGCCGTTGCGCGCCGTCGCCTCGCTCGAGGCGCTGATCGCGTTGCAGGGGGTGGAGGATCCGCTCGCGCGCCGCCGGCGCGCCGTGGCCCGCGGTCGCACCGCGCTCGACGCGCTCGACGCCCTCAAGCTCGGCCTTCTCGACGGCACGGTCGACGCCGCGACGCTCGCGCGCCTCAAGCGCGCCGGGCAGGGATTGACCGAGGCGACCGGCGACGCCCTGCTCGACGCGGTCATGCGCGAGATCGATCTGCGCGTGGCCGTGGAGCTCGCCAAGGCCGGAATCGACTGAGCCGCGGCCGCGGCCGGCCTTCCCGGCGCGCAGGCAAGTCATTGAATTGTCATCTCAATCCGAGAAGGTCGCGGCCGGCGGGCGGATATTGTCGGCCCAGCGAGGCGCGTATATAAGCCTGCCGCACCGGGAGGGCGACTTCTCGCACAACGATAAGAAGACCCAAGGGAGTCAGTGGGAATGTCAGCCAAGAACAAGCCGTATCGTCCGTCCGAGAAAGAGCCGTTCATGAACGAGCGCCAGCGCGAGTATTTTCGGGCCAAGCTGCTCGCCTGGAAAGAGGAGATCCTCAAGGAGGCGCGGGAAACGCTCCAGCACCTGCAGGAGGAGAACCAGAACCATCCCGATCTCGCCGATCGCGCGTCCTCGGAGACCGACCGCGCGATCGAGCTGCGCGCGCGCGATCGCCAGCGCAAGCTGATCGCCAAGATCGACGAGGCGCTGATGCGGATCGACGAAGGCACCTACGGCTATTGCGAGGAGACCGGCGAGCCGATCTCGCTGCGTCGCCTCGAGGCACGGCCGATCGCCACGCTTTCGATCGAGGCGCAGGAGCGGCATGAGCGGCGCGAGCGGATCTACCGCGACGATTGACGGCGGCTGATCACCACTCCTGACCGTCGCGCGGCCGCACGTCGGGCACGCGGCGCCCGCGCGTGCGGCGCTCGTACATGTCGCTCCAGCGATCGATCGGCGTCTGCATCTCGAACGCGAGCGCGCGCGCGAGGAGGGCGAACAGCGCGCCGAATGCGAAGCCGCCGATATGCGCCCACCAGGCGACGCCCGCGGCGATCGCCGGCTGGCCGAGTTCCTGCGTTCCCTGCATCACCTGCAGGGCGAACCAGATGGCGGCGAAGATCATCGCCGGCACCGGAACGAACAGCGGGATGAAGATGACGGGGACGATGGTGACGACCCGTTCCGTCGGGTAGATTAGCGCATAGGCGGCGATGACCGCGGCGATGGCGCCCGAGGCGCCGAGCACCGGCTCGGCGGAATCCGGATGCGTGGCCACGTGCACGGCGCTCGCGGCCGCCGCGCCGCCGAGATAGAGGGCGAGAAAACCGAGGCGGCCGAAACGCGCCTCCATCGCCGGGCCGAAGATCCAAAGAAACCACATGTTGAAGATGATGTGCCACCAGCCGCCGTGCAGAAACGCGTCGGTGAGGAAGGGCCAGAAATTGTCGGGGTCGAGGCCGACCGAGCGCGCGAGCGCAGGATGCGTGTAGCGCAACGGGATCAGCGCGTAATGCACCAGCACCGCGTTGAGCGCCTCCGCCGGCAGGCCCAGCATCCACAGGAATATCAGGCTGTTGCCGAGGATGAGGGCGATCACCGCGAGCGGTCGCGCGGCGCGCGGGGCGGTGTCGATGAAGGGAAACACGAGCCGGCGTCTCCATCGGTAAATGCCGTTCGGCGTGGCGCCGCCGCCCCAATGTCGGATCGCCGCGCCTCGCGCGCAAGGCATTCCGCCACGGGACGCGGCCTCCGGCTGGGGAGCCGCCGGAGGCCGCGTCGTGGACGCCGCGTCCGCTCGCGAGACGGACGCGGCGCGGGAGCCCGCGGATCAGAACGCGGCGGTCGACGCGCGGTGCCGCAAAGGCGCGGCATGTTCCCGCACCCCGATCGCGCCGCAGCCGGCGCGATTGCCGGAGGCGAGGGCGCTCGCGGCGGGCGTGCCCGACGTCAGAACGGCAGCACGATCTGGAAGAATTGCTGACCCCATGGATCCTGCTGCACGTCGGTGATCTGGCCGCGCCCGCCATAGGCGATGCGCGCCTGGGCGATCTTGGTCGAGTCGATGGTGTTGTCGCTTTCGATGTCTTCGGGGCGGACGATGCCGCCGACGATCAGTTCGCGGATCTCGAAATTGACGCGGATCTCCTGCTTGCCCTGGATCACCAGGTTGCCGTTCGGCAGCACCTGGGTGACGACCGCGGCGACGTTCGTTTGCAGCGCTTCCGAGCGGTTGACCGATCCCTTGCCGTCGAGCGAGGTGCTCGAGTCGGTCGTCAATATGCGCGTGGGCACGCCCGTGTTCATGATCGGCACTTTGCTGCGACCGAAGAAATTGGTGATGCCGGAATCCTCGGTGCTGGCGCGGCTGCGCTTGGTCTCGTTGTCGATGATCGCCTTGTCGGTGATGTTCACCTTCACCGTGAGGATGTCGCCGACCTGGTGCGCGCGCTGGTCCTTGAAGAAGGCACGCGCGCCGTTGCGCCAAAGCGAATTGGGATTGTACGAGGCGGGCATGGCCGTCGGCATCGGCAGCGACACCGGCTGGTATCCGGGATGCGCCGTCGGGTTGTCGATCGCGGTGAGCGGCGGCGGCCGACCGATGGTGGCGATGCGGTCGAGCATGGCGCAGCCGTTCAGAAGCGACGCCGCCGCCGTCGCGAGAACGAATTGACGCAGAACGGGGAAGACTCTCATCGACTGGGCTTTCACGGTTGGCGCATCCTTGCGCGGGGAGAAGTCATGACGCGGCTGTCACGGCAGGCATCGGTCAATGCGCGGGCGCGAGCGCGCCGGTGGTTGCGATGTTGGCCGCAAGTTTCGGCGCGCCGGTCATGATTGCGGCGCGCCCCGGTCCGATCACGACGGCCTGGATGGTGCGCCGGGATTGCTCGTTGAGCACGGCGATGGTGTCGCCTTCGGCGCCCGAATCGAGCGCCTTGGCGCGCGCGGTGAGGGTGATGCCCGGCACCTCGTAGATCAGCATCACGGTCTCGTTGCGCTGGACGATTTCGGGCTTCATCAGGTCGATGCTGCGCAGGAAGTGGCCGGCCTGCAGCGCGTTACGCGCGGCGAGCCCGA
Organism: Pseudolabrys sp.; assembly: GCA_019689975.1. GTDB lineage: Bacteria > Pseudomonadota > Alphaproteobacteria > Rhizobiales > Xanthobacteraceae > Pseudolabrys. The sequence continues at coordinate 5,703 of JADGGK010000084.1, forward strand.
TCGCCTGGTCCCGGTCGGTGACGGCGTCGCGGGCAAGCTCCGCGCGCGGGCGGCGTTGCATCACCACGTCCGCATGCTTGATCACCTCGCCGCGCGCCACCGCGCGAGCGAGCGTTGCCACCTCGACCGTCTGTTGCGCGCGGCCGGTCAGCCGCAGCGCGCCGCGCCCGGGAACATCGACCGTGGCGTCGAAGCGGCCGCTGCGCGGGTCGTAGCTTGCATGCGTCACGCGCGGCTCGCCCTTGACGTCGGGCTCGACGTGCACCGGACGCAACGCGCGGTCGAAGCTGAGCGCAAGATCCTCGACGGGTCCGAGCGCGAAACGGGCGGCGAGGGCGGAGGCAACCGCGGTCTCGATCGCCTCGGGCTCGATCACGCGGCTCGCCCGCGTCACCACCACGGTGTCGATGCCTCCGGTATCGAGGCCGATGAGCGCGTGCGGACGCACGGCCTCGATCACCGCTTCGGCCGAGACCGTACCGCTGTAGCCGAGATCCGGCGCGCGGAAGATCGGCACCTGGGCGACGATGCCGGCATTCTCGACGAGGTCGCCGATGCGCACGATGTCGCCGGTGACGACGGCTTCGGCCTTGAGGCGGGGGCGCGGCGCTTGTGCGTCGCCGGCCACGGCCGCCGATGACAGCATCCCGACGAGCGACAGGGCGGCAATGAGCGTGCGGATCATGGCGTCACCTCAACGCAGCAGGTTGGACGTGGCCGACAGCATCTGATCGGCGGCGGTGATCACTTTGGAGTTCATTTCGTAGGCGCGCTGCGCCGTGATCAGGTTGGTTATTTCGGCGACCGAGTCGACGTTGGATTGCTCGAGGCTGCCCTGTTGCAGATCGCCCGCGCCGTCGGTCGCCGGCACGCCGTCCTGCGGCGTGCCCGAGGCCGGCGTCTCCTGATAGAGATTGTCGCCGATCGAGAGCAGCCCCGCCTGGTTGATGAAGCGCGTGAGCGTGAGCTGGCCGAGCACCGTCGGCGTGCTCGATCCCTGCGGAATGACCGAGACCTGTCCCTGCGGATTGATGGTGAGGCCGGTGCTGTTGGCGGGAATGGTGATCGCCGGCTGCACCACGTAGCCCTGGGCGGTGACGATGCGTCCCTGCGCGTCCATCTTGAAGGAACCGTCGCGGGTATAGGCGAAGCTGTTGTCGGGAAGCTGGATCTTGAAGAAGCCGTCGCCGCGGATGGCGACGTCGAGCGTATTGTTGGTCTGCACCAGCGTGCCCTGCGTCATCAGCCGCGCGGTGCCGACCGTCTTGACGCCGGAGCCGAGATCGATGCCCACCGGCAGGATGTTGCCCTGCGTCGAAACCTGCGTGCCGATGCGGCTGACGTGGTCGTAGAGCAGATCCTGGAACTCGGCGCGCTGGCGCTTGTATCCCGTGGTGGTCATATTGGCGAGGTTGTTGGCGATGACCTGCACGTTGAGCTGCATCGCCATCATGCCGGTCGCCGCGGTGCTGAGCGCGCGCATGGCCTAATCTCCTTCGCCTCAGGTCGGAACTTCGGCGAGCTTGTCGACCGCCGATTGGCTCAGATCGCTCTGCTGCTGCAGCATGGCGGCGATCTGCGTATAGCTGCGGGTGACCTCGACCATGCGCGCCATCTCCACCACCGCGCGCACGTTGGATTTCTCGACCGCCCCCTGCTCGACCGTGACGTTCCTGGCGTCGGTCGGCTGCGCGTTGCCGACATAGTTGAAGTAGGTGGCGCCGTCCTTCTGCAGCAAAGCGGGATTGTCGATGGCGACGATGCGCAGCCTGCCGCGCTGGGAGTCGGTGATGGAGGCGCCTTCGCGCACGCTCACGGTGCCGTCCGGGCTGATCGAGATCTGCCGGTCGGTCGGCTGAAAGGTGATCGGGCCGCCGTCGCCGAGCACGGGATCCCCGGCGGCGGTGACGAGCTGGCCGGCGGCATTGATGTGGAACGAGCCGTTACGGGTGTAGCGCACGCCGCGCGGCGTTTGCACGGCGAAGAACCCGTCGCCGTTGATGGCGACGTCGAGCGCATTGCCGGTGCGCTCGATGGGGCCGGTGCTGAGGTCGATCCAGGTGGCACGGTCGCGCACGAAGCTCACGCGCGCGTCGGGCATGCCGCGTGCCGCCGAATTGAGATATTCCTCGAACAAGGCGCCGTCGGCCTTGAAGCCGTCGGTGTTCATATTGGCGATGTTGTTGGCGATGACGTCCATTTCGCGCGCGAGCGCAAGCTGCCGCGACAATCCGACCAGAATCGCATTCTGCATCGGTCACTCCCCAAATCTGGCGGCCGTCATGCCCGCGCCCTCCCGAGGCGGGGCCCTGGCCGGCGATCATGCCGCCGGCGCTCCCACGCCGGCGGCTGCGGCATGGCTCCTGCAGCCGCCGTGCCAAGGGAAAAAGTCATTTTCTTCCAGGAGGTTGTCTGAAGGCGCGCGGGTCCATGCCGGGCAAAAAACGCCCTCCGCGCGCGGCTGCCGGCAATTCCTGCCGGCGCGCCAATCGGGGGCAAGGGTCTGTTAACCATAGCCGCCTAGCTTGGCCCCGAGGGCGCGCGCGGCGCGGCATGCGCGGCAATCCGGCGCCGGCGCGGGCGATCCCTCCACGACCGGCATGCAGGACGAAGGCGATGGCGGCGAAGGCGAAAGCGGCGGAGAAAGAGACCGAGGAGAGCGAGCACGCGCAGGAGGGGGAGACCCCCGCCGCGTCGAAATTCAAGCTCAAGTTCCGCCTGCCCTCCAAGCGCGTGTTGCTGATCGCGGCCGCCGGCCTGCTGGTGGTGATCGGTGCCGGGGCCGGCGGCTTCTTCTATTTCGGCAAGCGCGGGCACGACGGCCCGGCCAAGGCGGAAGCCAAGCCCGCGGTGTTCGTCGACGTGCCGGACGTGCTCGTCAATCTTGCCAATGCGGGCGGCGAACGCACGCAATATCTGAAGGTGAAGATCGTGCTCGAATTGCCCGACCAGGCTCTGGTGGCGCAGATCCAGCCGCTGATGCCGCGCGTGATGGACGCCTTCCAGACCTATCTGCGCGAGCTGCGGCCGACCGACCTCGACGGCTCGGGCGGGCTCTACCGCTTGAAGGAGGAACTGACGCGCCGCGTCAACGCCGCGATCGCGCCCGCCCACATCACCGCCGTGCTGTTCAAGGAGATCGTGGTGCAGTGACGGCATAACCGATGGCGCTCGGAACGCAAATCGATCAGGACGCGCTGGCCGCCGAATGGGGCCTGGCGCTCGAGGCCGACGCGGCCGCGGCGGCCAACGCGCCGTCCACGGGCGAGGCAGGCGGCGAGGAGACCGCGGCCCAATGGGCCTCGCTCACCGACAACAACGGCGTGCCCGGCGTCAAAGGCGGCGCCGAACGCCTGCTGAACCAGGAAGAGATCGACAGCCTGCTCGGGTTCAGCCTCGCCGACGTCACGCTCAACGACAATTCGGGCATCCGCGCCATCATCGACTCGGCGATCGTGTCCTACGAACGCCTGCCGATGCTGGAGATCGTCTTCGACCGCATGGTCCGGTTGATGACGACCTCGCTGCGCAATTTCACCTCCGACAATGTCGAGGTCTCGCTCGATCGCATCACCTCGGTGCGCTTCGGCGACTATCTCAACTCGATCCCGCTGCCGGCGATTCTGGCCGTGTTCAAGGCGGAGGAATGGGACAATTTCGGCCTCGTGACCGTCGATTCCAGCCTGATCTATTCGATCATCGACGTGCTGCTCGGCGGCCGGCGCGGGCAAGGGGTGGTGCGCATCGAGGGAAGGCCCTACACCACGATCGAGACCAATCTCGTCAAGCGCATGATCGAGGTGGTGCTCGCCGACGCCGAGCTCGCCTTCAAGCCGCTGTCGCCGGTCAAGTTCAATATCGATCGGCTGGAAACCAATCCGCGTTTTGCCGCGATCACGCGGTCCGCCAACGCCGCCATTCTCGTGCGTCTGCGCATCGACATGGAAGACCGCGGCGGCAATCTCGAGCTGCTGCTGCCTTATGCGACGATCGAGCCGATCCGCACGCTTCTGCTGCAGATGTTCATGGGCGAGAAGTTCGGCCGCGATCCGATCTGGGAGGGGCATCTCGCAACCGAAATCATGCAGGCGACGGTCAGCGTCGACGCCGTGCTGTACGAAGCCATGCTGCCGCTCAGGCAGATGATGGCGCTCAATGTCGGCGATACGCTCATGCTCGAGGTCAGGCCCGATACGATGGTCACCTTGCGCTGCGGCGACGTGGCGCTGACCGAAGGGCGGATGGGCCGCGTCGGCGATCGCATCGCCGTCCGGGTCGGCAGGCCGTTGCGCAAGCCGCGTACCACCTACGCGATGTTCGAGAAGGCGGACGATCCGACGAAACGGAGGGAAACACCGTGAGCCCGCACTACGGCATGCTGGTCGAGAGCATGGTTTCGCTGCTGCTGTTGCTGACCATCCTCTATTGCGTGCGGCTTAACGGGCGCCTGCGCATGCTGCGCGCCGACGAACAGTCCCTGCGCGCGACCATCGCCGAACTGATCACCGCGACGGAAATCGCCGAACGTGCGATCGGCGGGCTCAAGGCGACCATGCGCGAGGGCGAGGAGACGCTGAGCGCGCGCCTCGGTCGGGCCGAGCAGCTCAGCGCCGAGCTCGAACAACGGATCCTGCGCGCCGAGGCGGTGCTTGACAAGATCACGCGCATCGCCGGCGCGGCGCGCGGCGTCGAGCCGCCCGCGTCCGTTCCCGACGCGCGTGCGGTGGCCGCCGCCGCGCAGGCCTTCGCCGAACGCGCGCGCGCGCGCCTCTCGGGCCTTGCCGCATGATGCGCCGCGGGCGCGATTTCCGGCTGATCCCGCTCGTTCTCGTCGCCGCGGGCAGCCTGCTTGCGCTCAAGGTTTCCGGCCTGGTGCTCGACGGCGGCTATACGCTCGCCGACCGCATGCGCGCCCGCGCGCCCGATCGGTTGAAGATCGTCGACCCCGCGAGCGTTCCCGACCATCCGCGCATCGTGCGCGCCGGCGATCCCGAGCCGGCGCCGGTCGGCGCCAAGAATGCGAGGAAGAAGTCCTGGGCGCAGGAGATGTTCAACTTCCAGAGCGACGAGGCGGACGACGTCACCGGTTCGGTCGAAAAGAAGGACGAGAAGACGGACCCCGCGCCGCCGCCGCTCAAGGCCTCGAGCAAGCCGCCCGATCAGCCGAGGATCGATACCGGCGCGCCGCCGGCACCCTCCGCGGCGCGTCCGCTCATGACGGCGGGCGAACGCGCGATCCTGGAAAGCCTGCAGAATCGTCGCGAGGAGCTCGACCGGCGCGCGCGCGAGCTCGACATGCGCGAGAACCTGCTCAAGGCGGCCGAGAAACGCATCGAGGCCAAGGTCAACGAACTCAAGGAGATGGAAGCGCGCATCAAGGCCGAGATGGGCGAGCGCGACAAGGCCGAGGCCGAGCATTTCAAGGCCATCATCACCATGTACGAAACGATGAAGCCGAAGGACGCCGCGCGCATTTTCGACAAGCTCGATATGAAAGTGCTGCTCGACGTCGCCCTGGCGATGAACCCGCGCAGCATGTCGGAGATCCTCGCCCAGATGACGCCGGAAGCGGCCGAGCGCCTGACGGTCGAGCTCGCCAACCGCTCCGGCGTCAAGAAGACCGCGCCCGGCCTGCCCAAGATCGAAAACAAGACCAGCGGCAGCTAGCGCCGGCTCCGATGCGATTGACCCGGCCGCCGCGCGCGGCGCGATACGCGGTCATTGTGGCGCGGCATTTCCGCCGTCATTGCGAGGCGGCGCGAGCCGCCGAAGCAATCCAGTCGCTGCCCGTGCCACAGACCCAATGCCTGCAACAGTGGCGCGGCCGGTTCTGGATTGCTTCGCCCTCGCTGTCGCTCGGGCTCGCAATGACGGGGAAAGTGACCCGTCATTGCGCGGCGGCGTCACCGCCGTCATTGCGAGGAGCCGCGCAAGCGGCGACGAAGCAATCCAG
>JADGGK010000024.1 GCA_019689975.1 Pseudolabrys sp.
CGATCAGGCTGCTCAGCGTCATGTCATGTCGAGCCAGGCGCGTCGGTAGGCATGTTGGCCGCCGCCGTCGCCGCGACCTCGGCTGCAGCGCAGGGCTAGAGCGGGTTCCGATCGCACCGAATTGACTCCCGTCATGACCGGGAACTCCGCAAGCGGTGACCAAGCAATCCATCCCGAAAGGTCGGTCCGGTCGATTCCGGATTGCGTCGTCGCGCTCGCATCAAATTGTGTCGCTGCGCCCGCAATGGCGGCTCAACCTCACCGAGATCCGCTCCAGCCTATGCAGGTTTGTGTAAACATTGCGACCGCGGCCGAAAAATTTTTCATGCGCGGAGGCAGACGAACTCCAAGCCCGGCGACATCGTTGTGTTGTTGCGGCGAGAGAGTCCCGTCGACCATGCCGTCTGTCCCCGACGACGATGTTGTTGCGGCGATGTGATATTTTCGCAAAGGTCGGCGTCATGCGATGAACGGACAAGAACGCAATTCGCGTCCCGGCGGCCTAGGCCGGATGCTCGCCAGGCTCCGGTTTCGGAATTGTGTGTTGCGGTCCCCGGTGACCAATTGTTCCGCCTCTCAGCTGCGCGGAAGCCTGTTCCTCGCCAATCTCGCGTTCTGGGCGCTCGTCGTGTTCCTTGCCTGCCGTGTGCTCGCGTGACGTTGCCGACACGCAAAATCGCTTCGATGCGGGAACCACGCCTGACCGCCGACGTTGAACAGGCTGCTGGGATATTGCGCGCCGCCCGGGCGTGTCGGTCGAGTCATTTCGGGGGACGAAGCCATGAATCCCTGCCGTGGCGTTTTCGGCTTGTTATTGGCGCTCGTTGTTGCGGGTTGCAGTGCCGTTTCCGCGGTCGGCGTCGGCGACGCGCAGGGGTTGCCGTCAAGCTATGCCAGCGTTGCTCCCGCGCGCGGTTCCGTAGGTCCCTATGCGCTGGGACCGGGCGATCGCATCCGTCTCAAAGTCTACAGCGACGATCAGATGAGCGGCGAATATGAAGTCGACAGCGCCGGCTTCGTGTCAATTCCGCTCGTCGGCGAGGTCAGGGCGGCAGGAATGACGACGCGTCAACTCGAACGCGCCGTCGCCGCGCGCATGCAGGGCAAGCTTGCACAAAAGCCCGAAGTCAATATCGAGATCGCCGCCTATGCGCCGTTCTATATCTACGGCGAAGTCAAGAAAGCGGGCGAATACCCGTATCGCCCCGGTCTTACGCTCGCGGATGCGGTCGCCACCGCGGGAGGGCTCACCTATCGTGCCGACGAGGATCGCATTGCCATCCGCCACGCCGGCACGAGAACGGAACAGGTGGTGAGACTCGGCGCGCCGATACGCATTCACCCCGGCGACAATATCCGTGTGATCGAGCGCATCTTCTGACGCACGGTGCGCCTCGATGGTCCGCGTCGCCGCGTCACGCCGGGTTGCCGCAAATTCCCGATCGCATGGCTTTTCGCCGAATCTGCCTGGCGACGAGGGGCATCCGGTCGCGCCGGCGCCACGCCGTGCTGGGCGGAGTTTGGCGGGGAGCGAGTGGCGGTGACCTGCCCCCGCGCGCGGAGAGGCCTCGGCTCGATCCTCCTCGTCGCGCTGATCGCCGGGGCGGATGGCGCCTCAGAGGCGCAGGTCCTGCCGATGTCGCCGATCTTCTGGCCGCCGCCATGGAATGCACAGCACATATTCGATCCAAGCGCGTTGCCGGTGCTCCTCCAAGCCGACCTGCGCGAACCCGTCGCGCCGGAGGACGTGCCGATAAGGACCCGGCAGTGGCCCGAATATCGGGCAGCGGGGATCCGCGCCGGCGCCTGGATGTTCGATCCGACCGTGACCGCAGGGGGCATTTATGACAGCAATGTGTTCGCGTCCAACGCCAGCAAGGAAAGCGATCTCGCCACCCGCCTGGGCGCGAGCCTGCGCGCGCTCACTCTCTGGGAGCGGCACGGGATCGAGCTCGAAGCCGCGGCGCTTTCCACCCTCTATCGCCGACATTCCGGCCTCGATCAGACCGACGCGAGTCTGAAAGGCCAGGCCCATGTCGATATCGATCACGCCACCGCGCTGCTCGCGAGATTCGAGGCCGCCTATCTTCACGAGGCGGTCGGCAGTCTTACCTCGCCGGCCGGCGCCGCGCGGCCAACGCCCTACGGCCTGTTTTCCGGGGATGTCACGCTGCGCCGCGAATTCGGTCGTTTGACCGCGTCGATGGGCCTGCGCGCGGATTCATACGACTTCGGTTCGACCGTCGCGCAGAACGGAACGACCATCAGTCAGGATGCACGCGATGGCCAAATCTATGCGGTGCATGGTCGGCTCGATTACGCTTTTTCCGCGAAGTCGGCGATCTTCGCCGCCGTGGAGGGCAATGCCCGCCGCCTGCGCGGGACGCCGGATCAATCCTTCAACTCGGATGGTTACCGGGCGCTCGCCGGCGTCGATGTGGAACTCACCCATTTGATCACAGGCGAGTTTGCCGGCGGCTATCTGGAACAACGTTTCGCGTCCGCGGCGGTTGGAACTGTGCAGGGGCCGAGCTACCGCGCCATGTTGACATGGAGTCCGTCGCGTCGCCTCGATATCTATGTCGATGCCGAACAGCTCGTGACCACCGCCGCCGACACCACGCTGACGGCGGTGCTCGCCAACGCCGCGCAGGTGGGCCTCGATTACGAGCTTCGTCGCAACGTCGTGCTGTCGGTTGCGGCGACGTACGAAAAAGACGGTTTCAGAGGCCTGCCGCGGAGCGACAAGAACTATATTCTCGACGCCCGTCTCAAATATCTCATGAACAATGTCAGCTCGCTTGCCCTACTCTATCGCTATCAGCGGCGCGACAGCAGCCAAGCGGAGTTTGATTTCGAAAAACATCAGATTGGGATCGCCGCGCGAGTCGAGTTTTAGGCCACGGCACGCCGCTGCGTCGGCCGAGATCGCGCGATCGACCGCGATCTCGTGCCGCGCCGACGGCCGCAACCCGCTTGCGCCCGCGGCCCGTCGGTTCCATGAGCATCAAAAACAATGAAACCTTTTCCGGCCGGGTTATGCGGTTGTTGGTCGTGAACAATTTTTTTGCCAATCGCGAAACGCTTTTTCCGAAACACGAGGTCGCGGCGGCGCACGGTTCCGTTGCCGCATCCCGAGTTTCCTGACCGCGATTTCGTCAAGGCGCGCGCCGTTGGGTTAGCGAGACCGCGGGTTCCGGAAGCATTCTCCTCCGTGTCGGTATTTTTTTTCGTCGGTTGCGTGGCGTCGCCACGACGCGATGCTCGGCGGCGATCACGATGCGGATATGGACGCAACGACGATTTTCGATTGTGCGATGCGGAACCGACCGGCGCTTCGAGTGTTGGGAGGCAGAGCCGATGCCGGATGCTCGGGTTCCGGCACGGGAACGTGTTGTTCACCAAAAAGGCTCGACGGGTGGAATCAATTCGGGGACTCGGCATCGCGACGGATGGCACGCGCGCGGCCGGATGGCGCGGCGCGGCGCGCATCGGCCGCAAGGCGGGCGCGGCCGGATGTCGGTCGGGATGTCGGTCGGGACGCGGACCGCGGCGTCAGCGCGTTTTGTCGGCACAAACGGTCACGAGGCGGAGCGGCGGGCGCCTCATCCGTTTCGGTGCGATGGGCCGGGGGTCATCGTAACGATGCTGCAGCCCGCCGCAGATTACCAGTTCCGCAGGGACGTGATCGAGGCCGTCCCGGTTGCTTCCAACGGCATCGGGAACGAGGCGCCACTCGGCCTGCGCGAGATCCTGAGGATCCTGCGGCGACGTCTGTGGATCATCGTTCTGACCACGCTCGCGTTCTCGGCAGCGGCGTTTCTCTTCCTGCTTCTCGCGACACCGCGCTATACCGCCACCGCGACCATCCTCATCGATCCCCACCGCAGCAATGTCGTCGACAGCGCCGGCAATCGACCGCCGCCTCCCTCGAACTACGACTCCGACAACGCCTTCGTGAACAGTCAGGTCAGCCTGATCCAATCGGATGCCGTGCTGCAGCCGGTCGTCGACGAGCTCGATCTTGCCCATGATCCGGAGTTCGGACCGCACAGAAGTTTCATCGACCTCGTTCTCCTGCCGGTCAAATGGTTGCTGACGCCGGCGCGCCCGAGGGTTCCGGGTCAGACGGCCGACGACATCGCAAAGGCGCAGGCGATCAATTTCCTGCAGCGCCATCGGCTGACGGTGAAGCGCGAATTGACGACCTTTCTCGTCGACATCAGCGTGACCTCCCAAGATCCATCCAAGGCGGCGCGGATCGCCAATGCCGTTGTGAACGCGTATTTCGAGGAATTGGTGCGCGGAAAATACGATACGAACAAAATCGCCTCGTCATGGTTCGACAAGCAGGTGGCGCAATTGAAATCGAAGGTTCTGGCGTCCGAGCGCGCGGTCGAGGAATTCCGCGCCGCCAACAACCTCACGCTGGCGCAGGGCGCAACGGTTGTGCCGGGCGTCACAGTCAGCGATCAGCAACTCGTCGATCTGAATAACAAACTGATCGATGCCCACGCGCAAACCGCCGAGGCGCGTGCGAAATTCGAGCAGGTTCAAAACCTCGCCAGGAGCAAGGGCGACCCCGGCGCACTGAGTGACGCCTTGTCCTCGCCGGTCATCACCCAACTGCGGACGCAATATGCGCAGGTGGCGAAGAATCTCGCGGAAGCATCGAGCAAATACGGGCCGCAGCATCCACTGGTTTTAAATGCGAGGGCACAGCTGCAGGAGACGCAGCGGCTCATCAACCAAGAAATCCAGAGAATTCTCGACGGCGCGCGCCAAGCCTACCAGATCGCCAAGTCGCGCGAAGACGCATTGCAGCAAAGCCTCGACCATCTCAAGCACATCACGGATGAGACGGGGAAGGTGCGCGTTCGGCTTCGCGAGCTCCAACGCGAGGCGGATGCAAATCGGACACTCTATGAGTCGTTTCTCGCGCGCTACAAGGAGACGAGCGCCCACCAGACATTGGACATGCCCGACTCCCGCCTGGTCTCCAAGGCGGAAATACCGGTCAGCCCGTCGTTCCCGAAAACGTTCCTCATTCTCGCCGCCGCGCTTGCCGGCGGACTGGGACTCGGTTGCATCCTGGCGATCGCGGTCGATTACTGCGATCGGAGAGTCAAATCGCCGCGGCAGGCGGAAGAGCTCACCCACATCCCCACCCTTGCCGCATTGCCGGTGATCGGCGAGCGCGAACTCGCCACGCGGGCCATCCGCGGTCGCCAGGAATTGAGTCGCTACGATCGGAATGCCGTGGACATGCTGCCGGCGGCCATGCAGCCGCCGCTGATGCGGTACGTGCTCGAAGAGCCGACGTCGCTGTTCGCCGAATCGGTGCGTGCCGTGCGCCTCGCGATCCAGCGCGCGGCCCGCTCCGCGCCGGTGAAATCGATCATGGTGTCGTCGTCGGTCGACGGAGAGGGAAAGACCACGCTTGCCGTGAACCTGGCGTTCTCGCTTGCCGCGACCGGTGCGCGAACCATCCTTGTGGAAGGCGATCTGCGCAATCCGGAAATGAGCCGGTCGCTCTGTCCGTCCGCCCGCGTCGGCGGCATCGAGGTGGCGCTTGGCCGGACGCGATTTGAGGAGGCGCTTTTCGTCGATCGCGCCACCGGGCTCGCGGTGTTGCCGTCGCCGCCGCGACGCCAATCATCCGGCATCGGCGAGTTCGTCTTCTCGAGCGCGATGAGCAACATGCTCGAGCGGCTGAGAGAACATTTCGACTACGTCATCATCGATGCACCGCCGCTCGTTCCCCTCGTCGATGCGCGCGCACTGGCCGAGCTTGCCGACCGCGTCATTGTCGCGATCCGCTGGGACAGCACGCCGCAGGACGTCGTGACGCAAGCGCTTGCGACCCTGGCACCCGCCGTTGATCGCGTGCTCGGGACGGTACTGACGCGCGTCGACATGCAGCGATTGCGTTTCTACGACTATTACGGCGGCTCCGCATATATGGCGCCGTATTCCTATCTCGGGCAGCCGCGTGCCGGATGGACGTCGTCATGAGCACGCGCAGACCGGCCAGCCATGAAAGCGTGAACGGCGGGCCCATTGGCCGACCGGGGATCGCTCGCATGCGTTCCGGAGCAGCGGACTTTCCGTCTCATCAATGCGTTTCATTCCCCGTTGCGCGGGAACGCATGGCCGCCGGCCCGCGCTGGTATGTGGCAAGAACACAGCCGCACGCGGAAAGCCGCGCCGCGGCCAATCTGGAGCGGCAGGGTTTTCTCACCTTCTGTCCGAGGTTTCGCAAATCGCGTCGGCACGCACGTCGTCTCGAAAGCGTCGTCGTGCCGCTGTTTCCGAACTATCTGTTCGTACAACTTGATCTTTCGTGCGACCGCTGGCGCGCCGTCAACGGCACTCGCGGCGTCGCACGGATGATCATGCAGGGCGATCTGCCGCAGCCGGTCGCTCCCGGCGTCGTCGAATCGCTGCAGCAAAGAATGCGCGTCGACGGGACGATCGATATGACGGCCAGACTAGAAATCGGCCAGTCGGTGCGCGTTGCGCAGGGGCCTTTCGTCGATCTGGTCGGAAGGCTTGCGCAGCTCGACTCGGCCGGTCGCGTCCGCGTGCTCCTGTCTTTGCTCGGGCGCACGGTCGCGGTGACGTTGAACGGAGCGATCCTGCTGCCGGCCGAGTGAGCGGGCCTGCGCGCCGATCAGGGATGACGGGTGAAACGGCGTGGGTTCACCCGAACGGCGGAAGCATGGCTGAACCGCAGGCGAGCGCTCCGTCGTCGATAGGCTGAGGATGTCGCAGGCATTGAAAGGCGAAGGGCGGAAGAGAGCGGGGGCGGTCGAACCTTTCATGGCCGACGGGTTCCCGTCGATGGCGGTCGATCCCCGAACCCATCGCCTGCGCGTTCTGGACGGATGGCGCGGCATAAGCATTCTCTTCGTCATGGCCGGACATATGCTCCCTTTGGGGCCGAAGTGGCTGGCGCTGAACAGCATGGTCGCCGCCGCCGGGCTCAGCATATTCTTTTGCCTGTCGGGGTTTTTGATCGTATCCATGCTGCTGCGCAATCGGCACGTGATGTCGTTCTTCATTCGCCGATTGTGTCGCATCCTGCCGCTCGCATGGCTGGCGCTGTTGCTGATTCTGGTGGTGGAACAGCCTGAGGCCAAGGCGTGGTACAGCAACCTCTTGTTCTACGCCAATCTCGAACCGGATACGCTCCTGCCGCATGCGGAGCATCTGTGGAGTCTTTCCGTCGAAATGCAATTCTACTTCGCCGTCGGCTTGGCGGTCGCCATGCTCGGGCGGCGCGGCCTGTTCCTCGTCCCCGTGGCGGGTTTGGCGGTGACACTCGCGCGCGTGCTTTTGGGGATGGAGTCTTCGATCGTCACGTGGTTCTGCGCCGACCAGATTCTGGCGGGCGGAACCCTGGCGCTATTCATGAATCTGTCGCCGTCAGCCGACGCCGCGCGCAAATGGCCTCCGGCGGTAACGGTTCTCTCGATGGCGGGCCTCTTTCTGACCTCGCACCAGCTGCTCGGCCCGGCAAACTATCTGCGGCCCTATGTGACGGCACTGCTGATCTATTCCACGATCCACCCCCGCAACGACCGTCTTCACGCGGCACTGTCGAGCCGGCCCTTGAACTATCTGGCCAAGACGTCATACGCGCTCTATGTGGTGCATCCCTTGAGCTATGCGGGCTGGCTCGGGGAGGGAGACGTGGCGGTACGCTACGCGAAACGGATAATCTCCTTCGTTCTGACCTTCGCGGTCGCCCATTTGAGCACGACATGTTACGAAAAATATTGGAACGAACTGGGTCATCGCCTCGCTGCGCGCGTCGAGCGCAAAGGTCGCTGACGCGACGGAACCTGCACCGCTTTCGCCGTCCTGGTTCATGGACCTTCTGATCTTCGTCCTGTTTCTGCTGCGGTCGAGCGCCGACCGCGTCTTCGACGTCATGCGCATCGATCTCGCCGGCGTCGAAATGACAGCCGGAGCGTTTCTTAATCTGGCCGTTCTCGGGCTTGCCGGGATCATGGCTCTCACGCGCTCCGGGCGCGCTTTCCCGTTTTGCACCTGGCTGCCCTTCCTTCTGGTCGCGGCCGCTTCGATCGCATGGTCGTCGGACCGCACCGGGGGAGTGCGAGCCCTGCTCGTGCTGCTGACCTATGCGAGCCTGTTCACGATCCCGTTCTTCCTTCGGCCGGCCGCGCGTCACGCCGCGGAGCTGCTCAAGGCGATCGTCTACTCATCGGTGGTGCCGGTTGCGGCCGGACTGCTCGAGCTCGCCGTCGCCCGCGAGCCCGGCGGCCGACTCCAGTCCACCTTCGTTCATCCCAACGGATTCGCCTTCTACCTCATGGTGGTTCTCGGCGTCATATGGTTCCTGCGCGCCTCGTCCGCGATCGCGTTCACGCCCCTGGTCCGCAAACTGATGATCCCCTATTCCGGCGTTCTGGTGGGCTTGATGCTCATGACGCAGACGCGCGCGGCCTGGATCGGGACATGCGTGATCTTCGGCGCCTACGCCATTTTCGTGAACCGACGTTATCTGCTCGTCGCTCCCCTGGTGCCGCTTCTGATATTCGTGCCGATCGTCGGTGATCGCCTCGCCGATCTCGAGCGCGGCACCGCCTATACCGGGGCGATGGAAAGCAGGGCCGACGCGATCAATTCCTTTGCGTGGCGACAATTCATGTGGGAGAGCGCCTTTGCGGACGTCGCCGATACGCCCTTCTTCGGCAAAGGTCTGGCCTCATTCGCACCGAATTCGCTCAAATTTTTCCCCTTGGCCGACTCAAGTCGCACCTATTATCGCGGCGGCATCGGGGCGCATAACGCCTATGTCCAGGCATATTACGAGACGGGCGCGATCGGTCTTCTCTGCTATGTCGCGATCTTTATCGGCGTGCTGCTGCGCGCCGCGCGCCACTTTAGGAACGATCGCAAGGGTTCGGTGATGCTGGCGGCGGTCGTGCTCGCCTATATGGTCATTAATTATTCCGATAACATCTTCGACTACGGCGCGCTAAACCTCTACTTCTGGGGCTTTGTCGGGACCGCGCTCGCCAAATGGGCGGAGCGACGACCCGGCACGCTGTTGTTCCCGTTGCGCGCCGTTGCTCCCTCCGCGGTGGGCTCGCTCCGGAGGCGGGAGCGCCTGAGCTTTGCCGGCCGGTCATTAGACCCGCGCGGGTTCAACGGCATGCCGCGCATGCCGACGGGACGCCCCGGCGGACCCGGCCGTCCCATGCCGTGAGCGTCACGAGGAACCTCGTCAGCATCTACCTCCCGACCCGCAATCGCGGAGATCGGCTCCCGCATGCGGTCGAATCGGCGCTTGCCCAGACCTACGAGGCAATCGAGCTCGTTGTCGTGGATGACGCCTCCTCGGACGGAACAGCCGAGTACCTCGGCCGCCGCGCGAAGGTCGATCCTCGGTTGAAGGTCATCCGCAATCCGAGCGCGCGCGGCGGTGCGGCCGCGCGCAACATCGGGATCATGAACGCGCAGGGTGAATTCGTCACCGGCCTCGACGACGACGATGAATTCCTGCCCGATCGCATCGAGCTCTTCGTGAAAACCTGGAACAGGCTGACGGCCGCAGGCGTCACGCCGTCCTGTCTCTTTGCACAGGAACTCTGGACCAAGAACGGCGTGCCCGTCCGGGTCACGCGCAAGCGGCCGGTCGTGACGGCCTGCGACATGTTCGAGGAGAACTGCGTCGGGAATCAGATATTCGCGCCGCGTCGGCATTTCATCGCCGCGGGATTGTTCGACGAAACCCTGCCGGCCTGGCAGGATTTCGAATTCTTCATGCGGGTTATCCAGGCCTTCGGTCCGGCCTATCTCGTCGACAAGCCGACCTATTCCTACGACGCGACGCCGCGCGGCGATCGCATTTCGGAGCAGCCCGGCAAGATCAGGCAGGCGTTCGAGATGATGGCCGCGAAACACGCAGGCGACGATGCGGCGCGTTTACGGGCGCTTTTTCTCCTCATATTCCAGGGTTCCTACAGGATCCCGCCGCGGCCGGCGGACTGGGTCCGATTCCTGTCATGGCGCGGCCGACCCACAGGCGTCACGCGTCTGCTGCGTGCGACGGTCGCCAACCGGTTGCGTCGCGTGTGGCCATCGTGAGGCCCGGCGCGTGACCGCGGACGACGGAACTGCAGCGGCCGGCGGGCATCGCCAGAGCGACGCGCAGCGCGACATGCGGACCCGATCGGCGACTTGCATCGGAGATCACGATGATGCGCCTTGGCACGGCGGGACCGCATTGAGGATCCTCGCCTCACCCTATCGCGAGACCGCCGAAGGAAATCCGATCCAGGCGCTGCTGTATGACGCCATGGAGAAGGCGGGCGCGCGGGTCTCGAGTTTTTCGCGGCGCCGGCTTCTCCGTGAATCGTGGGATGTGTGGCATCTGCATTGGCCGCTCGAATATGTCGTCCATGGTACGGATGCGTCTTCCGTTATGCGCCGGCTGGCGACCTTCGCGCTCGCCTTGAAAGCGGCGCGGTTCAGAAAAACCAGGATCTTCTGGACCGTTCACAACATCCGCCCGCACGAGCAAGAGCATCCGCAGCTCGAACGACTGTTCTGGCGGATTTTTCTTCCCTGCCTCGACGGCATTATCTGCATGTCGGAAGCGGGAAAGCGGGAGCTCTTGCGCGCGCACCCGCAAACGCAGTCCGTTCCGACCTTCACGATCCCGCACGGACATTACCGCGGCGCCTATCCCGACACCGTCAACAAGGAAGAGGCGCGCGCGGCGCTCGGCATTCCGGAGAGAAGGTTCGTGGCGCTGTTCATCGGCCAGATACGACCCTACAAGGGCGTCGTGGAACTGATCCGCTGCTTCGCGGACGCAAGACTGGCCGACGCAGAGTTGCTGGTCGCGGGGATGGCGGAGGAGGGAATGGCGCAAGCGCTCATGGAAGCCGCGGCTGCGGCTCCCAATGTCA
Source organism: Pseudolabrys sp. (assembly GCA_019689975.1). Classification (GTDB taxonomy): domain Bacteria; phylum Pseudomonadota; class Alphaproteobacteria; order Rhizobiales; family Xanthobacteraceae; genus Pseudolabrys. Next base: position 10,947 of record JADGGK010000024.1, read on the forward strand.
GGCTTGCTCTCGCATTCATTCCGCGCGACGAGCTCCAGATCTACCTTCGCGCCGCCGATCTCGTGATCCTGCCGTTCACCGAGATCTTGAACTCCGCAAGTGCGCTGCTCGCACTGTCCTTCGATCGGCCGATCCTGGTGCCGGCGCAGGGTGCCTTGCCGGAGCTTCACCAAATCGTCGGCCCTGAATGGATGCGGCTTTATCACGGCCCGCTCAGCTCCAAGATCGTCCGCGACGCGGTCGAATGGGCCGCGAGTTGTTCGACGTCGCGCGGCCTGCGTGCTCCGCTCGACTGTCTCGGCTGGGACGCTATCGGTCGGCTGACGCTAAAGGCCTTCGCCGCGGTCGCGCGATGAGCGGGCTCGGCATCGTGATGGTGACGGTGCGCGGCAACAGCCGGAAGCCTGATCCCGGTCCCGCTGCCGCCAGATTCGCCGCGGCACCACGCTGCTCGAAGGTTGCGGGTCGCGCGTATCCCGGAATCGAAACATGAACGCCGCCGCCGCGGCGCGGCGGCGCCGAGAGCGCGAAGGAATCGGCATGACATGGCGACGGATCATGGCCGGCATCGGCGACCTGGGGGCGCGTCTGCGGCACCTGCGCGTCTACGACCAGCGATTGTCCCATCAGCTTCAGGAAATTGCGGTGCTGCGGAAAGTGATCGAGTCGTTCTCCGTGGACTGCATCTTCGACATCGGCGCGAATCAAGGCCAATACGCAAGCATGCTGCGCGGCAAGGTCGGATTCCGCGGAACCATCCTTTCCGTCGAGCCGAATCCGGAAATATTCCGGATCTTGCGACAGGCGGCGGATGCCGACGCGCGATGGCATGCCGACAATATCGCCCTGGCCGGACATGACGGCGAACAATGCCTGTCGATCATGGCGGGCCACCAGTTCACGAGTCTCAGCGACCCGATCGCAACGAGGATCTCGAATATCGGCGACCTCAACGTGGTCACGAAGCGGATCATGGTGCCGGTGAAGACTCTCAAGACCTACTATCTCGAAGCCAAGAGCGCTTTCCGGTTCGCGCGGCCGTTTCTCAAGATGGATACACAAGGCTATGACGCGGTCATCGCGCGTTCGGCCGGAGAAATCATTCGGGAGTTCACCGCGATCCAGACCGAGCTGTCCTTCGTGCGGCTCTATTCCGATTCGATTCCCTTCCAGCAGGCCTGCGATCTCTATGGCGAGCTCGGTTTCACCCTCTGCGCCATCGTGCCCAACAATGCCGGTCATTTTCCCTATCTGATCGAGCAGGACGCCATATTCATCAACAATGAGTTTCTGCCATGCGCGTCGGGGGCGGGATGAGAGGCCCGCGCGATGCAAGAGGATCGGCCCACGACGGTTCGGACCGGATCGACCGCGATGGCGGCGGACGCTCGGCGAAGCGCGTGCCGCTCGGCAGCGAACCGATGACCGCTTCGGTCTCCGCGCGCGCCAATGTCCGTTGGGTGCTGACCGCGCAGGGCGGCCGGCTCGCCGTTCAGTTCGTGTCGATCGCGGTTCTGTCCCGGTTGCTCTCGCCGGCCGACTACGGCCTCATGGCGATGGCGACCGTCGTCACCAATTTCGCCATGCTGTTTCGCGACATGGGGACGTCGACGGCGCTCATTCAGATGGACCGCCCGAGCGCGGCGCTGCTCGACGCGGTATTTTCATTCAACATCGTGTTCGGCGCCGTGATCGCGGCCGCGGTTGCGCTGTGCGCGCCGCTCGCCGCCTGGGCATTTTCGGCCGAAAGCCTTACCGGGCTGCTCGTGGCCTTGTCGCTGACTTTCCCTGTGGCGGCGGCATCGGCCGCGCCGCTCGCGCTCCTCGAGCGCGAGGGCAAGTTTCGTGCGGTCGCCTGGATCGAGATCAGCTCGGGCGCCCTGGGATTGACCGGCGGCATCGCCGGCGCGCGGGCAGGGCTCGGCGCCTACAGTCTTGCCATGCAGGCCGTCATGACCGCCGCGCTCACAGCGCTGCAGGTCTGGGGCCTATCGCGCTGGCGACCACGCTTGCGCTGGGCGCCGCGCGAGCTTCGCCCGATCTGGCCCTTCAGCAGCAATTTGGTGGCCTTCAATCTCGTCAATTATTTTGTCCGCAATGCCGACACCGCCCTGGTCGGACGTTTCTTCGACGCCCACAGCTTGGGCTGGTACAGCGTGGCGAACCGCCTGCTTCTGTTTCCGCTGCAAAACCTCACATATGTTGCGAGCCGCGCGCTGCTGCCGGTCTACAGCAGGCGGCAAAACGAGAAGCAGGAGATAGGGTCGCTCTATCTGCGCACGCTCGCCGTCATCGCGGCGATCTCCGCGCCGATGATGTTCGGCCTGTGGGCGCTCAGAGAGCCCTTCGTGGCGACGCTGCTGGGTCCGAAATGGTCGCCGGTGGCCGACATCCTGCAGTGGTTTGCCCCGACGGGGTTTCTTCAGTCCATCGGCGCGACCTCCGGTACCGTGTTGTCGGCCGTGGGCCGCACCGATGTCCTGCGCAAGATCGGGATCGCCAACACCGCCGTCCTCATCTGTGCCTTCATCGTCGGCATGCAGTTCGGGCTTTTGGGCCTGGTCGAAGCCTATTTCATGGCCACCTGCGTCCTGACGCTCGCGATCATGCACGTCGTGCTCGGCCATGTCGGCTGCAACTTGGGCGCACTGGTCCGGCGCGTGCAGGCGCCCGTGGCGTGCGCGGCGGCCATGGCCGTGCTGCTTGCTTGCGTGAATGCGGCTCTAGTGGGTCTCGTGTCGCAACCTGTCAGGCTGATCGTGCTGGTCCCCATCGGCGCGCTGTTCTATCTGCTGCTGCTTTCGATTTTCGCGCGCGGCATCGTGCGCGAATTCTTGTCGCTCGGCGGGATTCCGGAACGGCGCCCCGCCGCCGGCGCCGCCGAATTGACCGCAGGCGCGACCCCGCAACAAGGACGCGGTTCTCGCTCGCCATGATCGAACGATGATCGAACGGCATCGTGACCACGCCCGCCTCGCGCCGAGGCGCCGACGGATGCACGGCGTGCGCTGGTGCCGTGAGCGACATCTCGTTTTCGGCGCGTCGATCGTTGTTGCACATCTCGGCATCTGGGCGCTCGCGCCGCCGGCGGGAATTGCCGGCGCGAGGGACTCCTTCGCCGCGGCTTCCGCCGCACGCGCCGCGGCGGTCGCGGCGAACCACGACCTCGCGCGGATCTTCGCGCCGCGCAGTTTCTGGTACACGCCCCTTCCCCGAGAGGCGCCGCTCAATCCCGACTCGGAGAATCTCGTGCGCGAATTCCTGCGTCAGCTCCGCAGCTATTACGGGCACGCAACGATCAACACGGGCAGATACAGCGCGCCGATCTTTGTCGTCGGTCGCGACGTGCACCCCAGCGCCGTCGCGCCGTGGGACTGCCAGAAGCGCGGCCATCTCGACGCGGCGCTGGCAAGCCAGTGGCGCGCCGTGCCGATCCCCTCCTACGCCACGCCCTCCGCGGACAGCGATGCCGAAATGACGATCTACCAGCCCGCAACCGACACGCTGTGGGAATTCTGGAAGGCGCGGCGGATCGACGGCGGCTGGCAGGCATGCTGGGGTGGCGCCATGCCGGCCGCGTCGAAGAACGACGGCATCTGGCCGCGCCCCTACGGAGCCACGGCCACCGGGCTGCCCCTCATTGGAGGCCTCATCAGGGTGGACGAGCTGCGTCGCGGACAAATCGATCATGTCATGGGAATTTCTCTGGTCGACGTCGACAACTGGAACGTGGTTTCCTGGCCTGCCAACCGCTCGGACGGATGGAACCCGTCAAGACTGCCTCACCGCATTCCGGAAGGACTCCGCTTCAGGCTTGATCCGGCCCTCGACGTCGACGCCTTGCCGCTGCACCCGGTAGCCAGGATCATCGCCAAAGCCGCGCAGACATACGGCTTCGTGGTTTGGGACAAGGCGGGCGCCATCGCGCTGCGCGCCGAGGATCCCAAGCGCTTCACCGTCCTCGGGCAACCCGATCCTTACCGCGCGATCTGGAACGGCACGCCGTCCTACGCGATCCTCGCCGGCTTTCCGTGGGAGAGACTCCAGTTTCTGCCGCCGGACTACGGCCGTCGCTAGCGCCGGTTCCGGTCCGATGCGATCGGCGCCGTCATAGCGCGAAGCGGCGGGGTGGCGATCAAGCGGTCCAGGGTCGACGTCGTTGCGTTTGGATTGCTTCGCCGTGCTCGCCATGACGCGTCAACATCGCCGAAGTCCGCTCTAACGCATGGACGTTCCCGCGCACGAACCGGTGAGCGCGACCGTAACGGCGCAAATGCCGCGCGTGAGGCCGGCCGTCGCGCATGGCGGGCTCGCATACCTCGTCAATCAATATCCGAAGGTCAGTCACAGCTTCATCCGCCGCGAGATCCTGGCTCTGGAGGAACGCGGCTGGTCGATATTCCGTGTGGCCCTGCGCGGCTGGGATGCGGATCTCGTCGATCCCGCCGACATCGCCGAACTCGCCAAGACCACCTTCGTGCTCAAGCGCAATGTCTTTTCCCTGATCTTCGCGGTCGCGCGCCAGGCGCTGCGCGCGCCGCGGCGCTTTTTCGCCGCGCTCAGGCTCGCGATGCGCATGATGCGCCCTTCCGAACGCCCGCGCCTGTGGCATTTGATTTATCTCGCCGAAGCCTGCTGGCTGGTCCCCCGTCTCGCCGAACGGAAGATCGCTCACCTTCACGCCCATTTTGCCACCAACAGCGCCGAAGTGGCCATGCTCGTCGGCGTGCTTGCGGACATCGGCTACAGCTTCACCGTGCACGGAACGGGGGAATATGACAAGGCGACGCTCAATCACCTCGCCGAAAAGGTCAGACGGGCCGAATTCGTGGTGGTGGTGTGCTCCTACGTCCGCGCCCAGGTTTTCCGCGTCACGCCGCCGGAGGCCTGGCCCAAGGTCAAGCTGGTTCGTTGCGGGATCGATCCGGCTTTCGCCGGGGCTTTTTCCCCGGTGCCGGCGGATTCCGGGCGCCTGGTTTGCGTCGGGCGATTGTGCGAAGAAAAAGGTCAGATCCTGTTGGTCAAGGCCGCGGCGGCGCTGCGCCGGGAAGGACGCAGGTTCGAGCTCGTGCTGGTCGGCGACGGCGAGCATCGCGGACCGATCGAGCGGTTGATCGCGGATGCGGGCCTTGCCGGCGTGGTGAGGATCACCGGCTGGGCCGCGGCCGCCGACGTCAGGCGGGAAATCCTCGCCGCGCGGGCCCTGATCCTGCCGAGCTTCGCCGAAGGACTGCCGATCGTCCTCATCGAGGCGATGCTGCTTGCTCGTCCGGTACTGAGCACCTACGTGGCCGGCATTCCCGAGCTTGTGATCGACGGAAAAACCGGCTGGCTTGTCCCGGCGGGCTCGGAAGCGGCGATCACGCGCGCGATCCGCGCGTGTCTTGATGCACCGATCGAGACGCTGCGCGCCATGGGAGCCGCCGGTCGCGAACGCGCCCTGCGGCTGCATCGGCTCGAGCACCAGGCCTCGGTGCTCTCCGATTTGTTCGCCGAGATCATCGCCAAGGAGCGAGAGGCATGTTCGCCGTCCTGGAAATCGTCATGATCGCACTCGGCGCGGCGCTCGCCGTGCCGGTGCTTACGCTGTGCGTCGAGATTTTTGCCAGTCTGAAGCGGATTGCGGACCCGGCGACGGCCGCGCAAAAAGGACCGCGCGCTCGGCTCGCCGTGCTCGTGCCGGCGCATAACGAGGAAGCAGCCCTCGCCCGCAATCTCGATTCGATTTTGCGCCAGTTGCGCGCGGGCGACCGGCTGGTGGTCGTCGCCGACAATTGTTCCGACGGCACCGCGCGCGTGGCACGAGAACGGGGCGCCGAGGTGACGGTGCGATCCGCGCCGGCACTGCGCGGCAAGGGTTATGCGCTGGATCACGGCCTGGCGTTCCTGGCGCAGACCGGCGCGCCGGAGATCGTCGTCTGCGTCGACGCGGATTGCGAACTCGGCGCAGGCTGCCTTGATCGGCTTGCGCGTGCGTGCCTCGAGACACGCGCGCCAACGCAGGCCGCTTATCTGATGCGACCGGCCGCGCCGGCGACTCATTTGGCGTCGATCGTCGCCTTCGCGTGGCGGGTGAAAAATTACGTCCGTCCTCTCGGTCTGCGTCGCATGGGATTGCCCTGCCAACTGGCCGGCAGCGGTATGGCGTTTTGCTGGCACGATATCCGTTCGGCCGATGTGAGGACCGCCAATCTGGTCGAGGATCTTTCCCTGGGTTTGGACCTCGCCCTGAACGGAAAATTCCCCCGTTTTTGTCCCGAGGCGATCGTGCTCAGCGACGTGGCGGCCGGGGGCGTTCCGAGTTACGCCCAGCGCGCCCGCTGGGAACATGGCGCCATCGCAACCGCCATGCGCTATGCGCCGCGCCTGATGCGGACATTCGGCACGGCGCGGAATCTTTCCTTGATGGCCATGATGCTGGACCTCGCGGTTCCACCCGCGGCGCTTTTGACGCTCCTGCTCGTCGGCCATTTTGCCGCTGCCGCGCTGCTATATGTCCATGGCACGGGCGCCCGCGCCGCGCCCCTCTGGCTCGCGACCATCAACGGCGCGCTTTTTTTGCTGGCGACGTGCGCGGCGTGGTGGCGCTTCGGCCGGGACGTGGTGCCGCTGCGCGTCCTGGCATTCGTGCCTTTGTACGTGCTGGGCAAGCTGCCCTTGTATCTGCGGTTGTTCGCTAACCGACAAACGGAGTGGGTGAGGGGCAAGCGTCGCCTCTCCGCCTGAAACAGTCGATTACCAAAGTCGTCTCGAGCGGGGTCTGCGCACGGCGCTCGTGCGCTGAGGCGGCGACGGCAGCAGGGCGGTTCGCGCCGCTCGACGCGCTGCGCGGGACTCTCGGCGTGGCGATGTTTTCGTGCGCAGCGGCTTCGTCATTGCGCATTCGCTCGCTGCCGTCCGGATTGAATGATCGGCCGCGGTCCGGTACGGGGCTCGCGTTCAACGCGAGAAGGGCGAGTGTCCGTTCCCGCGCGGCCGCACAGGGACCAGCGCAGGAGGGCACACATGTCGGAACCGAACGCTTCCATCGCCACATTCGACGTCGCCGACGTAACCGTCAATATCCCCAGCATGAAGGATGCGGTATCTGCCGCCATTACGGACGCGCGGCATGGCCGCGGCTTTTGTCTCTTCACGCTCAATCTCGACCATTGCGTGAAGCTGCGCGCCGAGCCGCAATTCCGCAACGCCTACCGCGAAGCACGTTATGTGACCGCCGACGGATTCCCGATCGTTCTCATCGGCAGGCTCAAGGGCATCCCGGTCAGCCGCACGACCGGCGCCGATCTGGTGCTGCCGCTGTGCGCGCAGGCCGCACGCCACGGCCTTCCGGTGTTTTTGCTCGGTCCGAGCGCGGAGGTGTTGCGGCGTGCCGGCGCGCGGATGGTCGATCGTCTGCCGCGACTGCAGATCGTCGGCAGTTACGCGCCGGGACCGAATTTCGACCCGCATTCCGGCGATGCCGATGCCGCGATTGAAAGCATCCGTCGGTCCGGTGCGCGGCTTTGCGTCGTGGCTCTCGGCGGCGGGCGGGGGGAGATCTTCGCTGCGCGATGCCTTGCGCGCACGCCCGAGGTCGGATTCGTCTGCGTCGGCGCGGCCCTCGATTTCCTTTCCGGCCGGCAGCGGCGCGCGCCGCGGTTTCTGCGCGAACACGGTCTTGAATGGCTGTGGCGGCTGCTGACCGATCCGCGACGGCTCGCCGCGCGCTATCTGCGCTGTGCGGCCGTGTTTCCGCGGCTCGTCGCCGAGGCCGTGCCGCAGATCATGTCCGGGCCTCCGCGCCGCGCCTGACCGCCGACCGTCGGCCTTCGCGCCGCGTCGTTGCGCGTGAGGTTCCTCCGCCACCGCGACCTCGGCGCCTGTAGTGCCGACCGCCGTTCGCACGTCGACGTTATGCCATGCCCGCCGGCACACGGGCGGCGGCGACGAGACGCCGGCTGCGCTATTCGCGCCTTGCCGCAGAAGGGGCTCGCGGACGAACTCGGCGCGTCCATGCCGGGCCCGCATGCGACCGCTGCAGCCGTACATGCCCGCGCATGCCGCGCGCGGCCTGGCCATCCGCGCGGTTCGGCGCGCAGCCTCGGCGTGTCGCGTATCCCGTCGTTTGCGCGGTGGCCGGCGGTCGACCGGGGCCGCGATTCGTTGTAACCACTTGCCAGGACGGTCGCAGGTCGGCAGCGCGAGACTTGCGCCGTGCGGTGAGGCAAGGAGGCGGAGGGTGGCGACTCGCAGGCTTGGCATCGTGATGGTCGGCGTGACCGGCCGAATGGGGCTCAACCAGCATCTGGTGCGCTCCATTCTTGCCATACGCGCGCAGGGCGGCGTCGCGCTGGCGAACGGCGACCGGGTGATGCCGGATCCGCTTCTGGTCGGCCGCAATGCGGAGAAGGTGTCGGCAATTGCCAAACAGCACGGCATCGGGCGCTGGACCACGGATCTCGATCAAGCCCTGGCCGACCCGCAAGATGAGGTCTTCTTCGACGCGGCCACGACGCAGCTGCGCGCCGAGCTGCTGACCAGGGCGATCAATGCCGGCAAGCACGTCTATTGCGAGAAGCCGGTTGCCGATACGCTCGCCAAGGCGCTTGCGCTCGCGCGCCTCGCCGCGAAGAAGAAGGTCAAGAACGGCGTGGTACAGGACAAGCTGTTCCTTCCCGGCCTATGCAAGCTCCGGAAGCTGCGCGATTCCGGCTTCTTCGGCCGCATGCTCAGCGTGCGGGGAGAATTCGGCTACTGGGTATTCGAGGGCGACTGGGGACCGCCGGCGCAGCGGCCGAGCTGGAACTACAAGAAGGCCGAAGGCGGCGGCATCATCCTCGACATGCTCTGCCACTGGCGCTACGTGCTCGACGATCTGTTCGGCAAGGTGAAGGCGGTGAGCTGTCTCGGCGCCAACCACATCACCACGCGCGTGGATGAAGACGGCAGGCCCTATGAGGCCGACGCCGACGACGCCGCCTATGCCACCTTTCAGCTCGAGGGCGGGGTGGTTGCGCACATGAATTCCTCATGGTGCGTGCGCGTGCGCCGCGACGATCTCGTCACCTTTCAGGTCGACGGCACGCACGGCTCGGCGGTCGCCGGCCTCACCCGCTGCTTCGCGCAATCGCGCGAGAAGACGCCGCGGCCGGTGTGGAATCCGGACGTGCCGCAGGCGATGGATTTCTTCTCGCAGTGGGAGGAGATCGAGCCGAACGCGGCCTACGACAACGGATTCAAGGTCCAGTGGGAGAATTTCATCCGCCATGTCTGCGCCGACGCGCCATGGCGCCATGATCTGCGCGAGGGCGCGAAAGGCGTGCAGCTCGCCGAGCTCGGACTGCAAAGCTGGAGAGAGCGGCGGTGGCTCGACGTGCCGGAATTGGAATTGTAGAACCGCGCCATGGCGACGATCACGCTTCCCACGGCCGACCGCAGACTGGCGCCTTACGCGATGGGCGAGCCGATCGAATTTCCCTCTCGGGCGGAAGCGGCGGGTTTCAACCGCATTGCCTATGCCGCCGCGCACGTCGTGGCCGATCCGCTGGCCGAGATCGATCCGTGGCTCGACACGGCGATCGACTGGGAAAAGACGGTCGCCTTCCGCAACTACCTTTGGGATCTCGGGCTCGGCGTGGCCGAGGCAATGGATACCGCGCAGCGCGGGGGCGGGTTGGACTGGCCGTCCGCGCGCGAGCTGATCCGCAGGTCGCTGGAGGCGGCGAAGGCAAGAACCGGCGTCAGGATCTGCTGCGGCGTCGGCACCGACCAGCTTGACGCAGGGCCGCAGGTGACGATCGACGACGTCATCCGTGCCTACGAGGAGCAGATCGAATCGGTGGAAGCGATGGGCGGCCGCTTGGTGCTGATGGCGAGCCGCGCGCTTGCACGCGTTGCCAGGAGTCCCGACGACTACGCCAAAGTCTACGGTCGGATCTTGCGGCAGGTTCGCGAGCCGGTGATCATCCACTGGCTGGGCGAGATGTTCGACCCGGCGCTCGTCGGCTATTGGGGCAGCACCGACCACATGCAGGGCATGGAGACGTGCCTCGACATCATCCGCAGCCATGTGGCGAAGGTCGATGGGGTCAAGGTGTCGCTGCTCTCGCGCGAGAAGGAGATCGCGATGCGCCGCAGGCTGCCCAAAGGCGTGCGCATGTACACCGGCGATGATTTCAACTATGCGGAGCTGATCGCCGGCGACGAGGAGGGCTATTCCGACGCGCTGCTCGGTATTTTCGATGCCATCGCGCCCGCCGCTTCCGCCGCGCTCGCGCGCCTCGCCAAGGGGGACCGGCAGGGATTCCACGGAATTCTCGAGCCGACCGTGCCGCTCTCGCGCCATATCTTCAAGGCGCCCACGCGCTTCTACAAGACCGGAGTGGTATTCCTCGCCTGGCTCAACGGGCTGCAGGACCACTTCATCATGGTCGGCGGGCAGGAGAGCGCGCGTTCGATTCTGCATCTCGCCGAACTGTTCCGTCTCGCTGACAAGGCACGCGTGCTGCACGACCCGGAACTTGCCGCGACGCGCATGAGCAAGCTGCTGGCGTTGCATGGCATCACGTCATGAGCATCGACAAGCTTTCGATCAATCTCGCCACGGTGAGGGAGCAGTGGGATCTGCGCGAGGCGGCGGAGGCCTGCGCACGCCACGGCATTACCGCCATCGATCCCTGGCGCGATCAGGTGGCGAAGCTTGGACTTTCCGCAGCGGTGCGCGTGATCAGGGACAACGGTCTGCGCGTAAGTGGTTACTGCCGCGGCGGCATGTTCACGTCGCCGGACGCCATTGACGACAATAGGCGTGCGATCGACGAGGCGGCTGCGCTCGGCGCCGAGTGCCTGGTGCTCGTTTGCGGCGGTCTGCCGGCGGGATCGCGTGATCTGGTCGAGGCGCGCAAGCGGATTGCCGACGGGCTGGGTACGATCCTGCCGCACGCGCGCGCATGCAAGATGCCGCTTGCCATCGAGCCGTTGCATCCGATGTATGCCGCGGACCGGGCCTGCGTGAACACGCTCGCGCAGGCGATCGACCTCGCGCAAGCGCTGGGCGACGGCGTGGGTGTCGCGGTCGACACCTATCACGTCTGGTGGGACCCCGATCTCGAAGCGCAGATTGCCCGCGCCGGGCGGATGCGGAAGATTCTTGCCTACCACATCAGCGACTGGTTGGTGCCGACGCGCGACATCCTGCTCGATCGCGGGATGATGGGCGACGGCGTCATCGACTTTGCGCGCATAGGCCGCTGGATCGAACAGGCAGGCTATCGCGGCTACACGGAAGTGGAGATCTTCTCCAAACGCGACTGGTGGACCAGGCCCGGCGACGAGGTGCTGCGCACCTGCATCGAGCGCTATCGCTCGACGCTGATGTGAGCCCGCGCGCCTATGCGGCTTGCGCGTGCAAGCGGGGGCGCAAGCGAGGATCAAAAACGCGCTCCGGCTCGGCGCGCAGCGCGAAAGCCTTGCGCGCAGGCGCCGGCCGAGACCCGGCCACCGGATCGTCGTGCTCGCGGCTGGGGCGGGGCGAGCGAGAGAGGACCTCAATGCCGCAAAGACGCGGTCAATGGCTCGGAATGCGCGAGCCGAGGTCAGGGCTCGCAGGCCGTCATGGCGAGCGCAGCCAGGCAATCCGGACCTGACATGCTGACCATGGTTTGCTGCATCGCCCGTTGCCGGGCCGCCCGCCACCAAGGAACGATCCGCGTCGATTGCAACCTGTTCAGCGTCCCTTGAAATTGGGCACGCGTCGTTCGGCAACGGCCCTCACGCCTTCCTTGAAGTCGTCGGTCTTGCGCAGCCGGGTCTGCTCCTGCAATTCGTGCTCGGTGGCGCGCAGCACGCGATCGGCGAGATCGCCGCGCAGCGTGGCGCGCGTCGCGATGAGGCCGAGCGGCGCGTTCTCGGCGATTTCGCCCGCGAGCTTGAGCGCCGCGGCGCGCACTTCGTTTTGCGGCACCAGCACGTCGGCAAGTCCCATGGCGAAAGCCTCCTCGCCGGTCACGCGTCGGCTGGTGTAGAACATCAGTGCCGCTTTCGTCGTCCCGATCGCCTGCGGCAAGGTCACGGTAAGCCCGAATCCGGGATGGAAGCCGAGGCGGGTGAAATTGGCGCTGAACCGCGCCTGCGGACAGGTCACGCGGAAGTCGGCGACCATCGCCAAGCCCAGTCCGCCGCCGATTGCGGCCCCGTGCACCGCCGCGACGATCGGTTTTTGCGTGCGAAACAGGCGGTTTCCCTCAAGATAAAGATGGCGCACGGCGGTCTCGCGGTTGCGCTCGCCCGGCCGCTGTCCGTCCTCGTCGAGGGTCGAGCCGTCCCCGAAATCGGCGCCCGCGCAGAACGCTTTGCCCTGCGCGGCCAGGACCAGCGCGCGGCAGGTCGAGTCGCGGTCGAGCGCTTCGAAGGCCTCGGCGATTTCCCTGATCAGGGCGACGTCGAAGAAATTGTAGGGCGGCCGCCTCATTTCGACGAGCGAAACGTGGCCGTGCGCTGCGACGGCGATGTCCTTGAACGGGCCCATGATCTTCGGTCCTTCACTCCGCGGCGGCGCGCGTTCCGCCGGGCGCGCGCTTGATGATCAGCGCGTCGACCACGCTGATGCCTTTAGGATGCACGATGACGGGATTGAGATCGATCTCGGCGATCTCTTCGGCATGGTCGGCGGCAAAATGCGAGAGGCGGACCATCGCGTCGGCGAGCGCGTCGATATCGGCGGCCGCGGCACCGCGATGCGCGCCGAGAATGGCCGCGCTTTTCAGGGATCCGATCAACCGCAGCGCCGCCTCCCGCTCGAGCGGCACCGGCGCGAAGGCGACGTCGCCGAGCGCCTCGGCCGCGATGCCGCCGAGTCCCACCATGAGCAGCGGCCCCCAGCGTTGATCGCGGGTAATGCCGAGAATCACCTCGCGGCCCGGTTCCGCCATCCGCTGTACCAGCACGCCGTCGATGGGCGCGCGCGGCGCATGGCGCCGGGCCGACGCCAGCACGCGCTCGTAGGCCGCACGCGCCGCGTCGGCCGTGACATTGAGCGCGACCGCGCCGGCCTCGGTCTTGTGCGGGATGGCGACCGACTGCACTTTCAGGGCTGCGGCGCCGCCGAGCCCGCGCACTGCCGTCTCCGCCTCCTCGGCCGAACGCGCAAGCACACCCGCGTCCGCGCCGCCGACGCCGTAGGCCGCAAGCAGCGGCCGCGCCCGCCATTCGGGCAGGACGTCGGCATCCGCGCGCAGCCCGGCATGCACCGCCGCGCGGGCGGCGGGCGAGATGGCGGGATGCGCCGGCTCCGGCGCGGCCACGTCGCGCAGCATGCGGTAGTCGGCAAGCGCGCGCATGGCCCGCGCGCATCCCGCCGCGGAAGTGAACAATGGATAACCGGCTTCGCAAAGAAGCTCGGTGCTGCGGTCCGACGGCAACGTATAGGTCCACATGAACACCGGCTTGCCGGATTCGCGACGCAGGTCCTTCAATGGTTGCAGATCGCGCTCCAGGAATGCCGAACGGCGCGCGGTAACCACGACGATGACGCCGTCGATCAGCGGCGATCCCGCGGCAAGGCGCGCGAACGCCGCATAGCCGAGCTGCTGCACGCCCTGCGCGGTCGAATCGATCGGGTTCTGCGACGTGCCGTAGGCGGGGATGTGCGCGTCGATCGCCCGGCGCGTCGCGGCGTCGAGCACCGGTATGTCGAGTCCGGCCGCGGCGCAGGCGTCGGCCATCCAGACGCCGGCCCCGCCCGAGGACGTGCACACCGCCATCCGCCGGCCTGCCGGCAGCCGGTCGCCGCAGGTCAGGAAAGCGATCGCCATGTCGAGCATGTCGTCGAGGTCGCGGCCTTCAATCAGGCCGTAATGCTGGAAGATGGCGCGGTAGGCCGCATGCGATCCGGCGAGTGCCGCCGTATGCGACATCGCCGCGCGGCGGCCGGCTTCCGACTGCCCGATCTTGCCGATGACGAGCGGCTTGCGAAGCCGCAGCGCCTTCCGCGCGACGCGCTTGAATTTTTCCGGCGACTTCACGTCTTCGATCAGCAGCAGGAAGACGTCAGTGCCGCCTTCGTCGAGCGCGTAATCGAGCACGTCCGCGACCTCGAGCGCCGCTTCGTTGCCGGTCGTCACGACATGGCGGAAGGCAACGCGACGCCAGCGCGCCCGATCGAAGAAGGCGAATCCAAGCCCGCCGCTTTGCGATATCACCGACACCTGCCCGCCGCCCAGGGAGTGTCGAGGTCGCAGCGCGCCCGCGTGCCTGTCCATCACCGGGCTGAACGTGGCGCAGAGCGATGCTTCGACATTGGCAAAACCCTCAGAATTTGGGCCGACTACCGCCATGTCGAAACGGCGGGCGATGCGCGCGATCTCAGCCTGCAGACGCTCGCCGTCCGCGCCAGGTTCTTCGGCGAAGCCGGCGGAAAGGATGACGGCGGCTTTGACGCCGGCAGCGCCGCAGCGTTCGAGTTCGGCGGGCACGTAGCGGGCGGGAATGATGATGAGCGCGAGGTCGGCGGGCTCCGGCAGGTCCGCGACCGAGGCATAGGCCCTCAATCCCTGCACCTCGCTCGCGCTGCGGCTTACCGGATAGATCCGACCCGCGTAAGGATGACCGCGGATCACCTCGAGCAGGCGACCGCGCAGGCCGCGCGTGTCGGAGGAGGCGCCGATCACCGCGATCGAGCCCGGCCAGAGCAGTTTTGCCATGTCCGGCACGGGTTTGCCTTAACGCAGTCCGAGCCCGCGCGCGATGATGCCGCGCAGAATCTCGGTGGTGCCGCCCTGGATCGTCAGCTTGGGCGCCACCGTGATGGCGAAGGCGAGCTGTTCCTCGAGGCTCGTGCGGTTGGCGGCTTCCGGCGCGAGGAAGGCGGCGATCTCGCGCACGCGATGCGGCAGTTTCTGCTCCCACAGAGTGCCGAGATCCTTGACGATCGAACCCTCGACGACCGGCTCCTTGCCGGCCTGCAGCATGCCGGCCACCGACACCGACATGCGGCGCAGCGTGTGGAGCTGTGCGACGAGCCTTCCGAGTCCTTCGGCGCTGCGGCGATCGGGGTCGGTGCCCAGCGCGCGGATCAGCTCGACGAGGACGTAGAATGTTTCCAGGAACCGCTCGGGTCCGCTGCGCTCGTAAGCGAGTTCGCTCGTCGCCTGCTTCCACGCACCGTCAACCTCGCCGAGCACATGGTCGTCGGGAACGAAGACGTCCTCGAACACGACCTCGTTGAAATCGTGCTGACCGGTCATCTGGATGATAGGGTTCACCGTTATGCCGGGGGACTTCATGTCGACGAGAAACTGCGTCAGGCCATGGCGGCGGTTCTCCTTGGTGGGTGGCGAGGTGCGGAACAGGCCGAGCATGTAGTCGGCGATGTGCGCGTTGCTGGTCCAGGTCTTGGTGCCGTTGATACGCCAACCGCCGTCGACCTTGGTGGCTTTGGTTTTGGCGGCAAACAGATCGGAGCCGGAGCCGGGTTCGCTCATGCCGATGACGAAGCACAGTTCGCCGCGGCAGATGCGGGGAAGGATGTCCAGCTTGATGTGTTCGGGCGCGTATTTCAAAAGAATCGGCCCGCTCTGCCGGTCGGCCACGAAATGCAACCGCACCGGCGCGTTGGCCACGCGGAACTCTTCCGTGACGACATAGCGCTCGAGGTGGCTGCGCTCGTGCCCGCCGTATCTCTTCGGCCAGGTCATGCCGATCCAGCCCCGGGCGCCGACCCGGCGGCTGAACTCGCGATTGTGCGAGTCGCCGTGTCCCGGCCGGTGCGGATCGAACGTGCCGGCGGCGATTTCCTCGGCGAGAAAAGCGCGGACTTCCCGGCGCAGCGTTTCGCATTCGGGCGGCAGACGGATCGGGTCGAACCGCAGCATCATCGTGACGCCACCAGCGGCCAGAAGTCGTCGGCACCGCGTCGCGCTATGTGCCGTCCGAGTTCGGCCGCCCACCAGCTCTCGTTGCCGAAATCGTCACGCCACGCGAGCATGCGCAAGGTGAAGCGGTGCAGCACATGCTCGCGCGTGAAGCCGATGGCCCCGAACACCTGGTGCGCGATCGCCGCGCCTTCGGTGGCGGCTTCGGCGCAGCGGATCTTGGCCGAGGCGGACTCGAGCCTGACGGCTTCGTCGAAAGCCTGCGCCTCGGCGATGGTGTCGGCAGCCGAAGCTGCGACCGCGAGCGCGGCGGCGGTCTCGCCGGCAAGCCGCGCGAGGTTCTGCTGCACCGCCTGGAATTTGCCGATCGGTCGCTCGAACGCGACCCGCTCGTTGGCATAGGCGACGCTCAGCGACAGCACGGTCTCCAAGGCGCCCGCCGTCTGCATGGCGCGGATCACCGAACCCATGAGCATGAGAGCGGTGGTGTCGACGCGTGCGGGCGCCGGCGCGCTTTTCAGCGGCTTGACTTGGTCGAAGCTGACGGCGTCGGCCGGCTCGCCGGCGAGATTGCGACCTTCGTCGAGCCGGCATTGGCCGGCATGCACCAGCGCGATCAGCGGCTGCGCGCCTTCCGCAAGCACGGCGAAATGCCCGGCTTCCTGCGCGAAGGGAACCCGGCGCGCGCGGCCGTTCAGCGTGCCGTCAGGTCCCACGCCGATGCGATCCTCGGGCGAAGCGGGCGCAACGCTCATGGCGCCGGCCGGCGCCTCGATCCCGGCCTGGGTCAGCAACCATCCGGCGGCGAGCGTCTCGGCGAGAGGCACCGGCACGGCATAGCGTCCGGCCGTCCTCACGATTTCGAAACCGTCGGCCATGCTGGCTCCCGCCCCGCCCAGGCTCTCGGGCACCCAGGCCAGCGCGAGCCCGGCTTCCGCGAGCGCGCGCCAGAGCGGCGTCCGCCACGTCCCGTCCTTCGCCCGGTTGACGGTCTGTGGGTCGGCGAGGTCCGCGAATATGCGTGCCGCCGTTTCGGCGACGATATGGTCGCTTTCGCGCGCCACGGTCGCTCACTGAGCCGGTTCTGCTTCCCTCTGCGACCCATGGTGAGGCCAAGTCGTCGCATTGGCAAGCGGCCGCGCCGCAGGCATGCGGCGGCCGGGTTGATCGGGCAAATCACACCGGCTAGCGTGAACGACAAACAAAGCGCGGCGGCGCCGGAGGGGGTGGGCGTCGCAACCCGCGACGAGAATCTGGGGAGGAAGCATCATGACAGCAAAGCTCACCGCTTTGGCGGCCGCCGTGATTGCCGCCGCAGCGTCGATCAGCGCCGTACCGGCCGCCGAACCGAAGCACGGCGGCATTCTGCGCATCTATCACCGCGAGACGCCGCCCAGCCTCTCCATCCATGAGGAAGCGACCTTCTCCGTCAACGTGCCGGCGATGGGCCTCTTCAACAACCTCGTGATCTATGATCAGCATGTGCCGCAGAACAGCATGCAAACCATTAGGCCCGAGCTGGCGACGAGCTGGGCCTGGAGCAAGGACAATCTCTCGCTGACCTTCAAGCTGCGTCACGGCGTGACGTGGCATGACGGCAAGCCGTTCTCCGCCAAGGACGTCAAGTGCACCTTCGATCTGTTGCAGGACAAGGCGCAGGACAAGTTCCGCAAGAACCCGCGCAAGGATTGGTACGCCAACGTCGCCGATGTCACGATCAATGGCGACGACGAAGTGACGTTCCACCTCAGGCGACCGCAACCGTCGCTGCTCGCGATGCTCGCGTCGGGATACACGCCGATCTATCCCTGCCATGTCTCGCCGGCGCAGATGCGCACCCATCCGATCGGAACCGGCCCTTTCAAGTTCGTCGAGATGAAACAGAACGAATCGATCAAGCTGGTGAGGAACGAGAATTACTGGAAGAAGGGCCTGCCTTATCTGGATGGCATCGAATACACGATCATCCGCAACCGCGCGACCGCCGTATTGGCCTTCGTTGCCGGCAAGGTGGACATGACGTTCCCCACCGAGATGACCAAGGCGCTGATTGCCGACATCAAGAAGCAGGATCCGACCGCGATCTGCGAGATCAAGCCCATCAACGTCAACACGAACCTCATCGTCAATCGCGACTCGCCGCCGTTCAACGATCCGCAATTGCGCAGGGCGATGGCGCTCGCGCTCGACCGGAAGGCGTTCATCGACATCATTCTCCAGGGCGAGGGCGACATCGGCGGCACCTTGCTGCCGCCGCCGGAAGGCGTCTGGGGCATGCCGCCGGACGTCCTCAAGACCGTTGCCGGCTACGGCGACGTCAACAAGGATCGCGAGGAAGCGCGCGCCATCATGAAGAAGCTGGGCTACGGTCCGGACAAGCCGCTCAAGATCAAGGTCTCGACCCGCAATCTGGCCACCTATCGCGATCCGGCGGTGGTCCTGATCGATCAGCTCAAGCAGATCTATATCGACGGCGAGCTCGAACCGGTCGAGTCGAGCGCCTGGTTCGCCAAGGTTGCACGTAAGGATTACTCCGTCGGCCTCAACCTCACCGGCAACGGAATCGACGATCCCGATCAGGCGTTCTACGAGAACTACGCCTGCACCTCGGAGCGCAACTATACGCACTATTGCAACAAGGATCTGGAAAAGCTGTTCGATCAGCAATCGGCCGAGACCGACGTGGACAAGCGGAAAAAGCTGGTCTGGGAGATCGACAAGAAGCTGCAGGAAGACGTGGCCCGACCGGTTCTGTTCCACGCCCGCACCGGAACGTGCTGGAAGCCTTACGTCAAGAACCTTACCATCATGAGCAACAGCGCCTATAACGGTTACCGTTTCGAGGATATCTGGCTGGACAAGTGACTTGCCACTTGCGCCGCGGCGCGCGCGAGGTGGGACGATCGCGCGCCGTCCCCGCCAATGATGGGAGGAGAGCGTGGGGACTTATATCGTCAGGCGTTTTGCGCTGATGCTCCTGACGCTGTTCGGCATCTCCGTGCTGATCTTCGTCATGTTGCGGATGGTGCCGGGCAATATCGCCGACATTTTGTTTGATGCCGCCGGCATGATCGATGTGTCGGAAAAGGCGAAGCTCGAGCACGAGCTCGGTCTCGATAAGCCAATCATCGTGCAATATGCCGAATGGATCAGCGGACTTGCGCGCGGCGACCTCGGCTATTCCTATGTCTCCGAAAAGCCGGCGCTGGATGAGATCGCGCCGCGCATCCCCATCACGGCCAAGCTGGCCGGACTGGCGCTGGCTTTCTCCGTCATTTTCGGCGTTCCGCTCGGCGTGTTGAGCGCGGTCAAACAGAATTCGATGCTCGATTATGTATTACGCGTCGTCAGTCTCAGCGGATTGTCGATGCCGGCCTTTTGGCTGGGCCTGTTGATCCTGATGGTGTTCGTGAGCGCGTTTGGCTCCATTCCCATTTACACCGATCCCCCGCAAGGATTCTGGAGCGCGCTCGGGCTTTACAGCGTGCCGGCGGCGGCCGTCGGGTTTCGTTCCTCGGCGCTGGTGATGCGGCTCACCCGCTCGTCCATGCTCGAGGTGTTGCGGCAGGACTACATTCGCACGGCGCGCGCCAAAGGCGCGGCCGACTGGATGGTCAACTACCGGCACGCGCTGCGCAACGCGCTGCTGCCGGTGGTGACCGTGATCGGCATCGAGGCCGCCTTTCTGATGGGCGGACTGATCGTGACCGAAACCGTCTTCAATATCCCCGGCGTTGCCCGCTTCCTGGTGGAAGCGATCCGCTGGCGCGACTACCCGATCGTGCAGAACCTCGTGATGTTCATTGCCGCGGTTGCCGTCGCCGTCAACTTCCTCATCGACCTGCTCTATGCGGTACTCGATCCGCGTATCCGCTACGCGAGCTGACCCATGGCAATTCTCGACATCACCCCGACACCGACGGCCGAAGTCGCTTCCGCCGATACACTATGGACGAAAATTCGCTACCACGCCGTGGCGCATCCGCTCGGCTTGGCGGGCGCCGTCATCATGCTGGTGTTCGTGTTCGCTGCGGTCTTTGCCGATTTCATCACCGCCTATGATCCCGTCGCCACCAACGCGGCCATTTCGCTGTTGCCTCCCGGTCACGCCCATCCGCTCGGCACCGACGCGATGGGCCGTGACATATACAGCCGCATCGTCTACGGGGCACGCATTTCGCTCGCCGTAGGCCTGGGCTCGACCGCGCTCGGCAGCATCCTCGGCGTCATCCTGGGGCTCGCCTCGGGCTATATCGGCGGCTGGATCGACCTCGTGATCCAGCGCATCGTCGACATCCTGCAGGCCATGCCGCTGCTTGTTCTCGCGCTGGTGATGGCCGCCTCGCTTGGACCCGCGCTCGGCAACACCATCGTCGCCATCGCGATACCGCTCATCCCCTATACCGCGCGCGTCATCCGCTCGAATACGCTTGCGCTGCGCGAGCAGCCGTTCGTGGAAGCCGCCCGCGCGGTCGGCATGAGCGAGTTGCGCATCGCCGTGCGCCACGTCCTGCCCAATACGCTCGCGCCGCTGATCGTGATCGCGACCGCGCAGCTCGGCGCCGCGATCCTGACCGAGGCCTCGTTGTCCTTCCTCGGCCTGGGCGTACCCGAGCCGCATCCATCCTGGGGCCGCATGCTCTCGGAGTCGGCGGCGGAATATGTGCGCGTGGCGCCGTGGCTGGTCGTCTTTCCAGGCCTCGCCATCAGCCTCGCGGTATTCGGCACCAACCTGTTCGGGGACGCGCTGCGCGACATCCTCGATCCGCGCCTGCGTGATTGATGAGTCTCGCTCGCACCGACGCCGGCGCTGCCTTCGCGAGCCGATCGCGCGAGCCCTTGCTCGTGGTCGAGGATCTGCGCACCTATTTCGATCTGAGGCACGGCGTCGTGAAAGCCGTTGACGGGGTGAGCTTCTCGCTTGCGCCGGGCGAGACATTGGCGATCGTCGGCGAATCCGGATGCGGCAAGAGCATGACCGCGCTCTCCCTCATGCGGCTCGTACCCGATCCTCCCGGCCGCATCGTCGGCGGCTCCGTCAGGCTCGCCGGAACCGAGCTGCTTGCGCTCGACGAGGAGGAAATGCGGGCGGTGCGCGGCAAGGACATCGCCATGATCTTCCAGGAGCCGATGACGTCGCTCAATCCGGTGCTCACGATCGGCCGGCAGATCGCGGAAGCGATATTGCTGCACGAGCGGATGAGCCGAGCGGAAGCCTGGGATAAGGCGATCGAGATGCTGCGACTGACGCGCATTCCCGCCCCGGCACAGCGCGCGCGGGAATATCCGCATCAGCTCTCCGGCGGCATGCGCCAGCGAGCCATGATCGCCATGGCGCTCGCCTGCAACCCGAAGGTGCTGATCGCCGACGAGCCGACGACCGCGCTCGACGTCACCATCCAGGCCCAGATTCTCGATCTCATCCTTGACTTGCAGCGCAAACTCGGCACCGCATTGATCCTGATCACGCATGACCTCGGAGTCGTCGCGGAAGCCGCGCAGCGCGTCATCGTGATGTATGCGGGCCGCAAGGTGGAAGAGGCAAGCGTCGAGGATCTGTTCGCGCGCCCGCAGCACCCCTACACGCACGGGCTGATGGCCTCCATTCCGCGCCTTGGGCTCATGCGCGGGGAAGAGGGCGGACATGCCGGACGTCTGCGGGAGATTCCCGGCATGGTGCCGTCGCTGACCCGTCTGCCGCCCGGTTGCGTATTCGCGCCGCGCTGCGCGCATGCGGCGGACATATGCCGTGCCGCCTATCCGCCCTTCGAGGAAAAGCGTCCCGGTCACCGGGCTGCCTGCTGGCGCGCGGGCGAGCTTTACGGGAACGGCCATGCAGCCTGAACCGCACGTCAATGGCGTGCCGGTACTCGCCGTGCACGATCTCAAGAAGCATTTCCCGATCCGAACGGGCCTGTTGCAGCGTGCCGCCGGAAAGGTGTTCGCGGTCGACGGCGTGAGCTTTTCGATCGGCGCGGGTGAAACGCTCGGCCTCGTCGGCGAAACCGGCAGCGGCAAGACCACGGTCGGCCGCACGGTGCTGCGTCTGATCGAGCCCACCGCCGGCCGCATCGAGCTTGCCGGTACCGACATCACGCATCTCGACCGATCCGCGCTGCGACCGTACCGGCGGCAGATGCAGATCATTTTCCAGGATCCGTTCTCCTCGCTCGACCCGCGCATGTCGGTGGGAGACATCGTCGCCGAGCCCCTGCGCGTGCATGGACTGGCCTCCGGTCGCGAGGTGCGGGAGCGGGTGGCGCAACTGTTCGAACGCGTCGGTCTGCGGCCGGCGCAAATGGACTATTATCCGCATCAATTCTCGGGCGGGCAGCGCCAACGCATCGGCATTGCCCGCGCACTCGCCTTGCGGCCGAAGCTCATCGTTGCGGACGAGCCCGTTTCCGCGCTCGACGTGTCGATCCAGGCGCAGGTGCTCAATCTCATGCACGACCTGCAGCAGGAGATGGGCCTCTCGTATCTTTTCATCTCGCACAATCTCGCCGTGGTCGAGCACATCAGTCATCGCATCGCGGTGATGTATCTCGGCCGCATCGTCGAATATGCCGACAAGCGCACGTTGTTCACCCGACCGCTCCACCCCTATACGGAGCAGCTCCTGCTCGCCGTGCCGGTACCGGACCCGCGCGTCAAACGACGCAGGCCGGTCCTGCAGGGCGACGTGCCGAGCCCGATCAATCCGCCCTCCGGCTGCCATTTCCACACGCGCTGTCCCTATGCGGTCGAGCGTTGCCGGGTCGAGGTCCCCCTCCTGCGCGAGGCAGGAGCGGGGCAGATGGTGGCGTGTCATTTGCGATAGAACGGCGGTCCGTCGGCCGGCTTGCCGTGGGCTGCCGCCGCCTGCTTAATGCGCGCGGCGCCAAACGACCGAGACGGCCGAGCCCCGCGCCCGGCCCATGAGCCGCCGAGCCGCTGCATGAAACGAAGCGAAATCTCCAAGATCAACCCCAATCCCTTCACCACGCGGCCGGAGATCGAGGGAACGTTCGGCGTGGTCGCCTCCACCCACTGGATCGCGACCGCCGTCGGCATGGCGACTCTGGAAAAGGGCGGCAATGCCTTCGATGCCGCCGCCGCCACCGCGTTCACGCTGCAGGTGGTCGAACCGCATCTGAACGGACCGGGCGGCGACGTGCCGATCATCACATACGACGTCGCGCGCGGGAAGCCGGAGGTGATCTGCGGCCAGGGTCCCGCCCCCATGGCCGCCACCATTGCGCAGTTCCGCAAGCTCGGGCTCGACATGGTGCCGGGCACCGGCCTCACCGCAGCCTGCGTGCCCGGCATGTTCGATGCCTGGATGCTGCTGCTGCGCGATTACGGCAGCCTGCGCGTGGCCGATGTGCTCGCCCCGGCCATCTCCTATGCGCGCAAGGGTCATCCGCTGGCCGAGCGCGCCAGCGCCACCATCGCCGCGGTCGCCGATTTCTTCCGCGCGCACTGGCCGAGCTCGGCCTCGGTCTATCTTCCTGGCAACGAGGTGCCGGCGCCGGGCGCGCTGTTCGCCAATGTTGCACTGGCGGAGACCTATGCGCGCATCCTGCGCGAGGCGGAGAGCGCGGGCGGCGACCGCGTGCGGCAGATCGAGCGCGCGCGCCGGACCTGGTCGCAGGGTTTCGTCGCCGAGGCGATCGACCGGTTCTGCCGCACGCAGGAGGTGATGGACGTCTCCGGCGAACCGCATCGCGGCTTGCTCTGCGGTGCCGACATGGCCGCTTGGCAGGCGCGGGTCGAGCCGCCGCTGACCTACGACTATGGCCGCTACACGGTCTGCAAGCCCGGACCATGGAGCCAGGGGCCGGTGCTGCTGCAGCAGCTTGCGCTGCTCAAGGGCTTCGACCTCGACGGACTCGATCCGTGCGGGCCCGACTTCATCCATCTCCAGGTCGAGGCGGCGAAACTTGCTTTCGCCGACCGCGAGAGCTTTTACGGCGACCCCGATTTCGTGCCGGTGCCGGTCGAGACCCTGCTGTCGGAAAGCTACAATGCCGAACGCCGCAAGCTCATCGGCGAACGGGCCTCGCTGGCGCTGCAACCGGGCAGGATCGACGGCTTCGGCGCGCCGGTGGAAGTGCATCGCGCGCAGGCTGCGCGCGCGGCGGTCAGCAGCCTCGGCAGCGGCGAGCCGACCGTGGGCCGCATCGGCGAGGCGATCGGCGATACCGTGCATTTGGACATCGTCGACCAGGCCGGCAATATGGTGTCCGCCACGCCCTCCGGCGGATGGTTGCAGTCCTCGCCGGTGATCCCCGAGCTCGGCTTCCCGCTGGGCACGCGCGCGCAGATGTTTTGGCTCGACGAGAAGCACCCGGCCGCGCTGGCGCCCGGCAAGCGTCCGCGCACGACCCTATCGCCCACGCTCGCCTTGCGCGACGGCGAGGCCTATCTGGCGTGGGGTTCGCCCGGCGGCGATCAGCAGGACCAGTGGATCGCGCAGTTCTTCCTGCGTCACGTGCATGCGGGCATGAACCTGCAGGAAGCGATCGATGCCCCGGCCTGGCACTCGGAGCATTTTCCCATCTCGTTCTGGCCGCGCACGGCAAGGCCCGGCGTGCTGGTGGTCGAAAGCCGCCTGAGGGAGACGACGATCAAGGCGCTGCGCGAGCGCGGGCACGCGGTGGAGGTCGGCCCGGCCTGGTCGGAAGGCCGCCTCACGGCGGCCGCGCGCGTCGGCTGGCGCCGGCGCGCGGCCGCCAACCCGCGCGGCATGCAGGGCTATGCGGCCGGCCGGTGAGCCCTTGTCTTTTCATCTCGTTCGGGCATCCTCGGAAACGCTGCAAATATGCGCAGGTGCTGCGTCATGGAGCTGCTTACCACGTCCGAAGCGGCCGCCTATCTTCGCCTCAAGGAACGCAAGATCTATGAGATGGTGGCGGAAGGCACGGTGCCCTGCACCAAGGTTACCGGCCGCTGGCTGTTTCCGAAGGCCGAACTCGACCACTGGATCACCGCAAGCGTGTCGCGGCCGGCGGGGCTGAAGCGGCCCGAGGCTGCGCCGATCGTCGGCGGTAGTCATGATCCGCTGCTCGAATGGGCGCTGCGCGAGAGCGGTTCGGGGCTCGCGAGTCTCGCGGTCGGCAGCGAGGCGGGCTTGGCGCGCTTCCTCGCCGGCGAGACGATGGCCGCCGGCATTCATCTGCATGCGCTCGAGGATCCCGAGGCGGATGCCAATCTCGCCGCCATGCGCGGCCGCAGCGACTTGCAGGATGCGGTGATGATCGGCTTCTGTCGTCGCGAGCAGGGCCTGCTGGTCGCGCCGGGCAATCCGCTCCGGCTGACGACGATCGGCGACGTCATCGCCAAGCGCGCACGCTTGGCGCAGCGGCCGAAGGGCGCCGGCGCGCAACTCTTGCTGCTGGCGCTGTTGCATCGCGCGCAGGCGGACATCGAACGTCTGACGCTTGGCCCCCTGTGCCCGACCGGGCCCGATATCGCGCAGGCGATCCGCGCCGGTCGCGCCGATGCCGGCATCGCGACGCGCGGCGTCGCCAATGCGGCCGGGCTTGATTTCGTGCCGATCCTGTGGGAGCGGTTCGATTTGGTGATGCGCCAGCGCGACTATTTCCGTCCGCCGCTGCAGGCGCTGGTGCGCTTTTTCGGTTCCGAGGCGATCGCGGCGCGCGCGCGCGAGTTCGGCGGCTATGATCTCGGGCCGGCGGGAAGCGTGCGCTTCGTGAACTGACATGGTCGAGGAAGAGGACGCCTGGCCGAGCGAGCTCAGGCTGCACAAGGACCGCAAGACGCTCACGGTGACGTTCGGCGCGGCCGAGCGCTACGATTTGCCGGCCGAATATCTGCGCGTGAAAAGCCCGAGCGCGGAGGTGAAGGGCCATTCGCCGCAGGAACGCAAGACGGTCGCCGGCAAACGCGACGTCGCCATTCTCGAGGTGGTGCCGGTCGGCAACTATGCCGTGCGCCTGGTCTTCGACGACCTGCACTCGACCGGGATCTTCGACTGGAACTATCTGCGCGATCTCGGCCGCAACCACGCGCGTTACTGGCAGGATTATCTCGACGAGCTTGCGGCGAAGAACCTCAGCCGCGAGCCGCCGGCGCGGCGGTGACACTCGTGCACGGCGCGGCGGTCGCAATTTCGCTCAAAAGGGAGGCGATCCTGGTGCCGATGCATGAGTGACAGCATGAAGCACAGGGCTGGCGATCCGGATCGCGTCGAAGGAAACGTCATCATGGCCCAGTTTGGCATTCCCCGCAGGCCGGCCGGTCTTGCCGCGAACACGAATGAGCCGCAGCAGGTGAATTGGCGACGCGGCCTGTTCCGCATTTGGATTCTCATGTCCGCCGCCTGGATCATGGGCTGGGTGGTTTACCTCGCGCTGCACGCGATCCAGACCGGATTCCGCAGTACCGCCGAGGCTCTTTCCATCCCGGTGCTGCTGTTCGGCCCGCCGATCGCGCTCTTCCTCTTCGGGCTTGCGGCCGGCTGGGCCTTCCGTGGCTTCAGGACGGACAAGCCGGGCGGTTGAGCGCGGCGCGGGTGCGCGCCAATGGACTGCGCGCCACTGGACGTTGCACGAGCCGTGCCGCCGTGGAGGACGGCCAGGCGCTCGCGGGCGCACGCCGGCCGCTTCGAGCGCGCGGCGACACGAGCGCGACCGCGCGATCGCTTTATGGTGGGCCTTTATGGTGGGCGCTGTAGGGATTGAACCTACGACCTCTCCCGTGTGAAGGGAACGCTCTCCCGCTGAGCTAAGCGCCCGTGACGACGGGTCGGCGCGATATAAGGAGCGCCTTTACGGAGTGTCAAGCGACGCGAATTTCGCGCTTGCCTGCCCGCCGCTGCGCGATCACCCATGGCGGACGGTCGGCCGCGAACATGTGGGACGCAAACTGCGTTGCGCGGCGCGCCATGCGGGCGGCATATCGGCTAATTCCGGCGCTTGGGATCGTCCGGGGGCGGAACGCGCGAGGCGTAGGTCTTGAGCGCGCGGATGCGATCGGCAAGATCGCCGCCGCCACCCCGGTGCTCGGCGAGCGTATCCGCGCCGAGCGCGCCTGCACCGGCAATGTCGCGACCACCTTCCGAAAGAAGGGCCTCGATCGGCGAGCCGGGCCCTTCGAGGGCGGCGGCAAGCCGCGCGACCTGGGCCGCGACGTCATTGATGCGCTCGCGCAGGAGCGCATTCTCCATGCGCTCGGAAGCCCAGGCCTCCTCGGTTTCGCGCTTCATCGTCGCGATATCGCGCGCAAGCCGGTCGCGCTCCGCTGCCGTGCGCTCGAGCTCGGCCTGCAACCGTGCGCGGTCGTTCTTGAGGCTTTCAAAAGTCGCGGCGCTGCTGTTTTCGCGCTCGGCGATCTCGGCGCGCAGCTCCGCCTCGATCTTGCGCGCGAGCGCAAGCTCGTTGCCCAGATGCCTGATCTCGACCTCGGCGCGTCCGAGCAGTTTCGCCTGCTCGTTGAGCGTGCGTTCCAGTTCGCTGGCGCGTCGGCCGAGCAGCGCGGCCTCGGCGCGCTGTGCGGATAGCTGCTGTTCGAGTTCCGCCACGCGGCCGTCGAGAGTCTCCACCTTGCGGCGTTCCGCGTCCAGCTCCCTGGTGGCCGCCGCGAGCTCGACCCGTTCGGCTTCGCGCCGATTTTCCGCCGCCTTGACGTCCCGCTCGGCGGCAACGAGACGCTCCTTGAACGCCTCGATCTGCGATCTGAGCGCATCGATCTCGCCCTGCCGTGCGGCGGCGATGCTCGACTGTTCCTCGAGCGCGCCCAGAAGCTTGGCAAGCTGCGCTTCCTTGTCGGCGAGCGCACGCTCGGCCTCGTGCATCGCGGCGGTCTTCACCGCGACCTCCTCCTCGGTGGCGCGCAGCTGATCGCGCAGCGCTTTGTCGCGCGCTTCCAAGGCGAAGATCGCGGCGGTCTTCTCGCCGAGCTCGATCTTGAGCCGGTTGATGGCGTCGTTCTTCTTCCCGAGCTCGGCGAGCTGGCTCGTGGTCTTGGCCTTGAGCTGCTCGACGCTCATTTCCAGACGCCGCGTGGACATGGCGAATTCGGCGCGCAGCTGGTCCTTGTCGGCCTGGATCTCCGCCATCGACGCCGGGGTCGCGGCTTCGAGCCGGCGCATGGTGAGGCGTACGGCGCGGCCGTGCACGAGCGGAATGATGAGGAGTCCGAGGAGCGCGGCGACCAGGAAGCCGGTACCGAAATACATCAACGCTTCAACCATGACGCACGCCTCCGACGCCTTCCCGACGGGCCGCCTCCATAGCGCCGAGAAAATAGCACGAATCCGACTGACCGCTCGTGAAAATCTTTCCCGCCTGCCGCGCCTGCGCGGCCGCAAAGGCGGTTTCCTGGAAGGCCGGCGCCGGGACGACGCCGTCATTGCGAGGAGCCGCGCAAGCGGCGGCGCGACCCACGGCCGTCATTGCGAGGAGCCCCGAAGGGGCGACGAAGCAATCCAGGCCTTGTCGTGCCGCAGACCCAATGCCCGCATTCGT
>JADGGK010000198.1 GCA_019689975.1 Pseudolabrys sp.
GAGCACCGAACGCCGCAGTGCGTCGGGGGCGATGCCCTTCTTCAGCGCGTCGGCGGCATCGACCGCAACCCCAAGCCGGGCTGCTTGCGCCGCAATCGCAACAACTTCGGCAAGCTCCGCGCGCAATCGTTCGTCCGCGCTCGCTTTTGCCGTGGTTGATGCCGGCGGCGCGGTATCCGATGCAGCCTGTGTTACGGCCGGCGGAGCGGCGGCGGCCGGCTGCGGCTCATGCGACTGATCCTGGAACTGTTCGGTTTCGTTCGTCGCCATGGAGAGGCTCCTCTTGAGTGTCGGGTTGATGATGGCGCGGGAGGGCGCCGCGCGATCGAGCGCGGCCGCCATCTCGGCGATGGCGAGGTCGAGCGTGCCGAGCCGGTCGGCAAGCCCGGCGCGGATGGCAAGCTCGCCGCGATAGACCTCAGCTTTGGTGCCGCGCACGGTTTCGGGGCTCAGTCCTCGATTCGCGGCAACCAGCGCGCAGAACTCGGCGTAGAGACGGTCGACGTCGGCCTGGATAGCGGCGCGCGCGCGTTCCGAGAGCGGCTCGTGCGCGTTGGCGTCGATCTTGTGCTCGCCGGCAAAGACGAAGGTCCAGGAAAGCCCCGCCTTGGCGTCCGCCCCGCTCTCGTCGACATGAACCGCGACCACGCCGATCGAGCCGACCTCGCCGGTGCGCGTAACGTAAAGCCGGTCGGCGGCGCTGGCGATGGCATAGGCCGCCGACAGCGCGCTCTCGTTCGCCACCGCCCACAGCGGCTTGTCGCTCGCCGCGCGCAGGGCGCGAATGCGATCGACGAGATCGAACAGCCCGCCGACCTCACCGCCTGCGGAGTCGACATCGAGGATGACGCCGCGGACGGCTGGGTCCGACATCGCGCCGGCAATGGCGTCGCCAATGTCGCCATAGGACACAAGTCCGCTCGCGGCATCGAGATAGGCCGAGCGGCTCACCAGCGTGCCGATGACCGACACGACCGCAATCTTCTCGGCGGTGACCGAGCTGAGCGGCCGCGGTTCGGTTCCCGGTTCGAGCGGCTCCAAGGTGCCGCCCGCGAGCCGCGGCCCCAGCACGCCGAGGATCACTTCGAGCTTGGCCCGCGAGATCATCAAGGGCGTCCCGAATATCCGGGAGGCCACATGCGGCAGATTGAGCATTGTCGGCCCTTCAGTTAGCGCTCGATTCATCAGCCTGGTCGCTCGGCGGCGGCGTCCCAGGCGATGGCGACCCGAAGGTCAGGCCGAGCGATTTCTCGCGAGCCTTGTCCGCTGCGATCTCGGCATCGACCTGCTCGGCGTCGTAGCCGCGTTCCGCAAGCGCCTGCGTGCGGCTCTTCAGCCCCGCTTCGATCTGCTCGATCTCGGCGCGCGCGTCCTTCAGCGGGTCGACCCAGTCCCACTTCGGCGGCAGCCAGGTGCACCCGATATACTCGCGCCGGCGCGTCTCGTAATCTGGAAGGTCGATGGCCTTTGCAAGCACCGCGGTGTCCATC
>JADGGK010000085.1 GCA_019689975.1 Pseudolabrys sp.
CCCGGCGGCTTTGAGGTGATGTCGTAGACCACGCGATTGACGCCCTTGACCTCGTTGACGATGCGCGTTGCGGTGCGCGCGAGAAAGCTCATCTCGAAGGGATAGAAGTCGGCGGTCATGCCGTCGGTCGAGGTCACCGCGCGCAGGGCGACAACATAGTCATAGGTGCGGAAGTCGCCCATCACGCCCACGGACTTCACCGGCAGCAATACCGCGAAGGCCTGCCAGATGCGGTCGTAAAGGCCGGCGCCGCGAATCTCCTCGATGAAGATCGCATCGGCGCGGCGCAGGAGCTCGACCTTCTCCCGCGTGACCGCGCCGGGGCAGCGGATCGCAAGCCCCGGACCGGGAAAGGGATGGCGCCCGACAAAGGCCTCCGGCAGGCCGAGCTCGCGCCCCAAGGCGCGCACTTCGTCCTTGAACAATTCGCGCAACGGCTCCACGAGCTTCATGTTCATCCGTTCCGGCAGGCCGCCGACATTGTGGTGCGACTTGATGGTGACCGAGGGCCCGCCGGCGACGGACACGCTCTCGATCACGTCGGGATAGAGCGTGCCCTGCGCCAGAAATTCGGCGCCGCCGATCTTCCTCGCTTCGCGCTCGAATATGTCGATGAACAATTTGCCGATCGTCTTGCGCTTGGCTTCCGGATCCTCGATGCCCTCGAGAGCCCGCAGGAAAGTCTCGGAAGCGTCCGCGAGCACCAACGGAATATTGTAGCTGTCGCGAAACAAGGCCTCGACCTGCCGCGCCTCTCCGAGGCGCATGAGGCCATGATCGACCAGGACGCAGGTAAGCTGCGCGCCGACCGCCTCGTGGATCAGCACCGCGGCGACCGCGCTGTCGACGCCGCCCGACAATCCGCAGATGACGCGGCCCTCCCCCACCTGCGCGCGGATTTTCTTGATCGCCTCCTCCCTGAACGCGCGCATGGTCCAGTCGCCGGAAAGCCCCGCGATCTTGCGCACGAAATTGCGCAGCAGCGCCGCGCCGTGCGGCGTATGCGCGACTTCGAGGTGAAATTGCGTGGCGTAGAACCTGCGCCGCTCGTCGGCAATGACGGCGATCGGCGCATTGGGAGAGGTGGCGAGCACCTTGAATCCTTCCGGCAGCGCCGTCACCCGGTCGCCATGGCTCATCCAGACCGGATATTTCCCGCCCTTGCGCCAGACGCCCTCGAAGAGCGGGCTGTCGGCGATCACCTCCACCTCGGCACGACCGAATTCTCGGTGATGCCCGCCCTCGACCCTGCCGCCGAGTTGCTGTGCCATCGCCTGCTCGCCATAGCAGATGCCGAGAATCGGCACGCCCGCGTCATAGATGGCCTGCGGCGCCAGCGGCGCATCCTTCTCGTGCACCGACGCCGGCCCGCCCGAGAGGATCACCGCCTTCGGCTTCATGGTCCGGAACGCGGTTTCCGCCTTTTGGAAGGGGACGATCTCGCAATAGACCCTTTCCTCCCGCACCCGGCGCGCGATGAGCTGGGTGACCTGGGAGCCGAAATCGATGATGAGGACCTTCTCGTGCATGGGATGGCGGCCGGGCCCAAACGGCGCGGGGAATCGGGCACGCAAGGCCGTTCGGGCGGGCTTTTTGCGGGCAACGGCGGGCCGGGTCAAGCCCGCCCGCGGCCTCGGGGGCGGGTAACGCGATGTTAGTCGCGCCCATGCTTAGAACGGTGGTCCGCATGGGCCTGTGCACAGCCGAAAGGAGCGATGATGGCGTCGGCGGTCGAACGCCTGTTTCTGTCCGTGCCGGAGCGCACCCTTCGCCGCGCCGCGCTGTTCCGCGAAACCCCCATCGCCACCCTCGAACGATGGGCGATGGCCCTGGTTTGGAACCTGATGCCGCGGCGGATTGCGGGCATGCCGAACGTGCTGCGCCTGTGCCTGCGCGAGCTGCTCGCCCCCGATTACGCCCTGCCCGACCCGCAGCGGGCACTCGACAGTCCTCCGGGGCTCGCCGGCATCGCCCACGATTTCAGCCCCGCCACCATCCTCGCCGGCTACCGACGCGGGCTCTATCCGCTCGCGCATGCCGGGCCCATGAAATGGTGGTCGCCGCCGCAGCGCTCGATACTTCTCTTCCACGAACGGCACATCGCCAAGCGCCTGCGCCGACAGATGCGGCAAGGACGTTACAGCGTCACTTTCGACCGCGATTTCGAAGCCGTCATCGTGGCCTGCGCCCGCCGGCGGCCGCGGCTCAATCTCACCTGGATCACGCCCCGCGTCATGCACGCCTATGCGGCGCTGTTCGACGCCGGCCATGTTCACTCATTTGAAGTGTGGAACGAACGGGGCGCGCTTGTCGGCGGAGGCTACGGCCTGGCGGTCGGAGGCGCCTTTGCCACCGAATCGCAATTCTCGCGCGAGCCCAACGCCTCCAAGATCGGCTTCACCGTGCTCAACTACCACCTTGCGCGCTGGGGCTTTGCCTTCAACGACGGCAAGGTGATGACGCCGGTATGCCGCGACATGGGCTTTCGCGACATTCCGCGACGCGAGTTTCTTGCGCGTCTTGCGGAGGCCGCGCGCCTGAGCGGCCGTGTCGGACCATGGCAGGTCGAAGCGGACGTGCGGACGGTCGCCGATTGGTAGAGCAAAGGCGTCCGCCGCCTCTCAATCCTCGCGCCGTTCCTCGTTCCACAGGCGGTTGACCACCGGGATCCGCGCCATGATCGCGTCCCAACGCGAGAGGTGGCGCGGCCGCT
This sequence comes from Pseudolabrys sp., assembly GCA_019689975.1. GTDB lineage: Bacteria > Pseudomonadota > Alphaproteobacteria > Rhizobiales > Xanthobacteraceae > Pseudolabrys. Next base: position 2,714 of record JADGGK010000085.1, read on the forward strand.
CGAGCTGCGCCGCCGATGCGTCGGGAATGGAAGCAGGCGGAATCGGATGGTCTGTTTCGCTCGCCGGCGCCGGCGGCGAGGCGATCTCGGTCGGCGGCGGCAGCGGCGCGACGAGGCGACCCTCCGGCATGGGCGAGACAGCAAACCGCGTTTCGCTTCTCGCCGGTGCCGGCGGGGCGAGCGCATGCGGCGGCGCGGCGAGCTCGAGGCGCGCAGGCTCCTCGCCGCGGCGCGTGAGCAGGGCCGCGCGCACCGCCTCGAGCCATTTGGCGTCCGACATGCGCGTATCGTGCGCGATCGGCTCCCTCGCCGGCGGCGCGGCCTTGGCCGCGACCGGCGGCCGCGCCGTCGCGGGACGAGCCTCCGCCTCGCGCGCGAGGTTGCGCGCCGGTATTTTCGCCGCCGTCTCCCCCGCGGCCGGTTTTTCGGCGAGCAGCGATTTGAAGGCCGCGACCGCCTCCGGATCGACGGTCCCGCAATGACGCTCGAAATTGACGACGTCGCGCCGTACCAGCGCGCGCAGGGTGGCGGCGTCGGCGCTCTTGTCGAGCATCGCGACGATGTTGCTGCGCAGACCCTGGCAGACCGCCTCGGCGGAGAAGTTGGCGTGGTAAACGGAATAGGCGCTGGTCAGCGCAACCGGAATGCCCACCACGGTGCCTGCCACCTGCAGCAGGCTCAGCACGCGCGCAAGGCGCGGCGCGCAGGCGCGGCCGTAGGCCGGCGAATGATCGTGCGTTCCATGATCCTGCAGCGGATCACGCCGCGCCACCAGCATAAATGAAACCCCCGCGTTCCGCCTTGTCGCGCAGGAACTCACAAGATCATCACGGAAAATTTTTGCCGGGATTGAGGCGCAATCGGGGAATTGCGGTCACGCCGCGCGTCGTTTGATGAGCGAAACGTAAAAACCGTCGGTCCCGGTCGTGCGCGGCGTCATCAATAGTCCCTCGGCGCCGACGCGCGCGGCCGCGAGAAAGGAAGCGGCGGCGCCGCCCAGCGCGCCGGCGACCACCGCCGGCGCAACCGCGGCAAAATCCGGATGCCGATGGAGGAATGCGCGCACCTGCTCCTCGTTCTCCTCGCTCAGCACCGAGCAGGTCACATAGGCGATCCGGCCGCCCGGCTTGAGCAGGGGTGCGGCGCGATCGAGGATGGCCGCCTGCTCCTTGAGCCGCCGCGCCAATGAGCCGGCGCGCAGCCGCCATTTCGCATCCGGATTGCGCCGCCAGGCGCCGGTGCCGGTGCAGGGCGCGTCGATCAGCACCAGATCGATGCGGCCGGCGAGGTCGTCGAGTTCGCGTCCGCTCCGGCGCGGCGTGCGCACCTGCACGTTGCGCGCGCCGGCGCGCTTGAGCCGTTCATGGATCGGCGCGAGTCGCCGCTTGTCGAGGTCGGTGGCATAGATCTGCCCCCTGTTCTGCATCATCGCGGCGAGCGCCAGCGTCTTGCCGCCGGCGCCGGCGCAGAGATCGACCACCTGCTCGCCCGCCTTGGCGGCGGAAAAAAGTGCGGCGAGCTGCGAGCCCTCGTCCTGAACCTCCACCAGGCCTTTGCGGAAAGCCGGCTCGGCATGCACCGGCGGCGCCTTGGCCTCGGCATCGAGCGCGATCCGCAGGCCCCAGGGGGACCAGGGCGTGGGCTGCGGGGCAAGATCCGCAAGCGACTCGGCCGCGCGCGGCCGCTCGCCCTTAAGGGCGTTGACGCGCAGGTCGAGCGGTGCCCGCCGTGCGAGCGCGGCGCCTTCCCCGGCGCGGTCATCCCCAAAAGCGCGGGCGAAATGCGCGTCGAGCCATTCGGGATAATCGCCCGCCACATGCGCGGGTGCGGCGGCGAGATCGACCGTCTCGAGACGCCGGCGCTCCTGCGGCGTCAGCGCCGCCGGCGCGTGGCCGGCGCCGTCCGCAAGCCGTGCAATGGCGTCGGCATCGAGCCCGCGTTCGCCTCGCAGCATGCCGATGAGCACGGCGCGGGGGGTGTCGGCTCCCATGATGAAGGCGCTGGACGCGCGCCGCCGCAAGGCATCGTAGACGAGGCCGGCGATGGCGGCGCGATCGCCGGACCCGGCGAAACGGTGCGCCAGCCCCCAGTTCCTGAGCGCGTCGGCCGCCGGCCGGCGATCGCGCACGATCACCTCGAAAATCTCGATGGCCGCGGCCAGTCGCGCCCCCGGCGTCATGGCAGGCGGGTGAGAATGCGCAGGGCGAAAACGACCCACATGACGAACAGCACGAGCAACGAGGCCGCGAATGCCGGCCCGCGCACGGGAATGCGGTTGCTGGTGACGTGCACATAGGCATGCAGCACGCGCAGGACGACGTAGATCCAGGCCAGGACCACGAAGGTCGCATCCGCCTGCCGGGTGACGAGCGCGAGCGTCGTCAGCAGATAGAACAGCAGCGGCGTCTCGAGCTGATTGTGCGCGGCATTGCCGACCTGCAGCGCGTGCGGCGGCCAGTTCGGCTGGCGCAAGGCGATCTCGTGCGGCTGCACCTTGCCGCCGGCCAGCAGCCGGCCGCGTTCATAGACCATCCAAAACCACAGCGCGAAGGTCAGCGCAACCTGCACGAAGAGCGGCATCAGAACGGCTTGCAGGGACATGGCATGATCCTCATTTGACGGCGCGATCTCCCAATCCTGATGTCAGACCCGCGGCGTGTGCGCGCCCGCCTCGCCGCCGCCTGCGCGCCAAGCCGCCTTGCGCGTCGCGTGCCTGCGGGCGCGGGATTGGCGGCTCCGGTATGCCCCGTCCTCGGCAGGAACTCTGCGCGCCTTGCGGGCGCTCCGCATCGTGCGGGCGGTCGCTAGCCCCTGCTCGGATAGTTCGGGCTTTCCCGCGTGATGATGACGTCGTGCACATGGCTCTCGCGCAAGCCCGCGGCGGTAATGCGCACGAACTGGGCCTTGTGCCGCATCTCTTCCAGGTTCCGCGCGCCGACATAGCCCATGGCCGCGCGCAGCCCTCCCGTGAGCTGGTGCAGGACGGTCGCCGCCGGGCCCTTGTAAGGCACCTGGCCTTCCACGCCTTCGGGCACGAGCTTGAGCGAGTCCTTGATGTCCTGCTGGAAATAACGGTCCGCCGAGCCGCGCGCCATGGCGCCGACCGAGCCCATGCCGCGATAGGTCTTGTACGAGCGCCCCTGATAGAGAAACACCTCCCCGGGCGCCTCGTCGGTGCCGGCGAGCAGCGAGCCCACCATGGCGCAGTCGGCGCCGGCGGCGAGGGCCTTGGCGAGATCGCCCGAGAATTTGATGCCGCCGTCGGCAATGACCGGGGTGCCGGTTGCCTGCGCGGCCTCCACGCAATCCATGATGGCGGTGAGCTGCGGCACGCCGACGCCGGCGACGATGCGCGTGGTGCAGATCGAGCCGGGGCCGATGCCGACCTTGATTGCGTCCGCGCCCGAGTCGATCAGCGCCTTGGCGCCTTCCGCCGTGGCGACATTGCCGGCAATGACCTGCACCTTGTTGGATTTGCGCTTGATGCGGCTGACGGCCTCGAGCACGTATTGCGAATGGCCGTGCGCGGTGTCGACCACGATGAGATCGACACCGGCGGCAATCAGTTGTTCCGTGCGCGCGTAACCCTTGTCGCCGACGGTCGTGGCCGCGGCGACGCGCAACCGCCCCTGCTCGTCCTTGCAGGCATTGGGATTGGCGACCGCCTTCTCGATGTCCTTGACCGTGATCAAGCCGACGCAGCGGTACTGGCTGTCGACGACCAGCAGTTTCTCGATCCGGTGCTGATGCAGAAGCCTCTTGGCCTCTTCCTGGCTCACCCCTTCGCGCACCGTGATGAGCTTGTCCTTGGTCATGAGCTCCGCCACCCGCTGCCGCGGATCGGTGGCAAAGCGCACGTCGCGATTGGTGAGGATGCCGACCAGCCTGCCCGGACCGTTGCCCGCACCTTCCACCACCGGAATGCCGGATATCCGATGCTCCTTCATCAGATCGAGCGCCTGCTGCAGCGTCGCGCCCGGCTCGATCGTGAGCGGATTGACCACCATGCCGGATTCGAATTTCTTGACCTGGCGGACCTGCGCCGCCTGCACTTCGGGCTCCATGTTGCGGTGGAGGACGCCGATGCCGCCTGCCTGCGCCATGGCGATCGCCATGGCCGCCTCGGTCACGGTGTCCATCGCCGAGGCGATGATCGGAATATTGACGGTGATCGACTTGGTGACACGGGAGCGGATGTCGACATCGGCGGGCATGACGTCCGACAGGCCGGGCTTGATGAGCACGTCGTCGAACGTGAGCGCCTCGCGCGGGCTTGCACGATTGTTGTCGATCATCGCCAATCTCCCGGCCACCGCGGAAGCAATGCCGACCCGGCCGCCGCGGCAGGGAACGATTCTGCTTCGCCTTGCGGAGTTGGCGCCGGTGGTTAGCACGGCCTCCGCCGGAATCCTAGGGGCGGTCGGATTTTCCGCCCCGTGAATGCGCGCCGACCGGCGCGCGACGGTAACCCGCCGCGAGCACATAGAGCTCGGCCGAGTCCGGCCGGCTCGCCGGCGGCTTGATGTGTCTGACGCTTTCGAAGTCGCGCTTGAGCGCGGCGAGGAGAGCCGCCTCGGTCCCGCCCTGCAGCACCTTGGCGAGAAAGACGCCGCCGGGGGCGAGCACCGAGCGGGCGAAATCGGCCGCCGCCTCGACCAAGGTCATGATCCGCAGGTGATCCGTACGCGCGTGTCCGGTGGCATTGGGCGCCATGTCGGAGAGCACGACATCGGCCGCGCCGCCGAGCACGGCGCTCAGCCGATCGGGCGCCGCGGGATCCAGGAAATCGAGCTCGACGAAGTCGACGCCGTCGACGGGCTCCATGGGAACCCGATCGACGGCGACCACCCGGCCGCGCCCGGGTGCACCCACGCGCTCGGCGGCCACCTGACTCCAGCCGCCCGGCGCCGCCCCCAGATCGACCACGCGGGCGCCGGGCCTCAGAACATGCGCGCGATCGTCGATTTCCGCGAGCTTGTAGGCGGCGCGCGAGCGGTAGCCTTCGCGCTTGGCCCGCGCCACATAGGGATCGTTCAGCTGCCGCTCCAGCCACCGCCGCGACGAGGCCGAGCGGGGCTTGCCGTGCTCAAGCCGCGGTCTTCCGCCGCGCCGTCCGCCGCCGGACCTGCTCATGACGGCGTCGTCGACGCCGGGGCCGCGTCCCAGACACCGTCTTCGCGCATCATCTGCACCAGCATGCCTTCGCGCAGCCCGCGATCGGCGACGCGCAGGCGCCGGCAGGGAAAAGCCCGACGGATCGCCTCGAGAATGGCGCAGCCGGCGAGCACGAGATCGGCGCGCTCGACACCGATGCAGGGACTTGCGACGCGGTCTTGATAGCTCATGCCGAGCAGCCGTTCGACCACGGCGCTGATGTCGTCCGTCGTCATCCAACAACCGTCAACCCGGTCCCGTTCGTACCGTTTGAGGTTCAGATGCACGCCGGCAATGGTTGTTACGGTGCCCGAGGTTCCCAGCATGTGAATGCCGTTGAGACCATCGCCGGCATGCGCGCGCGCGAACGAGGCGAGCGTCGCCGAGACCTCGCCCACCATGCGTTCGTAGGTCGCGCGGCTGACATTGATCCCGCCGTGCCGCTCGGCGAGGGTCACCACGCCGTGCGGCAGGGAGATCCAGTCGCGGATTTGCGGCAGCGGCGGCCCGTGCGGTCCGAACCGCGGACGGTTCAGTCGCACGAGCTCGGACGAACCGCCGCCGATATCGAACAGCATGACGCCGTCCGCCTGCGGATCGATGAGCGGCGCACATCCGGTCGCCGCGAGCTCGGCCTCGGTCCTGCGATCGATGACCTCGAGCTCCATGCCCAATTGTTCCGCCACGCGGGCGCGAAACTGTTCCGCATTCTGCGCCCTCCGGCACGCCTCGGTGGCGATGAGACGCGCACGCGTGACGCCCCGGTTGCGCATCTTGGCGCGGCAGACCACCAGCGCCGCAAGCGTCCGTTCGATCGCGGCGTCGCTCAACCGGCCCGACGCGCTGACGCCCTCGCCCAGGCGCACGATGCGCGAGAAGGCGTCGACGACACGGAAACCGTCGCCGGTCGGGCGCGCGATCAGGAGCCGGCAATTGTTGGTTCCGAGATCGAGCGCCGCGTAGGTCGCGCGGCCGTGCTCGCCGTCGTCGTCGCTCGATGACCGCCGGCCCCGGAAGCCGCGCCGCGGCGGACGCCGCGCGGGGCCGAGGCCCGGGCGTTCCCCGGCCTCGCTCGCCATGTCGAATCCGTCCCGCCGCTCGCCGCTCGGCGCCATTCTACCGGCGCGCGGCGGCGGCCGATATTCCGCCTGTCGGCAAAAGTGTAACAGCGTCCGTGCGCCGCGCAACCTTGTGCCCGCGCGCGGCTTGCCCTATGTCAAGCAGCGACCCGCATGCATTGCCAAAATCCGACATGGACGACAGGACACGAGACACCGCATTGGCCGTGACCAAGTTTGCGGTGGGCCAGCCGGTGCGGCGCACCGAGGATCCCCGTCTGCTGCGCGGTCGCGGGCGCTATACCGACGACATCAGTCTGCCCGGTCAGGCCTATGCCGTGATGGTGCGTTCGACCATCGCGCATGGCCGCATTCGTGGGATCGACACCAAAGCCGCGCGCCGCAAGCCCGGCGTCTGCGCGGTGTTGACCGGTCACGATCTCCGCGCCTATGGCGGGTTGAAATGCACGCTGCCGCTCAAGAATCGCGACGGCACGCCGATCCGCTACGTACCGCGGCCTGCGCTTGCCGTCGACAAGGTACGCTTCGTCGGGGACCCGGTTGCATGCGTCGTCGCCGAGACCCTCGCTGAGGCCAAGGATGCGGCGGAGGCGGTGTCGCTCGACATCGAACCGCTGCCGGCGGTGACGAGCGCGCGCGCCGCCGCGCAACCGGGCGCGCCGCTGCTCTATGACGAGGTGCCGCAAAATATCGCGCTCGATTACCATTTCGGCGACAGCGCCAGGGTCGCGGAGGCGTTCGCCAAGGCCGCGCATGTCGTCAGCCTGCCGGTCGTCAATCAACGCCTCGTCGTCGCGTCGATCGAACCGCGCGCGGCCATCGGAGAATTCGATCCGCGCAGTGAAAAATGGACGCTGCATTCCTGCAGCCAGGGCGTTTTCGGCCTGAAGAACATGCTGCGCGACATTCTCCATGCGCCAGCCGACAAAGTGCGTGTGCTTACCGGCAATGTCGGCGGCTCGTTCGGGATGAAGGCGGCGGTCTATCCGGAATATGTCTGCATCCTGCATGCCGCCAAGGAGCTGGGGCGGCCGGTGAAATGGACGGACGAACGTTCGGGCAGCTTCGTGTCCGATCATCACGGACGCGACCACGACATGACCATCGAGGTCGCCTTCGACGCGCGCGGTTTGATACAGGCGATCAGGCTATCCGGCTACGGCAATCTCGGCGGTTATTGCGCGCAATTCGGCCCGCTGTTGCCGACGCTCAACTCCGTCAAGAACGTCGTCGGGATGTATCGCACGCCGCTCCTGGAAGTGGCGACCAAGTGCGTCTACACCAACACGACGCTCGTCTCCGCCTATCGCGGCGCAGGACGGCCGGAAGGCGCCTATACGATGGAACGCCTCATGGATTACGCCGCGGCCGAGCTCGGCATCGACCGCCTCGAGTTACGCCGGCGCAATTTCATTCGCGCCGATGAAATGCCGTTCAAGACCGCCTCGGACATGGTTTATGACTGCGGCGATTTTCCCGGTCTGTTCGAGGAAGCGCTGGCGCGCGCCGATGTCGCCGGTTTCGGGCAGCGCAAACGCGAAAGCAGGAAACGCGGCATGCTGCGCGGCCTCGGCGTCGGCTGCTATGTGGAAACCACCGCCGCCGGCACGACCGAAATGGGCGGCATCCGCTTCGACGAGGACGGCACCGTCACCATCATCACCGGAACGCTCGATTATGGGCAGGGCCACGCCACTGCCTTCGCCCAGCTCCTGGCCGACAGGCTCGGCGTGCCGTTCGAGCGCATCCGCTTGGTCCAGGGCGACAGCGACCTCCTGGTCGTCGGCGGCGGCACGGGCGGCTCGCGGTCGGCTATGCTGAGCGGCACGGCGATCGTCCAAGCGGCGGACAAGGTGGTCGAACGGGGCCGGCAGATCGCCGCCCATATGCTCGAGGCCTCGCCCCAAGACATCGAATTTTCCGACGGCCGATTCGTGATTGCGGGCACGGATCGGGCCATCGGCATCATGGAATTGGCGCAACAGGCGCGGCGAACAAGGATGCCCGAGGGGATCCCCTCCTCGCTCGACGTCACGCATGTGACCGAGCCCGTCCCGGGCACCTTCCCCAACGGCGTTCACGTCGCGGAGGTGGAGGTCGATCCCGAGACCGGCGCCGCCCGCGTGGTGAAATATACCGCCGTCAACGACTTCGGTACGGTGCTCAACCCGCTGCTCGTCGAAGGCCAGATCCAGGGCGGGGTCGTGCAGGGACTCGGACAGGCTTTGCTCGAGGGAGCGGTCTACGATGAGGAGGGCCAGTTCCTCACCGGCTCGTTCATGGACTATGCCATGCCGCGCGCGCACGATGCGCCGAGCATCGCGGTGTTCGACCGCGGCGTTCCTACGAGGACCAACCCGGTCGGCGCCAAGGGCTGCGGCGAGGCCGGCTGCTCGGGCGGACTCCCGACGGTCATGAACGCGCTCGTCGATGCCCTTTCCGAATACGGCATCCGCCACATCGAGATGCCCGCGACGCCGGC